>NZ_CP028475.1:978214-1304285 GCF_003047105.1 Celeribacter baekdonensis
GACCCCAGGGAGGAAAATCCGTGAAAGAAACCGTTCTCAAATCCATTCTTTTCATGCTGCCGAAGCTTTTGAAACGCTCGGCGCGCAAATTTCCGGTGCAGGCCGAGCTGATAAAGCGGCACAATGCCACCGTTCAAATTCAGACCAAGGACGGCGCGATCGGCCGTTGGTATCGGTTCGAGAACGGCAAGCTCTCCACGAAAGCGGGTGTGTTGCCCGAGGTCGATCTGCGCATCATTTTCAAGGACGTGCCGACCGCCGTTCGCCTTTTGACTCCTCCCGTGGACCGGGGTGAGGCCACCCATGCGGCAAAGAATTTCCACATCCTCCAGATCGGCCCTGATCACATCGCACAGTGGTTTCACGCGATGATCAACAACATGGACAAGCTCGGCCTGCAATACGGCATGCCGATGCCTGACGGCTCGACCCGTTACACCACCAATGGCAATGGCGGCCCGACCTATGTCTATGTGAAGAATGGGAAAATCCTGCGGATCACACCGATTGACCTGCAACCCGAAGACGCCGAAAGCTACACGATCACGGCGCGCGGAAAAGAATTCAGGCCCAAGCGACGTGGCACGGTGAACCCGCACGCCCTAAGCCTCAAGAGCCAGATTTATTCCGACAAACGCATCCTCAAACCGATGAAACGGGTCGATTGGGACCCGAACGGCGAGCGCAATCCGCAGACCCGGGGCAAATCCGGCTATGTCGAGATTTCCTGGGACGAGGCGCTCGATCTCGTGGTCTCCGAAATTCAACGCCAGAACCGCAAATACGGCCCCGGCGCCATGGCGCTTTATTTCGGCTCGCATCACCAATGGGGCAATGTCGGCTATTACCTCTCCGCCCTTTTGCGGTTCGGCAATATGATCGGGTTCACCCGCATCCACCCCAACCCGGACAGCTGGGAAGGCTGGTATTGGGGCGCAACGCACCATTATGGCAACTCGGCCCGCGTCGGCATCCCGTCGTTCTATTCCACCGTCGAAGACGCGCTTCAGAACGCTGAACAGATCGTGTTTTGGTCCTCTGACCCGGAATCCACCAGCGGCTACGCCTCCGGCATGGAAGGCACGCAGCGACGGTTCTGGGCCAAGGAACTTGGCATCGACTTCATCCACATCGACCCGAACCTGAACCCGACCGCGCAGCTTTACGGCGGGCGCTGGATCGGCATCCGACCGGGCACGGATAGCGCGCTAGCTCATGCGATCATGAACGTCTGGATCAAGGAAGGGCTCTACGACAAGGACTACGTCGCGGCCCGCACCACCGGCTTTGACGAATGGCGCGCCTATATCCTCGGCGAAAGCGACGGCGTCGATAAAACCCCGGAATGGCAAGAAGAAGAGACCGGCGTGCCGGCCCATACCTGCCGTGCCCTCGCCCGGTCCTGGGGCAAGAAGAAAACCTATCTCGCCGCGGGCGGTCTCGGCGCGGGGTTTGGCGGCGCTTGCCGCAACGCGACCGGTGCTCAATGGGCGCGCAACATGATCCTGATGATGGCCATGCAGGGCTTGGGCAAACCGGGGATCAATTTCGGGAACCTGCAAATCGGCACGCCGATGGATCACAATTTCTACTTCCCCGGCTATGCCGAGGGCGGGATCTCCGGCGATCTGCAATTCAACGCCAACGCGGTGAACAATTATCAGCGCAACCCGCATGTGCTCTCGATGAACCCGGTGACCCAGATGATCCCGCGCCTCGCGCTCGCCGAAGCGATCCTTGAAGGCAAGGCCAAGGGCTTCATGTGGGACGGGTTCTCGATGGAGGCGCAGATGACGCCGTTCGAGTACCCGAAACCCGGCTATCCGCATATCCACATGATCTACCGCTATGGTTCGTCGACCTTTGGCACCATCGCCAATTCGGACCGGATGATCGACGCCTATCGCCATGAGAGCATCGACTGTGTCGTGAACCAGTCGATCTGGCGCGAGGGCGAGACTGAATTTGCCGATCTCATCCTGCCCGCCTGCACCAGCTTCGAACGCTGGGACATCAGCGAATGGGGCAACTCGGGCGGCTACATCCACCACAACACTGACCAGCTCAATCACCGCATGGTGGTGATGCAGCACAAATGTATCGAACCTCTGGGCGAGTCCAAATCCGACTACCAGATTTTCTTCGATATCCTGTCGCGTATGGGCAAAGGACAGCTTTTCTCAGAGACCTGCGATGAGTTGGATTGGGCGAAACGGATTTTCGACAGTTCCGACATCAAATATCACATGAAATGGAAAGACTTCGTCAAAAAGGGCTATTTCGTTGTGCCCGTCGAGAAACCCGAATGTCGTGATGCGGTGGCCTATCGCTGGTTCGCCAACGGCACACCCAAGGACCTGCCGGAGCCGCTCCCCCTGCCCTCACAGTTTGGCGAGCGCTTCCTCGAAGGGCTGGAAACCCAGTCCGGCAAGATCGAATTCCTGCCCAGCACGCTCAAACGCGCCGCGCCGAATGAGGAGCGCCCCGTGCTCAACCGCTATATCCCGGCCTGGGAGGGCCGTCAGACCAAGGACTTGTTCGAGCGTTTCCCGCTGCAACTGGTAACGACCCACCCGCGCTATTCGTTCCACACCTATAACGACGGTAAGGATTCGACCACCAACGACATCCCGGAACATCGGGTGAAGGTGGACGGCTATTATTACTGGGTGATGCGGATCGCACAGGGGGATGCGGAGACCCGCGGCATCCGACAGCACGATCTGATCCGCGTCTATAACGAACGCGGCAGCGTGATCTGCGTCGCCGATGTCACGCCGCTGATGGCGCCGGGCACCTGCAAGGCCTACGAATCCTGCGCCGAGCTTGATCTCATCGAACACCCGGTCTTCGGCCGGGTCGATCGTGGCGGTGCGCTCAACCTGCTGACCCCACCGCGGGTGCAGACCAAGGGCACCTCCGGCATGGGCACCAACAGCTGCCTGATCGAGTTTGAAAAATGGACCGACACCGCCGCCTTTGGCATCGCGGCGGAATGAGGATGGATCGCATGTCTGAGAAATGGAACATGATCATCGACGTGGCGCGCTGCGAGAATTGTCACAATTGCACCCTCGCGACCAAGGACGAGACCGTCGAGAACGATTTCCCCGGCTATTCCGCCCCGCAACCACGGCACGGGCATGAATGGATCAAGCTGACGCGCAAGGTACGAGGGCGTAACCACCTTGTTGACACGGCCTATCTGCCGAGCATGTGCAACCATTGCGACGATGCGCCCTGTGTCCATACCGGCGCGGGCTGTGTGAGCAAACGCGATGACGGCTTGGTCATCATCGACCCGCAAAAGGCCAAGGGCCGCCGCGACCTCGTGGACGCCTGCCCCTATGGCAATATCTGGTGGAACGAGGAATTGGACCTGCCGCAGCACTGGACCTTCGATGCGCATCTTCTGGACCAAGGATGGAAAGAACCCCGCGCCTCGCAGGCCTGTCCCACCGGCGCCATGGAGGCGGTCAAGCTCACGGATGACGCCATGGCGGCGCGCGCATCACGGGACGGGCTGGAAACCCTACCCAATGACGCGGGCGCGAAACCGCGGGTCTGGTACCGAAATCTCTTTCGCTTCACCCATGCCTTTCTGGGTGGCACCGTGCTGCATGAGACCGATGGGGTGAAAGACGTGGTGATCGACGCTTCCGTGACGCTTCGGCGGGACGGGCAGAAGATCGCCGCGACCCGGACCGACATGTTCGGGGATTTCAAATTCGATGGTCTGCTCCCCGACGGCGCGATCTATGAGATTGTCGTGTCGGCACCGGAGGGGTCTGAAACGCTGAGCGTGGCGCTCGCGGACACGGTTGTTCTCGATCCGATTGTGCTCAAGGGATGAGCCGGCATTTGACGGCTGTGGCGCCGGACGGGCTCAGGCGTAGGGTGCCGGAAAGACCTGCCCCTGCATGAGCTTTCGTGCGGTGCGCAGGGTTCCTGCGCCGGTCACCTGCCCTGCCGGGTTGCGTTCCAGCAGCACCTCCGCAGCACCGCTGGGATGTTCGATGGCAAAACTCTTGCCCGCTGGCATCTCGGCGCATTTGGCTGCGGGCGATCCTTCGAGTGTCGCGGCCGTGGCCACGGAGACGGCGGCGAACACGCCGATTGAGGCGTGGCAGCGATGCGGGATGAAGCTGCGGGTATTGATTACGCCGCCCTGTATGGGCGCGCTGACCAATGTCATTTTAGGCACGGATTTTTCGGCGACATCGCCGAGGTTCATCTTTTTCCCGGCGATCAGGCGGATCGCTTCGAGCCGCGCTTTGAGCCCCGCGTCATTGTCGAGCGCCTCGCGGCTCTCCTGTCCGGTGAGATCAAAATCCACCGCCGCCATGATCACAACCGGCATGCCGTTGTCGATCAGCGTGCAGGCCACGCCTTCGATCACATCGACCGCATTGCCACTGGGCAGCAGCGCGCCACACATGGAGCCAGCCAAGTTCTGGAACAAAAGCGGGATCGACGCGTGATGCCCCGGCACCCCGTCGATCCGGGCCGCGCCCTCATAGGTGACGCGCCCCTCGGGCGTTTGAACCGTCGCGACGGCCACCTCGCCGGTGTTTTCCATGAAGATCCGCACCCGGGTCTCACCGGCATGGGCGGGCAGGATGCCCATCTCGATCGCCGCCGGTCCGACACCCGCGAGGATATTGCCGCAGGCCTGCGCCCCGGAGACCAGCGGCTGATCGACGAAGACCTGCAAGAACAGGTAATCGACATCCGCATCCGTGCGCGCCGAGGGCGAGAGGATCGCGACTTTCGAACAGAGCGGATCGGCACCGCCGATGCCGTCGATCTGACGTGGGTCGGGGCTACCCATGATGCGCAGCAAAAGCGCATCCCTGTCCTCGAGCGAAGACGGCAGGTCGGAGGCCCTGAAATAGGCGCCTTTCGAAGTGCCGCCGCGCATCCAGAGACAGGCAATACCCTCAGACATATTTCAGCCCTTTGGCTTCGAGACGCGGACGCATGTCGTAGATATCGAGCCCCAGCTCGCCATTGGCCAGGCGCTGACGCTTCGCCTCCTCCAGATCGAGCCGCTTTTGCGCCGCGGCCAGAACTTCTTTGGCCTCTTCTCGGCGTACGACACAGACCCCGTCATCATCGGCACAGATGATATCGCCCGGGTTGATCGCCTGACCGGCGCAGACGATCGGCAGGTTCACATCGCCAAGCGTCTCTTTCACCGTGCCCTGACAGGACACGGCCTTGGACCAGACCGGGAATCCCATCGCTTCGAGATCGACCGTGTCGCGCACGCCCGCGTCGATGATCAAGCCGCGACAGCCGCGCGCCTGGGCAGAGGTCGCGAGAAGATCGCCGAAATAGCCGTTGTCACAGGGCGAGGTCGGCGCCAGCACGAGGATGTCGCCCTCCTTGAGCTGTTCGATCGCGACATGGATCATCCAATTGTCGCCGGGCACCGCCGAAATGGTCACGGCAGAGCCAGCAATCTTGGCGCCGCGATAGATCGGGCGCAGGTAGGATTGCAGGCAGCCGATCCGACCCTGAGCTTCGTGGACTGTTGCGACACCGGCCTCGGCGAGCGCGTCGATCACCTTCTGATCCGCACGTTCTATATTCTGGACGACAACGGGCATTTGGATCTCCTTAGTTCTTGACCGGCGGGGTGCCGTGCGTGTGGAAGCTTTCGATGGTTTTGAGCCCCCAGGCCTGGCCCTTCATCCGGTCCGTCTGGGTCCAGCACACCGGTTTCCAATCTGGGGCAAGGATCAGCCGCGCACCGCCATTGGCCAGCTCAACTCGGTTCCCGGCGGGTTCCCAGACATAGAGAAAGAACGTTCCCTGCACCGCGTGCTTATGCGGGCCCGTCTCGATATGAACCCCGTTCTGAAGGAAGATATCCGCCGCGCGCAGGACGTCTTCGCGCTGGTCGGTGGCATAGGTGACATGGTGCAAACGGGCGTGCCCGCCGCCATGTTCTTCGGTACAAGCCAGATCGTAGGTCTTGTTGTTGACGGTGAACCAGCACCCGCCCAGACGCCCGTTGTCGAGCTGGATATATTCCGTCACGCGGCTCCCGAGACAGGTCTCCATAAAGCGTTTGAACTCGGTGACATCCGAGGACAGGAGGTTGAGGTGGTCGATCCGACGTGGGGCGGCGCCGGTAAAGGCCGAGGCGGTGTTTTTCAGCGCCGCGACATCGTCGTTTTCGGCCTCGAACCATTTGGTGTCGTAATAGATCTCGAACACATGGCCGAACGGATCCTCGAATCGAAAAGCGCGCCCGTGGGACAGATCACCGTCGTTCCAGCCGATCACCTTGAAATCGCTCTCTTCGATCGCTTTCACCCGACGCTCCAGCGCCTCCGGCGAAGCGGCACGATAGCCGATATGGGCGACGCCCGTGGTGTCGGATTTGGTCAGTTTCAGCGTGCAGAATTCGTAATCATCCCAAGCGCGCAGGTAGGCCGAGGTCGCGTCCTGCGCAGAAAGTTTCAGCCCGTAGACACGGGTGAAGAAATCGAGGCTTTCCTCGAATTTGTCGGTGAGCATTTCGACATGGCCCAAATGGGCGATGTCGAAAGACGGGTTGGTGGGGTTGGACATGGTGTCTCCTCCGAAATGGTGTCCCGTGCGTGTGTTGTTTTATTGGCCTCTGCCCGAGAGACGCGCCGAGAAAAGGTTGTCACCGGGGCAGAATGCAGGATGGTTCAGAGTTCGTCGACGGTGCGCGGAAAGATCGACTGGAACCCTTCGGCATATTTGCAATCGCGCCCGCCGGACATCCCGCCGGAATTGCGTTTGAAATGGTTGGCACGTTGCTGTGCGACACGAGTGTAATAGTCCCAAAGATGAACCTGACCGTTCATCTCTTCCATCGCAGCGCGCTTTTTCTCCCACACGGGCGTGATGTCGAGAAAGGTGTCGGGTTTCCATCCCATCTGTTCCGTCTGATGCGGTTCAAACAGGTAAAGCTGCGGCGCACCCAGCACCTTTTGGCCGGGGTTGTGGCCCCAGGCCTGCGCGATCATCCGGCATTCCAGCGCCACCTGTGTCATATACATGTGGTCGGTGTTGTAAGGATCATACTGGCTGTGGCTCATCATGAAAGCGGGCTGCACCTCGCGGATCAGCTCCACAAGCTTGTATTTATCTTCTTTCTCAAGATGCAGCGGGTAGTCGCCCAGATCGAAACATTCGAGACGCGCCACGCCGAGCTTATCTGCTGCCGCTTCGGCCTCGCCACGACGAATGGCTTTCACCTCATCGAGGCTCTTGCCCTCTTTCCAAAGCCGCGCGCTTTCCCCGCGCTCGCCGAAAGACAGGCAGGCCACCGTGACCTCATAGCCCATGTCGGCATGAAGCGCGATCGCGCCGCCACAGCGCCAGACAAAGTCAGCGGCATGGGCGGAAATGACGAGGGCGGTTTTTGGGCTGGTCATCAGGTCCTCCAAATTCTGTCGCCCCTGATGTCCCATGGCTCCGCCGGTGAGACAATTTGATTGCGAGTGAATTTGGATAACTTATTGCTATAATGAATGGGCCGGATGCGCGCGCGGATCCGGCCACGAGAGAAACGAGAGAGGCGAAAAAATGGGAGTTTCACGAAATATACGGCATTTCAGGGTCTTTCTGGCCGTTGCGGAGTTGAATTCCCTAACGCTCGCCTCGGAAACCTGCAATGTGTCGCAACCCGCCGTCAGCCAGTCCTTGCATAAGCTGGAGCGTGCGGCCGGGGGCGATCTCTTTACCCGCGCGCGATTAGGGGTGTTTCTCACCCCTCGTGGCGAGTTGCTCGCCCGCCGTCTCAAGCGCGCCTTTGCTCATCTCGACCCGGTACTGGGCGATCTCTCGCCCCGGCTGCAAATCACCGTGACAATCGCACAGCTTCAGGCGCTGATCGCCGTGCGCGAGGCGGAGAACTTCACCCTCGCGGCGCAGAGGCTTGGGCTGGCGCAGCCAACGGTCCACCGGGCGGTGTCGCAGATTGAAACCGTGGCGGGGCGTCCGCTGTTCGAACGCGCCGCCCATGGGCTGATCCCGACCCCGGCGGCCAAGGCGCTGGCGCAGGCGGCGCGACTGGCGTTTTCCGAGCTCGATCAAGCAGATGCGGAGCTTGCGGAATTCGACGGTCAGGAGGTCGGCCGGATCGCGATCGGCGCGCTGCCGCTGTCGCGTTCGATCCTACTGCCGCGCGCACTCGCGGCGTTTCGCGAGCGCCGTCCCCGCCTTTCGATCGAGGTCAATGACGGGCCCTATGACGATCTGCTCAACGGGCTCCGGCGCGGTGATCTCGATGTGATCATCGGCGCGTTGCGGATGCCCGCCCCGATCGAGGATGTGATGCAGGAGGCACTGTTCAATGACGAGCTGGCCTTTGTCGCGCGCCCGGATCATCCACTTGTCGGCACCGCTCCGGCGCTTGAAAGCCTGACCGATCGGCAATGGGTGGTGCCGCGGCCCGGCAGCCCCTCGCGCGGGCAGTTCGACGCCTATTTCGCGGATCGCGGCATCGCTCCACCGGCCAGCCTGATCGAATGCGGCTCAATCCTGTTCATGCGCGAGATGCTCAGCGCCGGCCCGTTCATCGGATGTATCTCGGGCGCCCAGGCCGAGGCAGAGATCGCCAAGGGGCTGATCGCCCGGATCAATGTCACCGGCGCCTGGCCCGGACGTGCCATTGGTCTTACCACTCGCCGGAACTGGGAACCGACGAAATCGCAGGCCCTCTTGCTCGATCTCTTGCGCCAAGCTGCCAAGGATCGAAGGGGAGTATAGCAAAAACTTATTCGAAGAACCTCCCTTTGAATTGGGCTTTCGGGACGGATTGGCACAACTCTGTCACAGGATTGCATGGCCGCAGAGGATCGGACATGCCTGATCGCTCAATCTTTGGGAGGAACTAATATGCGTACAACCGCCGCTCTGACACTCGCCGGGGTGACCCTCTGGGGCTCTATCGCCGCCGCAGAAGATCTTAAATTCGCCAACTTCATGCCGCCGATGCATCCCTATGTCGAGGGCGCGTTCCAGCCCTTTGCCAATATGGTGAGCGAGGCCACCGGCGGCGATGTGACCGTCACGATCTATTCCGGCGGCGAATTGGGCCCGGGCCCGGTCGAGCAATATTCCCGTGTCGTCGACGGCGTGGCGGAACTGGCGGTTTCGCTGCCCGGTTATACCGCCTCGCAATTCCCGCTTACGCTGATCAGCGAACTTCCGGGGGTGATCAACGAGGCCAGCGGCACCGCTGATCTTTGGGACAATATCGACCTGTTGAAAGACGAATACCGCCGCGTGCAGCTTGTGTCGCTCTGGTCCTCGGCGGGCAATGCGCTCTACATGCGCGATGTCGCGGTCGACAGCCCGGACGATCTCGAAGGGTTGAAAATCCGCGTGCCGTCGCGCAACGCCGGACTGGTGATCGAAGCCTGGGGCGCGACGCCGGTCTCGATGCCGGTGTCCGAAATTTACAACGCCATGCAGACCGGTGTCATCGACGGCGCGTATATCGACACCACCGCCACCCGCGCCTTCCGTCTCGGCGAGGTTGCCAATTACCTCACCATGGGGATGGCGACGACCAATTCGCCCTTCTTCATCCTGATGAACCGCGACGCCTTTGACGATCTCTCGGACGACCAACAGGCCGCCGTGATCGAGGCCGGTATGAAAGCCTCTCTGCTCGCCAATGAGACCCAACTCAAGGTCGCCAAAGCCGGGATTGATGCCTTTGCCGAAGGAGAAGGCAAACAAGTGATCATGTTGACCGCAGATCAGGCCGCGGCCTTTGACGCACTGTCGCAGCCGGTCACCGAAAAAGTCGTCGAAGAGACCGGTGGTCAGGCCGCGGCGATCGTCGCTGCTCTGGCGCAGTGATCCGCCATGTCCGGGTATGAGAAATCCGCATGGGCAAGATATTTTGCCCATGCCAATTACATCCTGGCAGTGCTGGGTGGGATCTGTCTGATCGGCCTCGTGCTTATTCTGGCCTTTGGCGTGATCATGCGTTACGCATTTGGCCAGCCGATCCTCGGCCTCAATGAAATCGTTCAGCTCGTCGCGCTGGCGCTGGTCATGGCCTCCCTGCCCTATGCCACCGAACAGCGCGTCCATGTCCGCGTCGATGTGTTCGACAAGGCGTTGGGGCATTGGGGGCGAATGTTCGGCGATATCGTCTCCCGTCTGATCTCAGGCTATGTGCTGGCGATTTTGACCCAACGCGCTTGGGCGAAATCCATGGATGCGCTGGAATGGGGCGATGCCACCAATATGCTGAACCTGCCGGTCTGGCCCTTTTACGCGGTGCTGGCGGCGGGGACGGCTCTTTGCGTGATGGTGTTTGTCGCCGACATTCTCCTGATCCTCTCTGGAAAAGACGAGCAGTAACATGACTGATACAACTGTAGGCCTGATCGGCATCGCCAGCCTGTTCGTGCTGATGATCCTGCGCATGCCCGTGGCCTTTGCCATGCTGGTGGTCGGCTTCTTCGGCTATGGCATACTCGAAGGCATGCGGTCTGCCTCCGCCCTGCTCCTGACTGAGAGCTACTCGGCGGTGGCCAATTATTCCCTGATCGTGGTTCCGATGTTCATCCTTCTGGGCAATATCTCTTCGGTCGCGGGCTATTCGCGGGGGCTCTATGATGCAGCCTTTGCCTGGGTCGGACGATTCCGGGGCGGCCTGGCCTCTGCCTCGGTCATCGGCTGCGCCGCGTTCTCCGCCGTGTCCGGCTCTTCCGTCGCCACCGCCGTCACCCTCGGCAAAGTGGCCCTGCCGGAGATGAAACGCGTCGGCTATGCCGACAGCCTCGCCACCGGAGCCATTGCCGCTGGCGGCACGCTCGGCTTCCTGATCCCGCCCTCCACCGGCTTCGTACTCTATGCCATCCTGACAGAGGAAAGCATCGGTAGGCTGTTCATGGCCGGCATCCTGCCCGGACTTCTCCTGATGGTCCTGTTCATGGCTGTGGTCTGGCTGGTCGCGACGCTCGATGAGCACGCCGGTCCGCGTGGCGAAAAAGTCCCGTTCGGCCAGCGCTTCAAACTCCTGCTCGAAGCGGCGCCCTTGCTCTTCGTGATCATCGCCTCGATCGGCGGCATCTATCTCGGGGTATTCTCCCCGGTCGAAGCCTCCGGCATAGGTGCGGGTCTGGTGCTGTTGCTCGCCCTCATTCAGCGTCGGCTATCATGGATCGGCTTCAAAGAAGCGGTGCTCGGCACCCTTCAGACCTCGTCCATGCTCTATATGATCGTGATTGGCGCCAATATTCTTAACCCGTTCTTCTCGGTCACCCATATTCCGCAGGTGCTGGGTGTCGGACTCGGCAATCTCGATGTCGGGGCCTATGGCACGCTCGCGGTGATCTTGCTGGCCTATGTCGTGCTCGGCATGTTCATGGACGGGCTGTCTATGCTGGTCATCACCATCCCGATCGTCTTTCCTGTGATCATCAGCCTCGGGTTCGATCCAATCTGGTTCGGCGTCGTCGCCGTGATCGTGATCGAAATGGGGATGATCACCCCGCCCGTAGGCCTCAATGTTTTCGTGGTCCGCGGGGTGGCGGATAACGTGCCGCTGACCACGGTGTTCAAAGGGGTGACACCTTTCCTGATCGCCATGATCGTCGGATTGCTGCTGATCATTGCCTTCCCGCAGATTGCTCTGTTCATTCCAAACTCGATGTTCGGATGAGAAACCCGAGAATCCGAGAGGGGCGCAACATGACCTCTCGGATGCTTGGTCCTCTGAAGAATGCGTCGTACGCCAGCGACAGGTTCACGCAATCCACTCAGGCAGTGGTCAGTCGGATGACATTTTCCCGGGTAAAGGCGGGCGATCACGCGCTGCCAATTCTGTCGCGCCTTCCAGCCCTATCCCGGTCATGCACAACAACCGGACAATTATGTCCCGGCGACAGTCATGCGTCAGGCGCCCCTCGGACATGGCCAGCGCAGCGCCCATAATAGCCTGCGTCGTCAACCGCCAGATCAGGTCTGGATCGGGCGTCCGGAACCGTCCTGCGGCTTCAGCCTGTCTCATGTCGCGGGTCGCGAAAGGCCCCATCACTCGGTAGGCCGTGTCGGCGATCACTTCAGAACGATGGAGAAGCTGCTGCCAGCGCGGATCATCGGTGGCCTCGTCCAGCACGGTTCTGATCCCGAAGGCGTAGACCTGCTCCGGATCGTCGAAACGGTTGGTCACCTGTTCGATCCGAAGCGCTAGAATATGCATGAGGTTCTCAAGCACGGCCAGCGCCAGATCATCCTTTGACTTGAAATAGTTATAGACCGTCCCCGCACCGACATCTGCGCGTTCGGCGATTTCGAGCATCGTCGTCGCATCGACGCCTTTTTCGGTCATGATCGCGCTCGCGGCTTCGATCAGTGCCACGCGGTTTCGGCGCTGGCGCCGGGCAACACGCCCTTCAGATGGTTTTGTATCCGACTTCATAGGCTCTCTGAAAACGACTCATAACTGGGGTCAAAAGCGAATCACGTTCATGCGTGAGATTGACGTGCAACCTACCCTGCGAATCCAAATTCGAACAGGGCGGTTTAATGCAAGATTTATGCTGCGGAGCAGCAAGGCCCTGATTTTTCAATTATTTTCAAGCCTCTCCATCCTCGCAAAAATGACTCAATCTCAAAGTTGACGAACATTCATTTTTAGATCACCGTTAGAGCAACAGGTCGAAATACATCCGAAACGCATCGAGATGTGACCGAACGGGAGGGCAGACGGTTTCCGACAGGGGCCGTCTCTTACGCATAAAGGGAGGATTTCCAAAATGACCGAGTCATCGGGCACTCAAGCTGTATCTTGCGATGTCACCATCGTGGGCGCCGGTCCAGTCGGCACGCTACTTGCCATTCTGCTGGGACAGCGCGGCAAAAAGGTAACCCTGGTGGAACGTTGGACCACGCATTACGAATTGCCGCGCGCCGTGACATATGATCACGAGATCGCACGCATTCTCGCCACCCTCGGCATGAACAGCGAAGACGATCCGTCGATCTCCTATCACGACGAGCTCTACTACTGGCAGAACGCCGATCGCGAGAACATCCAGATCGTCGATTGGCAAAGCCAATCCGCATCTGGCTGGCGTGTGCGCTACTGGTTCAACCAACCGATGATGGAAAACCGTTTCCTCGATATCGCCGGCAAGATGGATAACATCACGCTGCTGCGCGGTTGGGTCGGCGAGACCATGGAACAGGATGACGAGGGTGTGACCCTCACCATCCGACGCAATCCCGAAGAGGTCGGCCCCGATGGCGAGACCCGGGTGATCCGCTCCAAATTCCTCGCAGGGACCGATGGCGCGAATTCTTTCGTCCGCGAAAGCCTCGGCATCGAAAATGAGGACAAGGGCTATTTCTTCGACTGGCTCATCCTCGATATGATCCCGGATTTCGACTATTGCGCCTCGCGCCCCGATGAGCCGGCGCAATGGCAGCTCTGCGACCCGAAACGCCCGACCACCGTAGTGCCGGGCGGCCCCGGCCCGACCCCGGACAGTTTCCCGCGCCGTCGCTGGGAATATATGGTTCTGCCCGGCGAGGATGCCGCCGAGCTGGCGCAACCCGAAAACGCTTGGAAGCTTCTTGAGCCCTGGGGTGTCACGCCGGAGAATTCCGAGCTCGAGCGCGCCGCCGTCTACCGTTTTCAGGCCCGCTGGGCCAAACAATGGAACAAAGGCCGTTGCGTGATCGGCGGCGATGCCGCTCACTTGATGCCCCCGTTCGCTGGCGAAGGCATGTGTGCCGGCGTCCGTGATGCGGTTGCGGTGGGATGGCGTCTCAACGCGATCCTCGAAGGCAAAGCCGGTCTGGGTCTTTTGGACAGCTACACCACCGAGCGCGTCGAGCATGCGAAACACTACATCAACTTCTCGCAGGACCTCGGCAAGATCATCTGTATCGCCGATGATGACGAGGCCGCGAAACGCGACGATGTGATGAAGAAAGAGCTGGCCGAGCGCAATTTCACCCCGGTGCCGACCGACATTTGTCACCTCGGCGAAGGTGTGTGGTGCGATGCCTCCGCGCATGCCGGTGAGCTGTCCGTGCAAGGCGTCGTCGAAGCCAACGGCAAGCGCGACCGTTTCGATCAGGCCGTGGGTCAGGGCTGGGTGCTCGTCGGGTATGAAACCGATCCGGTGTCTGCTCTGAGCGAAGAACAGCGCGCGCAGCTTGCCCAGATCGAAGGTTTCGGCACCCAAATTTGCGCCCCTGGCGGTAGCTGCGACGTGATCGACGTCGAAGGCACCTACAAGAATTGGCTCACCGATATCGATGCGAAATATGTGCTGATCCGTCCGGATTTCTATGTTGCACTGACCGCCAAAACACCACAAGAGTTGCAGTCCCGCTTCGACAAGGTGATGGCGGCCTACGACCTGCTTCCGACACCTGAAATGGCGGCGGAGTGAACGATGCTTCAGCCGTTCACCTGCACCCTGAACCCCGCCCGGATCATTTTTGGTCCGGGAAAATTGGCCGAAGTCGCGAATGAAATTGTCGGGCAGCACTGCCGCAAGGCACTGATCCTTTCCACGCCCTTTCAACAACAGGATGCCGAAAAACTCAGCGAGGCCCTGGGCTATGTCTCGGCGGGCGTCTTTGCCGAAGCGGCCATGCACACGCCAGTGGATTTGACAGAAAAAGCGCTTGCGGCGTTCGAGGCAAGCGGTGCCGATTGTGTTCTCTCATTGGGTGGCGGCTCCACCATCGGACTGGGCAAGGCGATTGCCTATCGTAACGACTGCCCTCAGATCGTGGTGGCGACGACCTATGCCGGATCGGAAGTGACCCCCATCCTCGGGCAAACCGAGAACGGCGTCAAAACCACCGTGCGCGATGCCTCGATCTTGCCGGAGGTCGTGATTTACGATCCCGAGTTGACGCTTGGATTGCCCGTCGGCATGTCGGTCACCTCGGGAATGAATGCAATGGCGCACGCGGTCGAGGGCATCTATGCCCAGGATCGCAACCCGATTGCCTCGATGATGGCCGTCGACGGTGTCCGGGCCTTACGCGATGCGCTACCGGCGATCGTCAAGGACCCGAAGAACCGCGTGGCACGCGGCGAGGCGCTCTACGGCGCTTGGCTCTGCGGCACGGTTCTGGGCTCCGTCGGCATGGCGCTGCACCACAAACTTTGTCACACGCTGGGCGGCTCTTTTGATCTGCCCCATGCGGACACCCACACCATCATGCTGCCCCACACCGCCGCCTATAACGCTGAGGCGGCTGGTGAGGCGATGAAGCCCCTCGCTGATCTCTTCGGTGGCGACATCGGGGGCGGGCTCTGGGATTTCGCCAAATCGCTTGGCGCTCCCATGGCTTTGAAAGACCTCGGCACAACAGAGGCAGATATGGACCGTGCCGCAGAGATCGCGGTCAAGAATCCATACTGGAACCCGCGCCCTGTGGAGAAGGACGCGATCCGGGCTTTGCTGCAACGCGCTTGGGAGGGGGCTCGCCCGCAAAGCTGAAACATAAAAATGCATCTTAGGGAGGAAATATGATGCTTACACGACGCACAGTACTCAAAACCGGGCTGGCCGCCGCCGCGACCAGCACCCTTGCCATGCCGGCGCTGGCCAAAGGCACCAAGGTCAAAATCGGCTATGTCAGCCCGCAATCCGGCCCGCTTTCGGCGTTCTCAGAAGCTGACGATTACATGATCAAACGCTTCCTTGAGACCGCGACGGCGCAAGGTCTCGACGTGGAAGTGGTGGTCAAGGACAGCCAATCGAACCCGAACCGCGCCGCCGAAGTGGCCCGCGAGCTGATCGTGCGTGATGAGGTAAATCTGATCTGCGTGGCCTCGACGCCCGAGACCACGAACCCCGTCTGCACCATCGCCGAAAGCGAAGAGATCCCAGTGATCTCGTCGGTCGCACCGTGGCAGCCGTGGTTCATCGGTCAGCAAGGCAACCCGAACGATCCGGGCAGCTGGCAGGAATTCGATTACGTTTACCATTTCTTCTGGGGACTGGAGGACAATGTCTCGACCTTCATCAACATGTGGGACCGTCTCGACACCAACAAGGTCGTCGGCGCGCTTTGGCCGAATGACGGCGATGGCAATGCCTGGTCCGCCGATGTAGGGATGCCGCCTGCGGCTGCGGCTGCCGGGTATAACCTGATTGATCCGGGCCGGTATCAGAACCTGACCGACGATTTCTCCGCACAGATCAACGCGTTTAAAAACGGCGGTGCCGAGATTTTCACCGGCATTCCGATCCCGCCAGATTTCACCACCTTCTGGACCCAGGCGCGGCAACAGGGCTTTACCCCGAAAGTCGCCTCTGTGGCGAAGGCGCTTTTGTTCCCCGAGAGCGTGCAGCAGCTTGGCGATCTGGCGCATAACCTGTCCTGCGAAGTCTATTGGACGCCCGAGTTCCCCTACGCCTCCTCGCTCACCGGCGAAAGCAACAGCGATCTCGCCGCAGGCTTCGAGGCCGCCGCAGGCCGTCAGTGGACCCAGCCGGTGGGCTTTACCCATGCGCTTTTCGAGGTGGCCGCCGATGCGATCAAACGCGCGGGCGATCCGACCGATGGCGACGATCTGGCCGAGGCGATTGCCGCGACCAATCTCGACACCGTTGTGGGCAACATCGCCTGGGGCAAGGACAACCTGCCGCCGTTTGCCCAGAAAAACGTGGCCAAAACCCCGCTCGTCGGCGGTCAGTGGCGACGTCAGGATGACGGCTCTTTCGATCTGATCATCGTCGAGAACGGCAATGCACCCGATATCCCGCTCGGCGGCGAAATCGAAGCGCTGGCCTAACAGTTCCTCCCGGGTGGGCGCACAACCTCGTGCGTCCGCCTCGGGGAGAGAGGGAAAACATGAGCATTCTGTCACTTCAAAACGTGTCGAAAAGCTTCGGCGCCTTGAAGGTCACGGATGATGTCAGCTTTGACCTCGCCGCGGGCGAGGCGCTTGGTATCATCGGGCCGAACGGTGCGGGCAAGTCGACCTTGTTCAACCTGATCACCGGCAATATTGCCGTGGATCAGGGCACCATTACTCTGGACGGGCGCGACGTGACGCGCCAGCCCCCAATGGCGCGGGTGGCGGCGGGCATTGGCCGGTCGTTCCAGATCCCGCAGCCGTTCACCCATCTGTCGGTCTTCGAGAACCTTCTGGTCGCGGCCAATTTCGGCGGCGGACATCACGGCTCGGAAGCCGGGGATTTCGCGATGGATATCCTGTCGCGCACCGGTCTTGCAGCCGAGGCTGATCTGGTGTCCGGCGGGCTGTCCCTGTTGCAGCGTAAACGCCTCGAGTTGGCCCGCGCCATGGCCACCTCGCCCAAAGTCATCCTGTTGGACGAGATCGCGGGCGGTCTGACCGAAGGCGAATGTCACGCGCTGGTCGACACCATCAAGGGCATCCACGCCGAAGGCACCGCGATCATCTGGATCGAGCATGTGCTGCACGCGCTCAACTCCGTGGTCGAACGCCTCATGGTGCTGGATTTCGGCAAGAACCTGATGATCGGGGAGCCCTCCGTGGTGATGGAAGCACCTCAAGTCAAAGAGATTTATTTGGGGATCGAGATATGAGCACACTTCTGGAAACCCAAGGCCTGACCGCCTTCTACAGCGATTTTCAGGCGCTGTTCGGTGTCGATATCAAGATCGACAAGGGCGAGACCATCGCCATCATCGGCGCCAATGGCGCGGGCAAAACCACCTTGATGCGGGCGATCACCGGACTGTTGTCCTCCGACCCGGAGGCGATCCGTTTCGACGGTGCTGCCATCGGCGCTCTGCCGTCCTGGGCGGTGATCGACAAGGGCATTTCGATGGTGCCGGAGGGGCGCAAGCTGTTTCCGTCCCTGACCGTCGAAGAGAACCTGATGATCGGCGCGCACAAACGCACGGGCAATGGCTATTGGACGCTGGAGCGGATCTACGAGATGTTCCCGATCCTGCGCGAGCGCAAGGACAATCCCGGCACAGCTTTGTCGGGCGGCCAGCAACAGATGGTCGCCATCGGCCGCGCGCTGATGTCCAACCCGGAGCTGCTTTTGTGCGACGAGATCAGCCTCGGCCTCGCCCCCGTCATCATCAACGACATCTACGCCGCCTTCCCGCAAATTCGCGAAAGCGGCACCTCGATCATCGTCGTGGAACAGGACATCTCGCGCGCCCTCAAGGTCGCCGACCGTGTCTATTGCATGATGGAAGGCCGCGTGACGCTGCAAGGCCGTCCCGACGCGCTTGACCGCTCTGCCATCCACGACGCCTATTTCGGAGTATCCGCATGATCTGGATCGACACCCTCGTGCAGGGCATCCTGCTGGGCGGTCTCTACGCCCTTTTCGCCGCCGGTCTGAGCCTCGTTTTCGGGATCATGCGACTGGTCAACCTGGCCCATGGCGATCTCATCGTTCTGGGTGCCTTTCTCATCCTCGTGGCCACCACGGTTCTGGGCATCCACCCGTTCCTCGCGGTGCTGATCGCCGCTCCCATCATGTTCGCGCTCGGCTGGGCGCTGCAGACCTTGGTTCTCAACAAGGTGCTGGGCGACGACATCCTGCCGCCGCTTCTGGTGACCTTCGGCCTGTCGGTCGTGATCCAGAACGGTCTGCTCGAAGGCTTCTCCGCCGACAGCCAAAAGCTCTCCGCCGGTCCGATCGAAGCGGCTTCTCTGGATCTCGGCTTCACCACGGTGGGCGTCATGCCTCTTATGACGCTGGCCTCCGCCGTCGCCGTGATCTTTGGCCTCAACCAGTTGTTCTACCGCACCAAACTGGGCCGCGCCTTCCGCGCCACCTCCGACGATGCGGTGACCGCCGGTCTCATGGGCATCCGCCCGCAGAACGTCTTTGCCATCGCCACCGGCATCGCTCTGGTCGTCGCCACCATCGCCGCGCTCTATCTGGGCATCCGCGCCAATTTCGACCCGTCGATCGGGCCGGCGCGCCTGCTCTATGCGTTTGAGGCCGTGATCATCGGCGGGCTCGGCTCGCTCTGGGGCACCCTCGCCGGCGGCATCGTCATCGGTGTGGCCCAGGCGCTTGGCGCCGCGATCAATCCCGAATGGCAAATCCTGGCAGGGCATGTCGCCTTTGTCGTCATCCTGTTGATCCGTCCGCGCGGGCTTTTCCCGCGGGCTTATGATTGAGGGCCGATCCATGACCACTCAGAACTCTTCTATCCTCGCCCGTCTCGCCTTTGGCCTGATCGTCATCGCGTTAATCTTTGTCCCCATCGTCGGCTCGCGCGCGCTGGTGCAGGACCTCTTCATGGTGATGACCATGCTGGTGTTGGCGCTCAACTGGAACATGCTCGCGGGCTTTGCAGGCCTTGTGTCGGTGGGCCAGCAGGCCTTCGTCGGCATCGGCGCCTATGCCATGTTCGCCGCCGTCATCCTCTGGGGCATCGACCCGGTGTTCGGCATCCTCATCGGCGGTGTCGCGGCCCTGTTGCTGGCGATCCCGATGGCGTTTTTCTCCTTCCGCCTCAACGGTGCCTATTTCGCCATCGGCACATGGGTCGTGGCCGAGATCACGCGGTTGATCATGGCGCAATGGCAGGCGCTTGGCGGCGGCACCGGCACCTCGCTTCCGAAAGGCACCACCAAGGAAATGATCGGCGTCGAGTTCACCAAGAACCTCATCGGCGGCTCATCCTCGGCGGCGGCGGATGCGGTGACCTATTGGCTGGCGATGTGGCTGGCGCTGGTGACGCTGGTCGCGGGCTACCTGTTCCTGCGCTCGCGCATGGGGCTCGGCCTGCAGGCGATCCGCGACAACACGGAGGCCGCGCGCTCGGTCGGGGTTGATCCGGTAAAGCTCAAGGCGCTTGTGTTCCTTCTGACCGCTTTCGGCACCGGGGTCTGTGGCGCGCTCCTGTTCATCCAGATCACCCGCGTCACCCCGAAGCCGCCTTCTCCGTCGTCGATTGGACCGCTTTCGTGATCTTCATCACCGTCATCGGCGGCATCGGCACCCTGCCGGGTCCGATCATTGGCGTCATCGTGTTCTACGCCCTGCAACGCCTGCTTTCCGATTACGGCACGCTCTATCTCATCGTCCTCGGCCTGATCGGCATTTCCATCATGCTCTTCGCCCGTCGCGGCCTCTGGGGATTGTTCACCGACCGAACCGGCATCGAGCTGCTGCCGCTGCGCCACAAGGCGCCGCGGCCCCGCAAACACGCACAATCATAAGCTTGGCATAAGATTGGAAAGGACGTCACATGACTAAATATTTTACTGAGGAAGGCTCTGTTGAGGCCGTGAACGCGCGGATGCGCGGTGAGGTGGAACCCCGCCTCAAAGAGATCATGGCCTGCCTCGTCAAGCACCTGCACGAGTTTGCCAAGGAAACCGAGCTGACCCAGGAAGAATGGGATATCGGCATCGAATTTCTGACCAAAACCGGCCAGATCTGTTCCGAAGAGCGTCAGGAATACATCCTCTTGTCCGACGTTCTGGGCTTTTCCATGCTCGTCGATGCGATCAACAACCGCCGCCCGGCCGGGGCCACCGAGAACACTGTCTTCGGCCCCTTCCACGTCGCCGACGCGCCGATCCGTGAGATGGGCGAATGCATCTCGCTTGATGGCAAAGGTGAGCTCTGCCTCTACGAGGGCCGCGTCGTCGATCTGCACGGCGAGCCGATCAAAGGCGCCTGCGTCGATGCCTGGTCCGACAATGCCGAAGGCTTCTACGACGTGCAGCAGCCCGACATCCAGCCCAAATGGAACAACCGTGGCCGCTTCATCACCGGCGCGGAT
The DNA here is from genome assembly GCF_003047105.1 of Celeribacter baekdonensis. Taxonomy (NCBI): domain Bacteria; kingdom Pseudomonadati; phylum Pseudomonadota; class Alphaproteobacteria; order Rhodobacterales; family Roseobacteraceae; genus Celeribacter; species Celeribacter baekdonensis. Next base: position 998,957 of record NZ_CP028475.1, read on the forward strand.
GGCGTCTATAAATTCGTCGGCATCAAACCGGTGAGCTACCCCATCCCAGATGACGGCCCCGTTGGAAAGATGCTGGGCCAGATCGGGCGTCACCCCTATCGCCCCGCCCATATGCACTTCATGGTCACCGCCCCAAACTTCCAGACCATCGTCACACACACCTTCGTCGGAGATGACGAATACATCAATGACGACACCGTCTTCGGCGTCAAAGAGACCCTCGTCGCGCCCTTCGAGCATATCAAAGACGAAACCGAATGGCGCTGCCCGTTCGACTTCGTGATGGTCGAGAAAAAGGACTAAGCCGATGCCGTTGATGAAGCTCTACGTAGATCAAAACCAGCCCGAGAGCGTGAAAACCGCCCTCAAAGGCGCGATGTCGGACCTGCGGGCGCTGGTTTGCGGGCGTCTCGATGTGCCGCTAGCGGCGGCGCATCTGGCGCTGATCGAACATATCGGTCTGCCGGATCAGCCGCAGATCAACATCGAGATCAAATATTTGGGCCGCGAAGACCGCACTGAGGACAAAATCCGCAGTGTTGGTGCGGAGATCCGAGACAAGGTCGCAGGGCTCAGCGGGATCACACCCGCGGTGCGCATGGCGATGCTGCGGCCCGAAGAATATGCTGCGCTTAAATAACTGCATGAGCCTCGGAACGGAACCGCTCTACTCCGGGGCTCCAATCGCTCAAGCAAAGTTTTTTCAACCAGTTTGTGTAGTTCTTCTTCAAGCCTCCGAACCATTTCGTGGCTTACATACATTCCACCTCGGAGGAATAAATCTTTGACGTTTCGAAGCGAAAATGGAATGCGAACGTAGAGCACCGCTGCCGAACGGATGATTTCCGGTCAGGTATCAAAGAGCAGTCTCTCGATCCTGCCCATTCGGTTGCAGCCATTCTTCAGGAGTTGAACATTTTTCGTCCACATCCCATCGTGAGCCGCAATTTGACATTGCCAATTCGCTTGAGAAAAAGGTTCTCTTCTCTAGAACAATATGAGTTTTTCTCGTTCTGATGAGACCAACCGTGAAAGCGCCGACCTACATCACACGCGTTCTGAACGACTTTCCCGATCATCGGGACTTGCAACGGCGCCAGACGCTGCTTTTGCAGGGCGATGTCAGCCGCCATGCCTATTACATCGAAAGCGGATGCCTGCGGCTCTGCTATAATGACGACGGCAATGACATCACCGTGCAATTCTTCCAGCCCGGAGAGATCGTCGCCTCTCTGGAAAGCTTCCTGAAAGGCGAACCGAGCCGTTTCGGCATCGAGGCGATCGTACCGAGCTCCGTGCGGGTGATCGACAAGGTCCGTTTTGAAGAGCATATGAACGCGTCCGGAAGCCTGCGGGACTTTTTGTTCGAGGCGCTGCTGACGCGGCTTTCGGATTACCAGACCCTGTTTCTCAACCGGATCATGGAGAGCCCGGAGAAACGCTACCGCCATCTGCTGGCGCAAAATCCCGCGCTGTTCGAGATCGTGCCACAGCATTATATTGCCTCGTTCCTTGGCGTGACCCCTGTCTCTCTGAGCAGAATTCGCAAAAAAGTCGAGGAATCTTAACAATCGATAACGCGCGGATATCCGGGCGCGCTCATATTGCACGCAAATTACCAATATCGGAGGCGATCATGCGTGTACTCGTTGTTTTCAATCACCCGTATAAGGGCAGTTTCTGTAATGCCATATTGACGTCCGTCCTCTCCGGTCTGGCGACCGGCGGACACGAGGCCGATCTCATCCATCTCGACGATGACGGGTTCGACCCGGTGATGCGGGCCAAGGATCTCAAGGCCTTTGTCCTGGGATCAAAGGATCGCGATGCCGCAGCCGGGTTGATCGATCCGCAGGCCGCCGATTACATTCGCCGCGCCGAACAGGCCGATCATATCATTTTCATCTTCCCGATCTGGTGGGAACTGATGCCGGCGCTGACCAAAGGCTTCATCGACAAGGTCGTCTTCCCCGGCTTCTTCTACGACTATACGCCGAGCAACAAGGGCATGATCAACCGGATGACCCAGCTCAAGGGCGTGACGATGATCACCACCATGAACACGCCGGGTATCATTTATCGTCTGGTGTTTGGCAACGCGATCAAGAAAGCGCTCCTGCTCGGCACCTTCTGGAAAGTCGGGATCAAGAACCGCAAATGGATCAGCTTTAATTACGTGAAATTTGTAAAACCGGAACGGCGTGAAAAATGGCTGTCAGATATCGAAGCGCGTATGCGTCGACTTTCTTGAAATTGCAGCAATTGAAACTGGCTCTCATATCTCAAGCGAATAGTTCGACAACAGGTCAAACTCTGCCGGAACACAACAAAATACCGACGAGCCGATTAGTTTGGGTGGACCATTTGTACCCTCACCAGCGCACAACTCCTCGATAAAATTCTCCTGTCGGTCGAGCGCCGCCTCCCATTCCTTCGGCACCGCCGCTTCCCGCTCAAGTGTCTCGGGCTCTGGCTGCCCACGCCCGGCCGCCATCGCCATCACGCTCATGGCGCGCACCTCACGGCGCTGCGAACGACCCCGCACAGGTGCGCGTTCGGCTGGTCTCGCCTGCTCGTCTGCGCCAGCCTCATCTCCACCATCGCCCCCCACTATTTCATTACAAGCCCCACACCCTGCACACTCGGCCGATAGGAGAATGGAGAGGTGGTCGCGGAAATTCGGATCAGCGCTTAAGCTGGATTGGACCTGTCACGCTTTCGTGCCGCCCCATGTGCTCGTTTAAGCCACTTTCCGTTCGAATGCGACGGGGCTTTTCCAACCCAGTGCTGAGTGGCGTCGTCGCGGATTGTAAAACCCGTTGATGTATTCAAAGATCGCCACTTCAGCTTGCCGCCGCGTTTCCCATGACTTGCGCCAGATCAGTTCGGCTTTGATGGTTTTGAAGAACGTTTCGACGGCAGCATTGTCGTAGCAATTGCCCTTGCCACTCATCGACACCTTGAAGCCATGCTGGCGCAGAAGCGTCTGATAGTCGTGTGAACAATATTGCGGCCCGCGATCCGTATGATGAATGCAGCCTTTGGGCGGCGCCCGGAAAGCTATGGCCATGTTCAACGCTCGGATCCGCCCCCTGCTCGATCGACCAGGGGAGGCGTCCGCAAATGCGCCTAGCAGTCGTCTTGTTTGCCTGCGCGACAGGCAGCTGCCTGCGCAGTGTGTCGCGTTCTGAGCGAGGCGTAAATGGCCGTTATCGCCGATTGCCGCTGGCGCGGTGCCGCGACCTCACAGGCCGTTTTCCGCCCTTTGCACCCAGCAAAATACCCCGAACGCAGTACACGTTTGGGGTAGAGTAGTCATTCAGCGGCGGTGAGAATCGTGGCCTCCGGCCTGGTTTGCTCGATTTCGTCAACCTGCTCGTCGTCGGCCTCCAGGGCATCACCGCCCCCATCCGCTCCACGAAGCGGCTCTGGCATCCAGCCGCTGCCCGTCAGCAGGCGCTCGGCTTCCTGCGCCATGTCGGCCTTCTTCAGGTGCTCGATGCGCGCCGCCTCGCGCTCGCCAGCCGCCTCACGAACCGCTTCGAGGATGGGCGCCCCTCTTCGCGCATCACGGTCTCGATGATCTTGCCGGTCTCGGCCTTCGAGAAACCGCGCTTGCGAAGGAAGTCGTTGCGATCCTCGTCGCTGTGCGCCACCGGAAGCCACTCTCCCGACACTCAACCCGTCATGAGGCCACAGGCCCAACTTTACCTCTAGAATACCACCTGAAATGGCACCTCAAGAGCGGCACATAACTTATTGATTTTGTTAAGTTAATGGCGCACCCATCAGGATTCGAACCTGAGGCCTTCGCCTTCGGAGGGCGACGCTCTATCCAGCTGAGCTATGGGTGCGCAGTAGAACCGTCAGGGCCTAACTGCTTACGCGAATTCTCCAGACCTTAAATCGAAAAACGATCTCATCGGCAAGAGTTTGTTATCACGTATGTATTTTAGTCCTCTTTAACTTACAAATCCCTTGACATCAGCCTTCGGAGGGTAGCGCTCTATCCAGCTGAGCTACGGGTGCCTGTGGGGGATCGTATAGGCGATGAAAAAAGGCGGCGCAATCTGTTTTCGCGCCGCCTTGTGCAATTGAGTTCAGGCGAAAAACTCGTGGCACAATTCCAGTGCCTCGACCAAGCGGTCCACCTCTTCAAAACTGTTATACATGGCAAAAGACGCGCGGCAGGTGGCGGTTTGGCCAAGATGTTCCATCAGCGGCATGGCGCAATGCGACCCGGCGCGCACGGCAACACCTTTTTTGTCCAAGACGGTGGACAAATCATGGGCATGTGCGCCTTCCATTGTGAAGGAAAAGATCGCGCCTTTCCCCGGAGCTGTGCCCTGCACCGTCAGCCAATTGAGATTCTGCAACCGCTCGGCGGCATAGGCCCCCAGTTTGGCCTCATGCGCAGCGATCTTGTCCATGCCGATGGCCATCAGGTAATCCAACGCCACGCCCATGCCGATGGTTTGCACGATGCCGGGTGTGCCCGCCTCGAATTTCAGCGGCGGTTTGGCGTAGGTGATTGTGTCCTTGGTCACCGTGTCGATCATATCACCGCCGCCCATAAAGGGGCGCATTTCGGCCTGTCGCTCGGCGCGGATATAGATCGCACCCGACCCAGACGGACCGTAAAGTTTATGGCCGGTGATCGGATAAAAATCGCAACCGATGTCTTGCACATCGACAGGGCCATGCACCGCCCCCTGAGAACCGTCCACAAGTGTCGCCACACCGCGTGCGCGGGCGGCGTGACAGATGGTTTTGACATCGACGCGGGTGCCGGTGACATTGGACATTTGGGTGATGGCGATCAGTTTGGTTTTGGGACCAATGGCGTCGATCACGGCCTGCGGATCAAGACTGCCGTCCATGGCGCAATCGACCCATTTGATCACCACGCCCATGCGGTCGCGCAGGAAATGCCACGGCACGATATTGGCGTGATGTTCGAGCACCGAAAGGATGATTTCATCGCCGGGTTTGAGCATCTCAGCGCCCCAAGCGTATGAGACCAGATTGATCCCCTCGGTGGTGCCAGAGGTAAAGACAATCTCATCCTCCGACCCCGCATTCAGAAAGGTCTGAACAATCCCACGCACGCTTTCATAGCGCTCCGTCGACAGATTAGAAAGAAAGTGCAACCCCCTGTGAACGTTGGAATATTCCTCCGCGTAGGCGCGCGTGATCGCATCAATCACCACCTGTGGCTTTTGCGCCGAAGCGCCATTGTCGAGATAGGTCAAAGGCGCGCCATTGACCGTTCGGGACAGGATCGGAAAGTCGCGACGGATCGCCTCTACATCATACATCTTTTGTCTCTTTCGAAAAGGCGACCTCAGACAGGCCCATGCCCCAGAAATACATCAGCGCCGCCAACGCAATCACACCGACCAAACTGGTCGCCGCCCCCGGCCCAACAAACCCCGCCGTCAGCCCCCACAGAAGCCATAGCGGCGCGGCACAGAGCAGCCCCCAAAACACCGCCATGCGGGTCTCATAGCCCGTGGCGGTGCCGCCCAAAAGCGAGAGGACAAAGCGGATCAGGCCGGCAATGACGTAAAACACCAATGGCATGATAAAGAGCCACCCCAACAGCGTGGCCCCCAACAGCATTTGCACCTCTTGGCCGGTCTCAAAGGCCACGCGCGACAGGCGCGGCCATTGGGCGACAAAGACCAGACCACAGGCGATCATGAGCGTGACCAAAGCCCCGCCTTCATTTTCGCCTTGGCCCAACCTATGACGCAGCACAGCCCGAGGGGCGCGATAGCTACGAGCCATATCGGTGACGACACCCATGGGTTAGCCCCGACGCCGGGCAAGCCAGCCCTCAAGACGCTCAAGAATATCGGCGCTGATCGCTTCATCCTCGATCTCGTCGATCGCTTCGGCCAAAAATGCCAGCGTCAAAAGATCGGTGGCCTCGGCATGAGGAACGCCGCGCGATTGCAGGTAAAACAGCGCATCCTCATTGATCGCGCCCACGGTCGAGCCATGCGAACAAGCCACATCATCGGCGTAAATCTCAAGCTCAGGCTTAGCCAAAAACTGGCTGTCCTCATCAAGCAAAAGCCCCTGAGAGATTTGATAACCATCCGTTTTTTGCGCCGCTTGTTTGACCAAAATCTTGCCTTGGAACACGCCTTTGGCACCGTTGCGCAGCACCTTTTTAAACACCTGACGCGATTCACAACGCAGGCCCGCGTGGGTGATGAACACGGTGTCATCATGCAAGAAATCGCCATCCCCCATCGCGGCACCCGCGACATGGGCCACAGAGTCGTCGCCGGAGATGTCGATGAAGACCTCGTTGCGGGTCAACACGCCATTGGCGGTCATGGTAAAGGATTTAAACGCCGCATCGGAGCCGACAGAGGCAAACAAATGGGTCACAGCCCGGCGTTCATGGTCACGACCTTGAGCGCGGACATGATGGAAGCGCGCGCCATCGGCGACCTCGATTTCCATCACTTTGTTGAACCGTGCCGCCGCCGGACCGTTTTCCAACAGCGTCAGCTCCGCACCCGCATCGAGTTTGATCACATGGTGCAGGATCGCGTCCGAGCTCTCATCTTTGTGCAGATAGATCAGCGACACCGGACGGCTCACCGGCCCTGTGGCGCGGATCACCACGCCATCGGTGGCAAAGGCGGTGTTGAGCGTGGCCAGCGGCCGATCAACCGGATCTTGGGCGCGTTTTTCAAGAGCGCCATAGGCATCTTTGACCCAATGAATGTCGCTGCCGAGCGCATCGGTCAATCGCATGACCTCAAGGTTCTCGCCTTCAAGCGCATCGGAGGCGGCTGCGTCAAACACACCATCGACAAAGACCAGTTTCAACCGATCAAGCGCGGAGAAAATCGGCGTGTCATCGGAGTGGAACACCGCCGCTTGGGTCGGAGTTTCCGCCGTCAGACTGTCGGGTTTGGTCCAGCGCCAATATTCATCGCGCCCCTGCGGCAAGCCGATGGAGAGCAAGCGGTTCAAAGCGTCCTGACGCAGGTCATTGGCCCATGCCGCGCCCTGCGGCATCACCATGCCCAAAACCCGCTCGGCCGTGGCGTCGAGTTTGCGTTGTTTCATCTCAAAGCGTGTCATCAGGCTTGCTCCTGCTCCGCCAACAAATCGGCATAGCCATTGTGTTCGACCTCAAGCGCCAATTCCGGCCCGCCGGATTTGATGATGCGGCCTGCGGACATGATGTGAACGACATCGGGTTTGATGTGGTCCAAAAGGCGTTGATAGTGCGTGATCACGACAAAGGAGCGTTTGCCGTCGCGCAACGCGTTGACGCCCTCGGAGACCAATTTCATCGCATCCACGTCGAGACCGGAATCGGTTTCGTCCAAGATGCAAAGTTTCGGTTCAAGCATCGCCATCTGAAGGATTTCATTGCGCTTTTTCTCACCGCCCGAAAAGCCGACATTGACCGGACGTTTCAACATATCGGCGTCGATTTTCAACGACTTGGCCTTTTCGCGCACGACTTTGAGAAACTCGGTGGCGGACAATTCGTCTTCGCCGCGGGCTTTGCGTTGGGCGTTTACGGCGGTGCGCAGGAAGGTCATATTGCCCACGCCCGGAATTTCGACCGGGTATTGGAAGGCCAAAAACAGACCCGCCGCCGCGCGTTCCTCCGGCTCCATATCCAACAGGTTTTGCCCGTTCAAAAGCGCCTCACCGTCGGTGACCTCATAGCCATCGCGGCCCGCAAGCACATAAGAGGTGGTCGATTTGCCCGATCCGTTCGGGCCCATGATCGCGTGCACTTCGCCTTCGCCGACGGTCAGGTTGACGCCTTTGAGAATCTGCTTGTCTTCTTCTTCAAGTTTGACGTGGAGGTTTTTGATTTCCAACATTTTATTGTCCTTTCACGAGGAATGGCCCGCGCGCGGCAGAACCGCGGCAGACACCAGTGTTTTATATGTGCGTTGTTGTGGTTTACCCCCCGATCGCACTGCACCAGAGCAGGCTTTGGGGTGGAATTGAGAGGCGGATTTTACAGGCCGACGTAGCGCAGATAGAGCAGCAACAACAGCCCGAGCGCCGTGGTCTGCATCACGCCGGATTTGAGCCCCGCACGCATCAAAACGCGCGCCGAGGGACGATCTGGGTCTTGCGGTCTCAGATGGGTGACGCCGGACACTTTCTTGCCCCGTGGCGTGTCCGCGTCCTGGAGACCGGTGTAGACCGTCGAAAACGTGTTGGGTCCGCCCCGTTCGATCCGATTGATCCGCGTGGCGAATTGCGCGTGCTGTGCATGCTGCATCTGATCCCTGCCCTTTTTTGTCTGACTGCTTTTTATATGTGTCAGTTTGGTTCGGGAATTGGATCAGATCATGGCAATCCTGCGGTGATCTTGCGCCTTTTGAGACTGACGCCGGGTCACCTTGACGGGGGGCTCTGCGACGGGGTTCCCCGACTAGATTTTGTAGCTTTGTCCACGGAAATTGAGCGTGCCGGGTTCGGTCGTTTGCATCACATGCTCGACCCATTGGGGTGAGAACAGCCGCCCAAACGTGTCCGGCATGTGATGGACGACATTGTGCATTGTCACCATCGCCAAAAGAATGCCGGCAAACTGTGCGCCCATCCGTTTGACCGCCGACAAAGACACCGCCTCGCGCAGAACAAAGGCGATCACGATGGCGAAAATCACGTCGAGCGCCAGATCGAAATCCGCATTGGGGATCACTGTGCCGGAGATTTGGCCGGAGATTTGATAACGCAAAGCCCGCGCGATCACCGCCGCCATTCCGCCCATGCCAAAGGCGATCACATAGGACATCACTTGCGTCGCCATCAGCTGTGGCTCGCTCATCGGACGACCATGAACGCCCTGACTTTTGTGGCGCTGAAGCATCTGCGCCAGGCGGTGATTGCGGCCAACATTTTGCGATTGCGCAGGCCCGATCATACTCACCCCGTTTTGTGGCGCACGTGCGACGCGCCCCAAACGATTGAGAAATTCCTGATGCTGATACGTCATAACCAAACCCTTCGAAACACTGAGTAAGCATTTCGTTTACCATCTGAAAATGGCAAAAATCGGGCGGTTTGAGCGAAAAACGCCCGGCGTGATGATCAAACCTATGAAGATCAAAGGCGCACATCACAGTTTCACCTGAAAGGTTTTCAGCAGGGTATAAAGCTGATCGGCGGGCAACGTGTTGATCGGCTCAAGATCAAACTGCGCCATGCGGCCATGCAGGGCTGTGATCGAGGCAAACTCCAGAATGGCGCTGTATTTCTCTTCGCGCCCGACATAATCGTCCAAAAGCACGGTGGTCGGTTTTTGGATCGCGCACAACGTGGCCAAGAAACACCCGGCCCGGAACCGACCGTCGATCAGCACCAAATCCGGCGCAATCAAATCGTCGCGCTGCCACACGCCAAAGCAATAATCCGGGTAGCGGTGCCATTTGGCGTTGTTTTTCGGCCAGCTCCAATCGCCGGTGGGACCGATGTCGGCATAGATCAAATTCAGCTCAGCCTTGGGCGGATGCGCCGCAAAATGCGCCTGCATCGCGTCGTGCCACTCCTTTGACCCCTCGACTGAATAGATCACCTTGCCCGTTTGTGCCGCCCCATAAGCGGTGGAGCCGCCGGACCCGTATTCAAGGATCACGCCCGCCTGGTCATATTGCCCACAGACAAAACTCATGACCTCCAAGGGGAAGGTCAGCTCTGGCCCTTTTGGGTCAAATGTATATGTCGGCGTGGTGCTCATCTCAGCCCTTAAACGTGATCAAACGGATCAGTGTCATCGCCGCAAAGGCCAGCATCGAGGCGAGAAAGGCCGTGGCATAAACGCTGTCTTTATAAAGCCCCTTTTTGCCCGAACGTTTGGCGCGCACAGACAGGCCGATGATCGCCCCAATAAAAACACCGACGGCGACGCCGAGGCTTTGCTTGGCAAAGAGGGGAAGAAGTTCAAGATGCATATCGCGTCCAATTCGAGAGTTCGGGGATCCGTTGAGGCAGGCGGGGCGGCGTCATTTCTGGGACCGTTTCGCAAGGATCAGGCCAATGACCCGTCCGATGCCCCAATAGACGGCGGCAAAAAACACCATCGGCGTGAGAATTTCGGCGCGCGGCCAATCGAACACCAACACCATGCCAAGACCCCAAAGGACCGTGGCAATCAGCGTTTGAATCAGAAGCCCGCGCGTGCTCATCAGCCCACAGATCCTTCCAGAGAAATCGCCACCAATTGTTGCGCTTCCATGGCGAATTCCATCGGCAGAGCTTGCAACACGTCTTTGCAGAACCCGTTGACGACCAAGGCCACGGCCTCCTCTTCGTCCATGCCACGTTGACGGCAGTAGAACAGTTGATCGTCATCGACTTTCGAGGTGGTGGCCTCATGTTCAACCCGCGACGAGTTGTTTTTGACCTCAATGTAAGGCACGGTGTGGGCCCCACATTGCGAACCGATCAACAAGCTGTCGCATTGGGTGTAATTGCGCGAATTCTTCGCTTTCTGGTGCATCGACACCTGACCACGATAGGTGTTTTGCGCTTTACCCGCAGAGATGCCTTTCGACACGATCCGGCTCTTGGTGTTTTTGCCAAGGTGGATCATTTTCGTGCCAGTATCAGCCTGTTGCATGTTGTTGGTGATGGCGATGGAATAGAATTCACCCTGACTGTCATCGCCGCGCAGGATGCAGGACGGGTATTTCCACGTCACCGCCGAGCCGGTTTCGACCTGTGTCCACATCACTTTCGCCCGATCCCCCCTGCAATCGGCGCGTTTGGTCACAAAGTTATAGATCCCGCCCTTGCCGTTCTCATCGCCCGGGAACCAGTTTTGCACGGTGGAATATTTCACCTCCGCGTCCTCCAAGATCACGATCTCAACCACGGCGGCGTGAAGTTGCGCCACGTCGCGTTGTGGTGCTGTGCAGCCTTCGAGATAGGACACATAGGAGCCCTTGTCGGCGATGATCAGCGTGCGCTCGAACTGGCCGGTGTTTTCGGCGTTGATGCGGAAATAGGTCGAAAGCTCCATCGGGCAACGGGTATTTGGCGGGATGTAGACGAAGGAGCCGTCGGAGAAGACCGCAGAGTTCAATGTGGCGTAATAATTGTCCGAGACCGGCACCACGGAGGCGAGGTATTTTTTCACCAGCTCCGGGTGGTCCTTGATGGCTTCCGAGATCGAACAGAAAATCACCCCGGCTTTTTCAAGCTCTTTTTTGAAGGTCGTGCCGACAGACACCGAGTCAAACACCGCATCCACCGCCACTTTGCGCTCAGAATTGGCGCCATCGGCAGGCACCTCGCCCGCGCCTTCGACGCCCGCCAAAATCATCTGTTCTTTCAGAGAAATGCCAAGCTTTTCATAGGTCGCCAATAGTTTCGGATCGACGTCGTCCAAAGACTTTGGCTTGTCTTCCATGCTTTTCGGGCGGGCGTAGTAATACTGATCCTGAAAGTCGATTTCAGGATACTCAACCATCGCCCAATTCGGCTCTTCCATCGTCAACCAACGGCGATAGGCCTCAAGCCGCCAGTCCAACATCCACTCCGGCTCATCGTTTTTAGACGAGATCAAACGCACGATATCTTCGGACAGGCCTTTGGGCGCATATTCCATCTCGATATCGGTGTCCCAGCCGTATTTATAGGTGCCAGCCAGCGCCTGAACGGCATCAACAGTGTCCTGCTCCACCCCGTCCTTGACTTGAACCGCGTCTTTAACCTGAACGTCATCCGTCATCGGATCACTCCTTCGTCTGTGCCAAAATGGCATGTGCGTCTTATGGGGCTCTCGTGTCGGCCCCTCTTATGTCGGTTAGGCCGCTCGTTGTTTCCAACGGCCATAGGCGGCGAGCCATGCTGTGGCAAACCGCTCAATCTCTTGTGTCGTCGTCGCGGGGCCGATGGACACGCGCAGCGCGCTCATCGCCTCAGTCTCATCATACCCCATGGCGCGCAGCACCTTTGAGGCTTTGACCTTGCCGCTGGAACAGGCCGATCCGGCACTCACCGCAAACCCCGCCAAATCCATTTGCATCACCTGGGTCTCGCCCTTCCAACCGGGCGTGATCAGGCACATGGTATTGGGCAGGCGCGCGTGTGGTTTGCCAACAAACATCGGCGTGTCGATCTCTTGCGCCAACAGGTCTTCCAACCGATCGCGCTTTTGCGCCACCTCGTCCCAAACCCCGTTCGCCAAGGCCTTGGCCGCCGCTTTTGCCGCCGCGCCAAAGCCCGCGATGCCGATCAGGTTTTCCGTGCCCGAACGTCGTCCCATCTCTTGGCCGCCGCCGCGAATGCCCGCGACAACGTCCAATCCCTGACGCAGCACCAAAGCGCCGACCCCTTTTGGCCCGCCGATCTTATGACCCGAGATCAGCGCCATATCGCAACCAATCCAATTGAACGCCACCGGCAATTTACCAAACCCCTGCGTCGCATCGCACAGCGCCAGTCCGCTCGGCAGTTCTTGCACCATGCCGGTCTCAGAATTCGCCAATTGCAGCGCCGATGTCGCGGGGTTCAAACAAATCACCGCACCGTCTGAAGACACCGGAAGCGCCCCGCCGGACCAAGATGACACCGCTTCGTGTTCCACATCGGCACAGTGCAACCCCCGTCCGGCCATCGCCAAAGCCGCCGCCTCAGTCGCCCCAGAGGTGAACACAATATCCGCGCCATCGGCCCCGAACGCCTCGGCCACCTGCGCCCGCGCCCGCTCCATCAAACCCTTGGCCGCACGGCCCTCGGCATGAACCGACGACGGATTGCCGACCACATCCATCGCCGCGATCATCGCCGCGCGCGCCGCCGCGCCGAGCGGAGCGGTGGCGTTGTAATCGAGATATGTGCGATTCTGGGTCACGCGGTCAGGTCTTCTTTTTGGTTCAAATACTCAAAAGCCGGATCAGTCTTCGTCGACCACGGCAAACAGGGTCGGCACCGCCGGACAGGGACGCAATTCGTTGCGGATCACGTCCGAAAGCCGGGTTTGGTGCAAGAACACATAGACATGTGCGGACAGGCCCTCCCACAACCGGTTGGTCATGCTCTGCGCCCGTGACCCGGACACGCCGCCCGAAGCCCCAGCCCCGGTGTGCATGGCCGACACGGTTTCATCCACCGCGCCCATAATGTCAGAGACGCGAATTTCAGAGGCCGGTCGCGCCAATTTATAACCGCCACCCGGACCGCGCACTGAAACCACCAAATCGGCCCGGCGCAGCTTGACGAACAGTTGTTCCAGATAAGGCAATGAAATGTCCTGGCGTTTGGAAATCTCCGCCAGCGACAACAGCGCATTGTCCGGCTGCAACGCCAAATCCGCGAGTGCCACCATTGCATAACGTCCCTTGGTCGACAGCTTCATGTCACAGTCCCTCTTGATGCGATCCGAAACCATTTTGGCCCGATCATCGCGGCGTAATCCGCCTCTTGAAACGCTCCAAACACCGCATCAACAACGACACGAGCGGTCACAGGGGCCATTTTGGCGCATTTCCGCGCGTTTCCCACTCGCAATGAGGCAAAAAACGGCGCAAATACATTGACGTATGCGGCGTGGAGCCTTACCTCCATACCACTCCCGCGCGGTCGCCCACGCAGATTTAGAATGTTTCTAAATTGTCCGAGCGATTTCGTCAACTATAAAGGCAGCGCGGTGGAAAAACGAGAGCAAAAGCGACAGCCCGACAGGGCTCGTTCCGCTCGGGCCCTCCTTGCGTGCCACATAATTCGGTGTGTGCAACGTAAGCTGGCCCGCGGAACGGAACAGGAGACAGGGACCCAATGCCCGAAGTGATTTTTCCCGGCCCAGAAGGCCGGCTTGAAGGCCGCTACCATCCGCAACGCGCTAAAGACGCCCCCATCGCCATCATTCTTCATCCCCACCCGCAATTCGGCGGCACGATGAACAATCGCGTGGTCTATAATCTGCATTATGCCTTCCACCAGATGGGCTTTACCGTTTTGCGGTTCAACTTTCGGGGTGTGGGCCGGTCGCAGGGCGAATATGATCAGGGCGTGGGTGAGTTGTCCGATGCCGCCTCCGCGCTCGATTATCTGCAATCCATGAACCCCAATGCCAAACATTGCTGGGTCGCGGGCTTTAGCTTTGGCGCCTGGATCGGCATGCAGCTTTTGATGCGTCGCCCGGAAATCTCCGGCTTTATCTCGGTCGCCCCGCCCGCCAATATGTATGACTTCTCCTTCCTCGCGCCCTGCCCGGCGTCTGGTTTGGTGATCAACGGCACCGCCGACCGTGTCGCCCCGCCGAAAGACACCCAGTCCTTGGTCGCCAAGCTGCATGAGCAAAAAGGCATCACCATCACCCATGAAGAGGTCGAAGGCGCGGGCCATTTCTTTGAAGATCCGCATATGGAACATATGATCGGCTCGGTCGACACCTATGTCCGCCGCCGCCTGACCGAAACCAGCCGCTGACGCGCCACCTTCAGAGGGTCTTACGATGAGCATCATGGAAGATCTGGCCGACGCTTTGGCCAAGGACACAATCGACGCCTTGGACATTGTCGGCACGGACGAGCTTATTCAGGATGTGGCCCGCGTCATCGGGGCCTCCTCTGTCACCACACAAGAGGCGTTTTTGACCTCTGCCCGCGTGCGCCTGTCGGAAAAACGGGCGCGCGTTTACCTTGAAAAACGCATTGAAGAGGCGAAAAAGGGGCTTGCGGCCTCCGCCCCCCGCCCAGTGCCGAGGATGACATTGAATATTGACGCCGCCCTGCCCGCTTTGCCTGACCTGACGGTGGCGGAAATCGCCCGTCTTGATGCCCAATATGCGTTTTTGATGGAGGCGGATCGGCTGAAAACCGTGCTGCGCGCCAATCAATTGATGGATCGGTCGCGGTTTGAAAATTCCGCCGAACATTCGTGGCACGCCGCCCTTTTGGCGCTTCTGTGTGCGCCCATGGCCGGGCCGGATGTTGAGATGTCCCGTGCCATCGAAATGCTGATGTTGCACGACATTGTCGAAGTCGATGCGGGCGATCATCCGATCCACATCACCCACAACCCCGCCTCTGTCGCCGCGCTTGAAGAGGCCGCCGCGGATCGCATTTACGGCCTCTTGCCCGAGGATCTGCGCCGCCGCTTTCGCGCCACTTGGGAAGAGTTCGAGGCGATGCAAAGCCCGACCGCGCGCTATGCCAAGGCGATTGATTTCCTCGCCCCCGCATTGCAATCCATTGGTGCGCCAGAGCAGGATGACGACGAACGCCACATCGTCGCGACCAACCTGACCCAAGGCCGCGCCACAAAGACCAAAGACATCCTGCCCGACCTATTCGAATTTACCCGCGCCGGATTTTATGGTGAGGCCGTAGACGCCACACTCGCCGCGCGCTTTGCCTTTTGGTGCGAGGCGGATCGGCTGAAATCAGTCTACCGCGCCACCCCCATTGCCGATGGCTCGCGCAAGGAAAACACTGGCGAACACTCTTGGCATATCATGCTCTACGCCCTGACGCTTGCGGATCAGGCGCAGGACGGTGTGGACATCGCTTTGGCGATTAAAATGTTGGTGCTGCACGATATTGTCGAGATTGATGCGGGCGACACCCCAATCCATGGCGCGGTGACGGTTGAGGCACAAAAGGCGCAAGACGAGGCAGAGATCAAAGCCGCGGACCGCCTGTTCGACCTGTTGCCGCCTGAGCAAGGCGTGGAATTCCGCGCCATTTGGGAGGAATTCGAGGCCGCCCAAACCCCAACCGCGATCTTTGCCAAGTCTATCGACCGGGTCCAACCCGTGCTGCACAATCTGGCCGATGACGGCGGCTCATGGCGCACCTATAACGTCAAATTGCACCAACTTGACACCCGCGTCGGCACCAAAATCGCCAAAGGCTGCCCCAAACTCTGGCCCTACATCCGCAGCCAATGCGAACCTTGGTTCGTGGCGCGAGGCGCGCTTTGAGGGGCATAACTGAGGGATTTCGCGTTGCGGGATTGGCTGCTGTGCGGGACGAAGCCGACACATGCTCAATTACACAAACGGCGCCCAGAGAGAATTTCGGTGATTTCCCTCGCACGTTCCCACTCAAGCCCCGCGAGTGCTAACCCTCCGCCGTAAATCGGGGAGAGAACTGTCGAACGACTAATAACTTCTCCACAGACACTTATGGCAATCTGGTTTCCAACGTTTTCTGAAGTCAGTTTTGAAAATGCCGTTGCCATTGGCTCGCCAACTTGAAAAGAAATCTGATTGAATTCAGCATTATCAGCTAGGGTGTGGACTCAATTCAGCCAACATCTGATTGCAAAGATATGGACCATCGACAGGAAGTTGCGTTTCAACTTTTCGTATCTCGTTGTTAGCCTTCGCATGTCTTTCATGCGGCAGAAGAACCGCTCTACAAGGTTTCGCTGGGCGTAGATGTCGGGGTCATGTGGGATGTGGATGCGGGCGTTTGACTTGGATGGGATCACTGCCAATGCGCCTTCGTCAGCGATGGTTTGGCGGATGGCTTTTGAGCCATAGGCTTTGTCTGCGACGATAGCTGTCGGCTGTTTTTGCCAGCCGACAAATGAACCAAATACCTTGCTATCATGCCTTTGTGCGCCTGTAATCGCGAACCGTAGAGGCAGGCCGCGATGGTCTACGGCGACGTGAACCTTGCTGCCGCGACCGCCGCGTGAGCGTCCAATACCTTGCGCCAACTCCCCCCTTTTGAGCCTGCTGCCGCCCGGTGTGCCTTGACGATTGAACTATCAATGAAGATCAGCGCGTCCTCACATTCCGTCGCCAGCACATCAAATATCCCTTGCCAAATCCCGCGCTCACCCCAGCGGACATAGCGGTTGTAAACAGTCGTGCGCGGGCCATACCGGTCCGGCAGATCGCGCCACGGCGCCCCCGTGCGCAGAACATAGAAAATGCCATTCAAGACTGTTCTGTCATCCTTGCGCTGCGGACCGCGCCCTTGTTTGGGTAAATGAGGCCGGATTGCAGCCCATTCTTCGTCGCTCAGATCAAATCTCGCCATCATGCACCTGTTTTCCGCAGATGAATCATGAAGAGCCCATTTCAGCAAGACAAGGAATTGGGTTCACACCCTAGTCGCACGTTCGAGATAACGTTGCTTCCGAAGACAAGATCTCTACCGTTTTTCGCCGTAATCTTAACAACTCGTGGATTCACATCTTCTGCTCGAACCACAGAAGCAGCTCCCAATAGAGTTAATACTAGAGCGAGTATTTTGATCATGCATGTCCCTCTGTTCTTCCCATTCTTCCACCAGACATTGGATGCATTACAGAAAACTTACAAGATGGGCTCAAACCGGACATTCTGCCCTCCAGAAACCAATCCCTCGCACCCAACTCCACCTCACGCCCTCTTCGGCGGGATCGCATAGGTCAGCGAGGCCTGTGCCAAGACCGCGTCCGAACCGGGGTTGCGGATTGCCACCTGTCCCACGGCCAAGGTCCTGCCGAGTTTCAACAGCCGTGCTTCGCCTAAAAGCGGCAGATCAGCCGCGGGTTTGCGCATGAAATCAATGTGGGCGTTTGTGGTCACGGCCAAGGCGACCGGGCCGATTTTGGCGAGGATCGCAAAGTAGAGCGCCACGTCGGCCAAGAGGAACATCGTCGGCCCGGAGAGCGTTCCGCCGGGCCGGACATGACGCGCGTCGGGGGTCAGCCGCAGGGTCACGGCGTCCTCTGTGACCACCTCCACGCTCAACACATCGCCGACCTCGGCAAACTCCCGCGCCAGAAAGTCTTCCAGCGCGGGCTTGTCCAACACGTTCGCCATCAAAAGCCGTAAATCCCGGCGAATTTCGCCTCAAGATAGTCCAAAAGCGGTGCCTCGGTCGGCTCAAAGCCACAGGCCTGCACGATGGTGTCGCGCGGTTCCCGCAGCCCCCCGAATTGTTGCAAATGTTCGGCCAACCATGCAGTCGCGGGCGCGGTGTCGCCTTTGACCAGAGCGCTGTCCAAATCCGGCACATCGGCGCGCAGGGCTTGGTGCAAACAGCCCGCGTAGACATTGCCCAAAGAATAGGTCGGGAAATAGCCAAACAGGCCCACCGGCCAATGCACATCCTGAAGACAGCCATTTGATATTTTGTCGACTTTGACGCCAAAATCCGCTTCAAACCGCGCATCCCATGCCGCGGGCAGGTCGGCAATCTCCAAATCGCCACCAATGATCTGACGCTCCAAATCAAAGCGCAACAGCACATGCAGGTTATATTGCACCTCATCGGATTCGGTGCGGATATAGCCCGGCAGGACGCGATTGACGGCGGCATAGAACCCTTCGGCGCTGTCGATGCCAATGTCGCCAAAGCTGTCGCGCATCTGACCATAGAGGTACTCGGTAAAGGCGCGCGAACGGCCGAGTTGGTTCTCGTAAATCCGCGACTGGCTTTCGTGCACGCCCATCGACACACCCTCGCCCAAAGGCGTCAAAAGATAGTCGGCGTTGATGTTTTGCTCATAGCAGGCGTGGCCGACCTCATGGATCGTCGAGTAGATCGAATTGAACGGATCTTCGGGGTTGGTGCGGGTGGTGATACGCACGTCTTGACCGGAGCCAGATGAGAACGGATGCACCGCCTTATCAATGCGCCCACGTGCGAAATCATAGCCAAAATTCGCCGCCAGCGCCGTGGTCAGCGCCATTTGTTTGGCCTCGTCAAAAGTGCCGGTCAGGCCCTTGGGCTGATCCGCGCCCATGATTTTGTCGCGCAGCGCCACCAACCGGGGCCGCAACGCGCCGAACATGGCGTCCAATTGCGCCCCCGTTGAGCCCGGTTCGTAATCTTGGTGCAGCGCGTCCCACAGGTCATGATCGGTGCCCTGTTGTAACGCCGCCGCCTCTTCGCGGCGCAGGGACACAACCTGTTCAAACATCGGGGCGAAATGGGCGAAATCATCGCGGGCACGGGCCTCGGCCCAGACCCCTTGAGCCATGGAGGTGACCTTGGCCAATTCCGCCGCCAAACGGGCCGGAATTTTGACGGTGCGCTCATAGGAGCGGCGGATGTGGTGCACCTGCGCCTGAGACACCGCGTCCAATGTGCTTGGGTCAATCGAGGACAGCCAATCCCCCAGACGGGGATCGGATTTGCGCATATGAAGCACGGTCTCTAACGCTTCGAACTCCTCACCACGTTGCGCGCTCGCCCCTTTGGGCATCATGGTTTCCTGGTCCCAATTCAATCGGCCCATAATGGCGCCAAGCGCACGGGTTTCACGGGTAAAACCCATCAGATCATCAAATGCGGACATGATTAAAGGCCCTCCCGGACCGATTGAGGTTTGGGATAAAAGCTTAGGAACCGGGCACGCGAAATGGCGACAAACAGCGCCACGGCACCGATTTGATGCGCGATGCCAAGATGCAAAGGCGCGCCGTTGAGAACCGTCACGATGCCCAAGACCAATTGTAAAAACAGCACCGCCGCCATCAGGTTAAACGCCCCTGCCGTGGTGCGATTGGCGGATTTGCGGCCCCTGGACCACAAGACGATGCCGTAGATCACCAAAAGATAGCCCATGACGCGATGCACAAATTGCACCAAGGCCGGGTTTTCAAAGAAATTGCGCCAGATCGGCGTGATGTCAAACGGGTCCGGCGGCAAGACCTGCCCGCCCATCAGCGGCCAATCAGTATAGCCCCGCCCGGCGTCAATCCCGGCGACCAAAGCCCCCAGAATGATCTGAAGAAAGGCGAAATGCAGCATGCCGGTGGACATGCCAAACAGCTTTTTGTCCGTGGCGCGCCGGGCCTGCATCAATTCGGGCTCAGTGCGCCCCAGCAAAAAGACATACCACGCGATAAAACCCAAGATGATGAACGCCAGCCCCAGATGGGTGGCGAGGCGGTAAGAGGCGACATCAAGCCGCGTGCCCTCAAGCCCAGATGAGACCATCCACCAGCCGATCGCACCCTGAAGCCCGCCCAAAGCGCCGATGAAAATCAAACGTTTGTGCCAGCCGGTTGGCACTTTGCGCGCCAAGGCAAAGCCTGCGTAGCCCAGGAACCAAACCATGCCGATCACCCGGCCAAGCTGACGGTGGCCCCATTCCCACCAATAGATGCTCTTAAATTCGGACAGGCTCATGCCCTCGTTTTGCAACTGATATTCGGGGATTTTTTGGTATTTTTCGAACTCGGCGGTCCAGGCGGCATCCCCCATTGGCGGCACAGCCCCGGTCACGGGTTTCCATTCGGTGATCGAGAGACCGGAATCGGTCAGCCGGGTCAGCCCGCCGACTGCGATCATCATCATCACCAGCGCGAAAATCACCATCAACCACGCCCGGATGCCCTTGCGTGCGCCCCGGCCCCGTTTTTCGATCAGACCGGTTTTCGGGGCGGCTTTTGGTGTATCACCTGCGGCCACCTCTTCGAAAATGCTGCGTTTTTGCGCCATGGTTTTCCCTTATCTTTGCGTGCAGGAAACCTAGGAGCGTGGAACACGAAGGGCAAGCGGTCTTGGCGATGAAAATCGCATCGGATTGGGGTTTTTCACCGGATGCCACGACGGAAAAACCGGGGGGTATCGTATCATGATCAGATGCCCAAACGGCGAGACACTCCGGCGGGCATGATAGGAGGATCCGATGAAACACGGTCGCCATATTTTTTCAACATCCCTTTTGATCGCCGCCTTGGCCGCAGCCCCCATGGTCGCGCCCTTTGCCGCAATGGCCCAAAGCGCGCCGCGTCCGATGCAGCAACAGCAGCAGTTGAAGGTTCACGTGCAAGATCAGATTTATGTCCGCAAGGGCGTGACCCTGAACGGGCGCGCAGGACCGGGCACGCAGTATCACAAACTCTTTGCCCTGCAATCTGGCACACAGCTCAAATTGCTCAATCAACAAGGCGGCTGGGCTGAGGTCCAAACCCCTCAAGGTCAAAAGGCTTGGGTGTCGAGCCGGTATTTGATGTGTGACGGCACATGCGGGCTGCACCTTGGGATGCAAACAGGCCCACAAACCGGCATGGGTCTGGGGGCCAACCGCTAAACCTGCCTCACAGCCCGTAAAACACCAAAGGCCCCCAATTTGGGGGCCTTTTTGTCGTACCGTCTTTGGTGCTCAGCCGCGCTCTTTCCACCGCTTCATCTGCCGCATCACCCCGTGCAACATCTGTACATCGGCGCGCGTCATCGGCATCCGTGACCACAGATTGCGCAGGTTGAGCTTCATGCTATGCGCCTTGTCTTCGGGGAAAAAGAACCCCGAGGTCTCAAGAATTTCCTCATAATGGTCGCCGAGCTTTTCGACCTCAAGATGACCTGCCCAGACGGTTTTGGCCAAATCAACCACTTCGGGGGCGACCTCTGTGGTCTGGCGGCCCCATTCATAGGCATTGAGCAACACCGCCTGTGCGAGGTTGATCGAGGGGAACTCCGGGTTCACTGGCACGGTGATGATGGCATTGGCCTCCACCACGTCCTCATTTTCCAATCCCGCGCGCTCTGGCCCAAACATCACCCCGACCTTGCCGCCAGATGCGGTGATGGCGCGGGCGTGTTCCATCGCACGTTCGGGCGTCATGACGGGTTTGGTGATGCCGCGCATCCGGGCTGTGGTGGCAAAGACATAGTCGCAATCGGCCAGCGCTTCGCGCACCGTACCAAACAGGTCCGCCTCATCCAAAAGCCGCCCCGCACCCGAGGCCATGGCGACGGCATTCGGGTTGGGCCAGCCATCACGCGGAGCAACGATGCGCATCCGGTCGAGCCCGAAATTCCACATCGCACGGGCCGCCGCACCAATGTTTTCCCCCATCTGTGGACGCACTAGGACGAAGGCGGGGGTCGGCCCGCTTTGGGTGACGTTCGGCGCGTCTGACATGAAGGACCTCTAAATCTTGGATTTGGCGCGTGATAAGCGCATTTGCCCCCGCTCGCAAGACTTCCGCCCGCGCAAAGCTTGCGCTATAGGAGGCGAAACCCATTTTCGGAGACCAATATGTCCGACCCCATTCAAGAGCGCCCGCAAATCTACCTGTTGACCCCGCCCGCCTTTGATCTTGACAGTTTCCCGGCGCGTTTGGCCGAGGTGTTGGATGCCCATGCGGTGGCCTGTGTGCGTTTGGCGTTGGCGTCCAAGGACGAGGATGTGTTGGGCCGGGCCGCAGATGCCTGCCGCGAGGTTTGCCATGCCCGCGATGTGGCGATTGTGATTGAGGCGCATGTCGCCTTGGCCGAACGTCACGGTCTGGACGGCGTGCATTTGACCGACGGGTCGCGTTCCGTGCGCAAGGTGCGCAAACTGTTGGGCGACGATGCTATTGTCGGCGCCTTCTGTGGCGCCTCGCGTCATGACGGTTTGAATGCAGGCGAAAGTGGCGCCGATTACATCGCCTTTGGCCCGGTTGGCGACACCGATCTTGGCGACGGCACCCAAGCCGAAAAAGACACGTTCCAGTGGTGGTCCGAAGTCGTCGAAGTGCCGGTGGTGGCCGAGGGCGCATTGACGGTTGAGATCGTCAAAGAGTTTGCCAAAATCACTGATTTCTTTGCCATTGGCGACGAGATTTGGAACACCGAAGACCCGGCCAAAAGCTTGGGCGCCTTCATCGCTGCGATGGACGCTGGGCTGAGCGCCTAAACGTCCAAATAGGCCGCAGGAACAGGCGGGAGCGCCGAACGCACCGCCTCTTCACACATACGCGCCATCTCTTTGCGGTCTTTCACGTCTTTGACCGCAATCGGCGCGTGGAAAATGACCTCGACCCGCCCCTGCGGCGCGGCTTTGAGCACCTGCACCAGCGAGGGGCCAAATTCCATATCGCCCCACCAGCCATAAAACCGCACATCCTGGCCCTCGGGCGCAATATAGCGCGCGGTGACGGGCTGAATCCAAACCTCATCACGCAGTTCGGGCGTAAAAAACGCCGCAAACAACGTCGGTTTGAATGGCAGGACCCGTAGGCTGTCGCTCGATGTGCCTTCGGGGAAAAACAACAGCTTATGCCCCATATGCAGCCGCTCTTCGAAAACCTGTTTTTGCAGTGCCGCCTCTGCGCGGTCGCGGTTGATAAACACCGTCCCTGTGGCCTTGGCCATCGTGCCGATGCCGGGCCAATGGGCGACCTCGGCTTTTGAGACAAAGAAAATCCGCTGCACCGCGTTGAGCACAAAAATATCAAGCCATGTCGAATGATTGGCCACCACAGCGCCGTGGTGGCGCATCGGTGTGCCGCGCACTGTCAATGCGATGCCCATCAGGCGCAGCGCCATGCGTGACACGAACCGGGGGAATTGCGACGACCACGGGCGGCGTTTGCCCTTGATCAGGCGCTCGACGCCGCGTGTGGCCAACATCAGGACCATGCAGATCGCAATCAGGCCAATCACCGGCACGCCGCGCCGCACCATCCGCCATGTGCCGCCCAAAGCCCCGCCTTTAACAGGGGCCGGTTCCGCAGGCGGAATGCGGCTTTCCCATAGCGGCGCACTCACCCGTTGAGACCCTTGGTGTACATCTCGCGTTGGCGCGGAGAAATTTCGGCAACATCCAGGATCAACAACACATCCACCGTGTCAAAGGCCTGATCGACATAGGCCCCTTCGCCAACTTTGCCGCCCATGCGCAGATAGGCTTTGATCAGCGGCGGGATCGCCAACATGGCGCGTTTGCGGTCGATTTGATCTTCGGGCACCAAATCCATCGTCTGGAAATGGGCATCCACCGTGCGCGCGCGCAACTCAGGCGGAGCCAGATGTCGATGGTGCAAAAGTGACAGAGATTCGGCATGGCGCGCGACATCCGCATCAAAGAAAGAGGCGGTGCCAAACAACACATCAAACCCTTCTTCGATCACATATTTCGCCAAACCAGCCCACATGTGGAACAAAGCCGTGCCGCCACGATATTCCTTGGCCACACAAGAGCGCCCCAGCTCCAAAAGTCGCTTTCCCGTGGCTTTCAATGGTGTCAGATCATATTCATCTTCGGAGTAAAACCGGCCCAAAAGCGCCGCCTTTTCCCCGGATAACAGTCGGTACACCGCCACACATTGCTCCAACGGGTCGTCAGAGCGGGTCACGTCGATCAACATCAAGTGGTCATAATCAGGATCAAACCGGTCGGCCTCAAGCATGGCCACATGGTCCACCATCGGCCCGTTTGAGCCAAGTTCCTCAACAAATACCCGATAGCGCAGGCGTTGCGCCGCGCGTAGATCCGCCTCATCTTGGGCAAATCTCAATTTAAATCGCGGCTCTTGGGCGCTCATACGGGGGGGTGATCCTGCTCTCATCGGTGGACGGGTTTTAGGGTTTTGTTGGTTTCAATGCAACAGACGAGCGAAACAGGTGAAAAATCACTATCGCTAAGGTTGATTAAACATGAAGTCTCAGCGACCATAGCGCGAACAAACCGCCAAATAAAGGCGGGCAAATCGCACTTATTCACCCATACACAGGGGAAAGCACCACATGTCGGCTGTCGATCACAATCTTACCTGCATGTTGAAACATCACGGTCACCTTGCCACCGATGTTCGATTGGACTTGACCGATGCCCCAATCCTCTTGCGACGGATGTCGCACCATTTGACCCGGTTCCAACATCGCATTGAGATCTTCCATCGCTGATGCGCTCCTCACACAGACTGTCCCTAAAGGATAAAACATGACCCAAGACCTCGCCCGCGACATTGCCGCCATGATCGGTTCCCGCATTTGTCACGATATGATCAGCCCGGTGGGCGCGATCTCAAATGGGGTGGAACTTTTGAACATGTCGGGCGTCAGCGCAGGGCCTGAACTCAGCCTTATCTCCGAAAGCGTGGAAAATGCAAATGCTCGGGTGAAATTCTTTCGCGTGGCCTTTGGCATGGCCTCTCCCGGTCAAATGTCTTCGCGCGCCGAAATGGTCACCATCCTCAAAGGCATTTCCACCGCCCGCCTCACCTATCATTGGGACGCCACAGAGGACATGCCGCGCGAGGAGGTCAAACTCGCCTGCTTGATGATGATGTGTCTGGAAACCGCCCTGCCCCGTGGCGGCGAAATCCGCCTGTCCTGTTCCGGCGGGCAATGGAGCGTGCGGGCGCGTGCCGATCGTCTTGAGCCCTCGCCCGACCTGTGGGCCCGCCTTGGCGCGCTGTCCAAAGCCGAGGGGCTCAAACCCTCCGATGTTCAATTCCTTTTGGCACCGATGCAGGCCGCCGCTCTTGGACGCCGCATCACCCATTCTTCCGGCGACGGGGTGATCACCCTGAACGCCTAACTCACTCCCAGCCGCCCCATGTGATCCTGAGGGCGGCACCTTGAAGGCGCGGGGCCCCTCTGACCCGCGCCTTCCTTTTGTCTTCTCAGCCTCTCAATGCAAGACGCGCGAAAGGCCCCCCTTCCGCGCGTCTTTACCGTGATAAAATAGTCAAATATCCGCGCGGTTACGCCCGCACTGACCCCTCAGAGCTCACCAGATATTTGAACGAGGTCAATTGCTCTGCCCCCACGGGCCCACGCGCGTGCATTTTGCCCGTGGCGATGCCAATCTCGGCACCCATGCCAAATTCACCGCCATCGGCAAATTGGGTCGAGCTGTTGTGCATCAAGATCGCGCTGTCAATCTCGGCAAAGAACCGCGCCACATGTTCGGGTGTCTCGGACAGGATGCAATCGGTGTGGTTCGACGAATACTGATGAATGTGATCAATCGCGCCGTCGATCCCGTCCACCACTTTGGCGGCGACGATGCTATCGAGGTATTCGTGGCCCCAATCGTCTTCGGCGGCCGGGATCACCGCGCTGTTCATCGCCTGAACGGCCGCATCTCCACGCACTTCAACGCCTTTGCCGATCAGTGCCGCAATCACATCTGCGCCCAAGCTGTCGGCCACCTGACGGTCAATCAACAGGCATTCCACCGAACCACAAATCCCGGTGCGCCGGGTTTTGGCGTTGATCACCACATTCATCGCTTTGACCGGATCGGCAGAGGCGTCGATGAAGATATGCACGATGCCTTCGAGATGGGCAAAGACCGGCACCCGCGCTTCGCGTTGCACCAGCCCAACCAAGCCCTTGCCACCACGCGGCACGATTACGTCGATGTAATCGGTCATGGTCAACATCTCAGAGACCGCCGCCCGGTCCCGCGTCGGCACACGCTGGATCGCATCTTCGGGCAAGCCAGCGGCCTTGAGCCCATCGACCAAACAGGCGTGGATCGCGCCGGAGCTGTGAAAACTCTCCGAGCCACCGCGCAGGATCACCGCATTGCCCGCCTTAAGGCACAACGCACCGGCATCCGCAGTTACATTCGGGCGGCTTTCATAGATCACGCCAATGACGCCCAAAGGCGTGCGCACCCGTTTGATATGCAGGCCGGTGGGCTGGTCCCATTCGGCCATCACATCGCCAACCGGGTCTTTTTGCCCAGCGACCGCGCGCAAGCCGTCAACCATGCCCTGAATGCGCGCCTCATCCAACATCAGCCGGTCCATCATCGCATCCGTGAGGCCCTTATCACGGCCAAAAGCCATGTCTTGCACGTTTGCCGCAATGATCTCCGCGCGCCGGGCCCAAATGGCATCGGCGGCGGCGTTCAATGCGGCCTGCTTTTGCGCGGATGTGGCCACGGCCAGCTTGGCACTCGCGGCTTTCGCGCGGGCGCCCAAATCCTGCATCATCGTTTTTACGTCTAACTCTGTCATAGCACCAAATCATCTCTGTGGATCAAAGCGGCCCGACCGGAATAGCCGAGGATCGCCTGTATATCTTCGGAATGCGCGCCTTTGATTGCCTCGGATTCTTGCGAGGTATAGCGGGTCAGGCCCAACCCAATGCGCGCGCCATTGGGTCCAAGGACCACCACTGGTTCGCCGCGGCCAAAATGGCCAACAACCTCCGAGACGCCGACGGGCAACAGGGAATTTCCATGCGCGAGCGCACGCGCAGCGCCCGCATCAATGATAATCTCGCCTTTCGGCTTCATCGCGCCGATCCAGCGTTTGCGGGCGCGTTCCGGGTCTTCGTGGGCGATGAACCATGTGGCGCGTGCGCCCTCTTCCAACGCCTGAATCGGCCGGTCTTTAAAGCCTTCGGTGATGGCCATGGTGCAGCCGCCCGCAATGGCGGTTTTGGCCGCCATGATTTTGGTTTTCATCCCGCCCTTGGACAGGCCCGACACCGGATCACCAGCCATGGCTTCGATCTCCGGTGTGATATGTTCGACCGTGGCGATATGGCGGGCGGAGGCGTCAATATTGGGGTTTGCGGTGTAAAGCCCGTCAATATCGGAGAGCAACACCAACCGATCCGCGCCGACGGTGACCGCGATTTGCGCCGCCAGACGGTCGTTGTCGCCATAGCGGATTTCATCGGTGGCCACCGTGTCGTTTTCATTGACGATGGGCACCGCGCCAAGGCTCAACAGCGCATCCAATGTGGCGCGCGAATTGAGATACCGGCGGCGATCGGCGCTGTCTTCCAGCGTCAATAAGATTTGCGATGTGGTGATGCCAAGTGGCTCCAACACCTCTTGATAGGCCCGCGCCAAACGGATTTGCCCGACCGAGGCCGCCGCTTGCGAATGCTCAAGTGGCAGTTCGCCTGAGGGCAGGTGCAAAATTCCCCGCCCCAGTGCGATAGAGCCCGACGAGACCAAAATCACCGCCGCACCACGCGCTTTGAGCATCGCGACATCTTCGGCCAGGCCCTTGAGCCAAGCCGCGCGCAAGTCCCCGCGCTCGACCAAAAGCGCCGAGCCGATTTTGATCACAACACGTTTTGCGCCGCTTAGGGTTGCCAATTCTGGTCTTCCTCTTCGTCCGACGCTTCGGCCTGTTTGGTCCGCAAACGGTCCATCGAAATCTCGGCCTTGAGCGCGCGCAGCACGGTCTCAACCCCGGCTTTGGTCGCGCCAGACATGGTGTACACCCGTCCGCCGGAGGCCTCCTGCAGCGCCGCCAGTTTCTCATCAATCTCCTCGTCCATCAGGCTGTCGACCTTGTTGAGGACCGTGATCCGGGGCTTATCGCCCAATACATCGGAATAGTTTTCGATCTCGGTGATGATGGTCTGATAATCCGTCACCACATCCTCGGCAGTGCCATCGACCAGATGCAACAACACCGCACAGCGTTCGACGTGCCCCAAGAACAAATCGCCCAAGCCCCGGCCCTCAGACGCGCCTTCGATCAGGCCCGGAATATCGGCGACAACAAATTCGGCACCATCAATGCCCACCACCCCAAGGTTCGGGTGCAACGTGGTAAACGGATAGTCCGCGATTTTAGGCCGCGCATTCGAGGTCACGCTCAAAAACGTTGATTTCCCGGCATTGGGCAGGCCCAAAAGCCCGGCATCGGCGATCAATTTCAACCGCAGCCAAATCGTGCGATCAATCCCCGGCTGACCCGGATTGGCCGACCGCGGTGCTTGGTTGGTCGAACTTTTAAACCGCAGGTTGCCCCAGCCGCCATTGCCGCCCTTGGCCAACACAAACCGCTGTCCGACCTCGGTCAGATCGGCGATCACCGTTTCTTCGTCTTCGTCCAGAATTTCAGTGCCCGCAGGCACGCGCAGCACAATATCCTCGCCATCCTTGCCGGTGCGATTGTTGCCCATGCCGCCTTGGCCGTTTTGGGCGAAAAAGTGCTGTTGATAGCGAAAATCAATCAGCGTGTTGAGCCCATCCACCGTCTCGATGATCACAGAGCCGCCGCGCCCACCGTCGCCGCCGTTGGGGCCGCCGTATTCGATAAACTTTTCGCGCCGAAACGACACACAGCCGTTCCCGCCGGAGCCCGATCGAATGTAAACTTTGGTCAGATCGAGAAATTTCATGTCTTTGTCCTTCTGTGCCCCATGATCCTAGGGCTTTGGGCAGATGTATCGCGGCTCGCCGCCAAACTCAATGTGCGTTGTCATATGCAGTGTTGTGAGGCACCGTGTCAGGGGATTGGCGCGAAGACCACGTCTCACGCGTCAAGATCATGCATTGTGCCTCACGCGGTTCACCGCGCGCCACACAGTTCTGTCGCATTCTCTGCGTGTCCTCAAACCCCAGCCTTTTGAGAATGGCCCGAGATTTGGCATTCTCAACAAAGTGGTAGGAGGCAAGGCTCAGGCCATCATGGGCGAACCAATGATCGACCACCGCCTGCGCCGCCTCCAACATATAGCCATGCCGCCAATGGGGTTGGCCAAGCCAATAGCCAAGATGTTCGGCAATGCCGATCACCCCCATGATGCGGCCCGTGCCTTTATGAACAATCCCAAAGCGATAGGGGCTGTTGAGCCGGGCAATGAACCATTGCATCTCGATGACGCCATAGGGGTATGGAATCCGGCTGAGCCATTTCGACACCTCAAAATCATTCAACAACCGCGTCAAAGGGGCCGCGTCCGTTTGGGTCAGCGGGCGCAGGATCAAACGGTCTGTTTCAAGGGAGAAGCTGTGGGGGTCTGGGGTCATCGGGGTCTGTCCTAGAATGGGCGACCCCGATGTCCGGGGTCAGTCGAGTTTGCGCAGATAGGTCCAGGTTGGGACCAAGGTGTTGCGCGCGACAGAAAAGGTTTCCGCATCGCCGATATATGCAAAGCCAGCGGCGGTCACGACCCGAGCCGAGGCTGGGTTGTCCTGAAAAATCTCGGCAAACATGGTTTTGGAGCCGAGCGGGTTGGCCGCCACCAGTGCGCCCAAGGCCATGCGCGCCAATCCAGTGCCCCAAAAGGACGGTGCGACCCAAAAGGCCACTTCGGATTGATCGCGTCCGAGCGGCTTGAGGGAAATCACCCCCAAAACTTCGGACAACTCATGGTCGGAGCCATCAAGCACCCACACTTTTTCCTCAGTGCCCGGTTTGAGCGCACGGGCCACGAAGGCCTCTGTGGCGCCGGGCGGCAAAGGATGTGGCAACGAGCGGGAATTGCGCGCCACGCGCACGTCCCCTGCATACATCGACAAAAGCCCCGCATCCGAGCGGCGCGGCGGGCGCAAGACAAACCGCTCCGTTTCAATCACTGCCTGTGTATCAGCCTCAACCGCGTTTTTCACGATCTCCATATTCATCTCTCTTCCTCCTGAAAGAGCTGGATTCTTATTAATCCGATATAAGCACCTTTTCCTCCCCGAAAAGGCCCCTTTGAAAACCCCCATCCCGGGGAAGCGGCAAGGTACACAGCACATACGACAGCAATATTAACGCTGACTTAGCCAAACTGGCCCTACACCGCTTTTTGCGCTGATCCCGCCAAATCACGCGGCATCATGCAAAAGGGGACCGGCTGCGCCGATCCCCTTGATTTTTTCAAATCCGTATCGGACGGCTTATTCAGCGGCCTCCGCCACTGGAAGAACCGATACAAAAGTGCGTTTTTTCAGGCCTTTGTGAAAGGTCACTTTGCCATCAGTCGTCGCAAAGATGGTGTGATCTTTGCCAAGACCCACGCCTTCGCCCGGCCAAAATTTGGTGCCGCGCTGACGCACGATGATGTTGCCCGAAATGGCCTCTTGGCCACCGTAAAGTTTGACGCCGAGACGGCGGCCAGCTGAGTCGCGACCGTTACGGGACGAACCGCCTGCTTTTTTATGTGCCATGGTGTTCTCTCCTTAACTACGCTTACTTCGCCAGTTCTTTGGCTTGTTCAACCCACTCGGGTTTGACTTTGACGGCGTCGAAGGTTTCGACGTCTACAGAAGCCAACTGAGCGAAAGTGGTGATGCCTGCTTCGACCAATTTCTTGGCTGCAGCGGGGCCGACACCGGTGATGGTGGTCAGATCGTCAGCGCCTGCAGCGGGAGCAGCAGCTTTCGCGGCTTTCTTCGGAGCAGCCGCTTCGACAGCGGTTTTCGGAGCAGAACCTGCGCCGATCGCCGCTTTGACGCCCGTTGCATCCGCACCAGCTTCCAAAATGTCGGTGATGCGCAGCAGGGTCAGTTGCTGACGGTGGCCTTTTTTACGCTGCGACGAGTGCTTACGACGACGCTTGACGTAGTGGATGAGTTTCTCACCCTTGATTTGGTCGATGACTTCGGCTTGCACGCCGGCGCCTGCCACGAGGGGCGCGCCGATGGTGGAGCCAACCATCAAAATCTCGTTGAACTGGATTTTTTCACCAGCTGCGGCCGCAAGTTTCTCAACGCGCAAAACGTCACCGCTTTGCACTTTGTATTGCTTGCCACCAGTCTTCAGAACCGCAAACATGCAGTTATCCTTTCGATATACCCGCGTTTTGTGGCCCCGAGGCAAATCCCCGACGTTCATGCCGTCAAACAGCGCGCCCCTTGTTGGGGTCGAGATTGTCATTTTGCCAATTTGAACCTGATTTCACATCGTTTTAAAAAGACGTGAGGCCCAAAAGACATCACCCGGTCGCACCTTGTGGTCCGCCGGGTGGCGCGTGTATCGGGAATCGTGGCTCAAAAGTCAAGGCCGGATTAGCGGCATCGTCGCCCACACCGGCCTTGCGCGCGCTTAACCTTAAAGTTGCTCACCATCATACATTTGCATCAGCATCGAGGTCCCTGCCCCAAGCCCACGCGACAGGTCCGCATAAACCGCATCAAAGGCCGCGAACAGGGCAAAGTTCAACTGCCGCCCTGCCTCACTGCGCGAAAACTCGACATAGCGCGCAAACTCTTCGTCACTCAAGGAATCATAGGCCAGCGTCGAAAACCCATAGACCCATTCGGACACGTCGGCCCGCACTTCGGGCTCCGTCGACCAAATCTCACGCATCAGGTCGCTTTCGCTCATCACATCTGAACCTGTCATGGTCCAAAGCCCGCGGTAATAGGCGATATCGCTGTTCATCGCGCCCACCACGTTCATTTCTACCAAATCATTGGTCTGCACATAGTCTTCAATCAGCTTGGCGCGTTTGGTGCCGGGATCAAGCGCCGCCCAAGCCTCACCTGCGGCGGCCTGCGCCGCATCCCCGGTCATCGCTTTACGCGTGTCGAGTTCAAGCTGCGCAATAGTTTGGCCCAAATCGGTGGTGTAAAACGCCACCATAGGGGTCAAATCTGCGCCCTCAAGCGCCTTGCTCATTTCCGACCGAAACGCCGTTGCCATGGTTTCAGGGTCATACAACCGATCAAGCATGTTTTGCCACGCGGGTTTGGGCACACCATAGCCCGCCTCAACGAAATCATCGACCATGCCGCGACCTTCGTCACATAACACCTTTGAGACGTCGGGAAACAACAGGACCTGCAACAGCGCCTCGATATCCGCGTCCTGCGCCCCGCTTTCCGCCTGGGCCGCATAGGGAACAGACAGTGCCATCGTGACCGCCATCATCGCGGTCGCAACAAAAGTCATCGCTCGTGTGAGCCAGGCCCCGCGAAAGCTGCGCGCATGTTCGATCATTACATCCCTTTCCAAAGCGGTCTATGGCCACACATCAGGACACCATATCTCCGTCTTGCCCCATTGTTTTAAAGCCAATTCAGTTACCGAATGGTAAGCAGACACAAAGGTTTTTGCCAAGTCATCAAAGTGTTTTTGACCACAAAGGCGGAATTTAGCGCAGCTTTGGCAAAAAGAATGTCACGAAAGGGCTTGCGCCGCCCTCACAGCCCCGCTAAATCACCCGCCACCAGACCCCCGCGGAGAGGTGCCGGAGTGGTCGAACGGGGCGGTCTCGAAAACCGTTGTCCCTTTACGGGGACCCAGGGTTCGAATCCCTGTCTCTCCGCCACAATCCCCTTTAAGTTATTGTTTTTTGCCACATATATCTGGGGTCGATTGTCACTTTGCATGTTCTACTACATGTCGCGGGATTGGCTGGATCAGGCCGATTGGTAGCCCGACGACAGCGAACAACCTCACGCATTCGTGAACTCGACAGTTACCCTTCGGCCTCGCCGCGTAGCATAGTGCGGGCAAGACATGTCAGGATTTGAGGGATAAGCGCTGCATGGGGAAGCTCGAAAAGGAACTTGAAGATTTGGTCGGGTTTGTCGGCAGCGGTGGCGGCTTTGGATCACCGGACGCCGCAGAACAACACCAACGCGAAATTGATCTTCTCAAATTCAAGATCACAAGACGCGACAATTTTAAGCTCGCAATCATCAGCGCAATCATCGGCGCATTGGTGGGCGCTGGCGTTACAGCGGTTAGCCAATTTTTTTGACGAAAAAAAGCCCCAGCGCTTCGCAGCAACCGGACAGCAGTTCTCAATTGGTCCTTGAGATTTCAGAACCAGTTTTCAGGGATACCCACACTCAAGCGCTCGGCGTCGGGATCAAGGCCCGCACCAGATTGCTTGAGTGCCTTGCGCGTGATCCGCATGTGAGCGCCCAAAGTTTGGTCAGCAGACAAGGTTTGGTCAGGAGACAAGGCGGCCTCTGCCGTGGTGAACGCCGTGCTGTCACCGATAGAACCGCCCTCAGTCACAGCCCAGCCCGCGACCGCGCCAGCCGTTGCCACCGGCCATGCGTCAGAACCTGGAGTGATGTTCACACTGGAAATGCCAAGTTTCGCAGCAACAGACGCCGGAAAGAGACGGCCAATAATCGGGCGGGTAAACTCCCCCTTGAACATGAACCAATTTGCACAGATTTGGGCGAGGTATGCCCCCGCCCAAATCTAATTTCAACGCCGCCCCTTTTTGCGCGTCAACCAAAACGGCGGTACATCTCCGGCCATGACGCAGCCATAGGGGTCGATGTAATCCTCAATCTCGGCCAGACCATACTCCTTGATTTGATCCACAACCGAGGCCGCATCTTTATAGCCCGACGGCAATTCTGACGCGTCGATCCCGCCCGCATGAAAGCGAATATCAAGGCCAGCCGTCTCAACGCCCAACCGCGCCTCGGGGGTCATTTCTCCCATCCGGCGGCGATGCTCGGAGCGTGAAAAGTTACGCCCTGCGCCATGCGGGCTAAAGCCAAGCGCATGATCTGCGTCCAACCCACGCACGACCAACACAGGCTCGGCCATGTTGAGCGGGATGAGCGTCAACCCGGTGGCATCCGGCGCATAGTGATCCCAGGCCGGGGTTGCCCCCTTACCATGATAGTAAAGATCACCGCGTTTGAAGACGAAGTTATGTTCGTTCCAAATGCGCGCCCCCGCCCCGCTCACATGCGCGACCTCAATGGTCGCTTGATGCAGCGCGTTGTGGTTGGCCTTGGTCCATTTACGGATCAGTTGCAGCGCCTGCCAATAGGCTTGTCCCTCGGCGCTGTCCGCTGGAATCCAAGCGTTTTGCTTGAGGGTCTCGGGCGAAAGTGTCTTGCGAAACTTTTGTGCCACCTCCATCCCAAGCTTATACAACACCGCCCCCGGACCTCGCGATCCGTGATGGGTGACCATCGCCACACGCCCGGTTTTGCGCGACCGCCCGACGAACAAAAAGTGGTTCCCATCCCCCTGCGTGCCCATATGTTCCTGTGCCATGCGCAGGATTTTCGGATGGTTCAGAAACGGGTTTTCGCGAAACGCGTCGAGCAATTTGAGCGACGTGGTAAACCGCGCACCGTTGTGCCGACCGCCCGGGCCAAAATGGGTCACCGATTGCGCGGCATCAAGCACCGCCTTCGGGTCCACCTCGCCCAGATCGCTCATCATCACCGAACAACAAATATCCGCCGAATGCATCCCCGGATGGATGGCGTTTTTCGCCGCCACCACGCCGCCGACAGGAATGGTGCCAACCGAGCCCGCCGGACAGGCATCCGGCATGACCGATCCACTCACCACGGTCGGGGTTTGCATCAAGACCTCCATCGTTTCGCGCACTTTTGCCACGTTGTCTTCTTCGTCCGGGGTCTGGGCGCGAATGTTTTCATAAAACGCCACAGCGCCTTTCGGACGCAACGGCAGGGCTGGCACAATTTTTGGCTTCTCCGCCTCAAGCTCCTGACGGATCTCTTCGGGCAACGCTCCAGCCGCCTGCATCTCGTTGGCCCGCGCCAAAAGGGCGGGAAACTGCGCGCCCGGCACATGGCCCCAATCAATCAACTCTGCGCCTGAAATTGCGGTCAGGGTTATCTCTTTGGTCATTGTCTTATCCTGTTCTTAAAGTCTTTGGGTCGGCCCATTTGCGGGCCATAAATTCCATCCGGCGACGCACCGAAGGCGTGCGATCAGCTTTGAGCGCCTCAACCAATTCGGGGACCACATTCGGCCCGAGCCGGATCAACGCATCGGCGGCAAGTCTGCGCAAAAGGGCCCATCGGCTTTGCCCCGCCACCCAAAGAATGGCGTCTCGTTGCTCAGAGGCCACCATGAGCCGCCAGGTTTCAAACACCGGCACGCACCGTGACAGCCCCTGCGGCTTACAAATCCACTCCCTGCGGCGCCCGATTTGCCAACGCGCCTCTGCGCTCAAAAGCACCTCTGTGGCGACGGCGCGCACCTGCAAGGACCGCGCCTGTGTCGCCAGCCGAAACAGCAACGGGTCCAGCGCGTCCGAGCACAATTCCGCCCGCATGATCCGCGCCAAAGGACCACGATCCGCCTCGATCAAAACCGAAACAACCGCCTCCGCCCAGTCCGGGTGTTGCCGCATCGCAATCAGTGCCGCGCCGGAACTGCGTCCCCACTGGCCGGAGCGAAGCAAAACAAAGGGGACAAGCTGACGCAGATCCTTCTCGGACAGGCCGGGCAGTGCAGCGTCGAGTTTGCGCTGGGCGGTCGCACGCACCTGCGGCACCCAGTCGTTGGTGCGCATCATCACAAACATCACCATCGCCAAATCACCACTCTGCGGCGTCATACACCGCACCGCCTGTTCGCGCAGATGCCCGTCAGAGGCCGTCGAAACCAAAAGCGGGGCAATCTGTGCGGCGGACTGGGGCAGCTTTCTTGCAGGCTCCCGCCACGCCACATCGCGCAATGCGTTTCCCAGCGTGCGCTCCGCAATCATCAACGCCTCCGGCGTCAATCGAGACAGGCGTCTCTCAAGCTGCGCGATTGCGATGTGATGAACACCGCCAATGCCGCACCGCCCATTATAGAGCGCCTCGGCCGCCATCACGGCCAGTTCATACAATGTTACGTCATCGGTCATCGCCTGTGCCTTTCGTGCCTGGCAGGTTGGGAAAAAGGGGCCGGGAGCACAGGGAATGGGCCCTTGCTCCCGGCGATTTACGGACACGGATTTGCCCGTTCTTCTCTCTTCACTCTTTCGGTGAGGCTTTTGTCGCATCACTATGCCTCTGTGCGTATAAAAAAGTGAAATACACATAATATACTGTTTTTAAATGATTAAATCCTATTTTGACAAGACACACATAAACCTATACGATATTTTTGTATCGTATTTTATATTTTAAGATCGTCATGAGAAACGTCGTCATCGGTTTCCTAGGCACAACACTTGATGCTGGGCGCAAACGGCATTGGAAACCATCGCCTTCACTGGTGAGTCATCCCGATTTCCCGGTGGACCGGTTCGAAATGCTCTACGATCATCATTTCAACCGGCTCGCTTTGGCGGTGAAACATGAGATCGAAGCGATCAGCCCGCAAACCGAGGTGGTGCTGCATCGCCTCGACCTTGTCGACCCTTGGGATTTCGAAGAAGTCTATGCCAAACTGTTCGATTTTGCCCGCGGCTACGGCTTTGACGAGGACCGTGAACAGTATCACATCCACCTGACCACCGGGACGCATGTGGCGCAAATTTGCTGGTTCCTCTTGGCCGAAAGCCGTCACGTTCCAGCGCAATTGGTGCAAACCGGACCACCACGCGGCAACGATGCCACGCCCAAACTCGACGTTATCGACCTCGACCTGCGGCGCTACAATGCGCTGCAACATCGCTTTGACTTGATATCGCAGGAATATAGCGACCTGCTCAAAGGCGGTATCGCCACCAAAAATGCCGCCTATAACGGCTTGATTTCACAGATCGAACATGTGGCGGGCGCAACCCGTGCGCCGATTCTGTTGCTGGGCGAGACTGGCACCGGCAAAACCCAATTGGCCGAACGCATCCACAGTTTGAAACTGGATCGACGGATGATCAAAGGTCGGATGGTGCATGTGAACTGTGCCACATTGGCCGGACCTGACGGGATCGCGATGCTGTTTGGCCAAAGACGTGGCTACACCGGGCAAGCCGGGTCCGAGCGCAACGGATTGCTGCGCGAGGCCGACGGTGGCGTGTTGTTTTTAGATGAGATCGACGAGCTTGGCCTGCGCGAACAGGCGGTGATCCTGCATGCGATCGAAACCGGGCGCTACTATCCTCTGGGCTCCGATTACGAAGTGACGAGCCGGTTTCATGTCATCGCCGGGTCAAACCACGACCTACGAAAACGCGCCGCTGAGGGTCTGTTCCGCCAAGATTTGCTCAGCCGCCTCACCGCATGGACCTTTGAATTGCCGCCCCTGCGACACAGGCGCGAGGACATCGAACCGAACCTGATGTTTGAACTGGCCCGCGCCGAGAAAGAGCTTGGCATGCGCTACGGGTTTAATTTGGATGCCCGCGAACGCTATTTGAAATTTGCCCGCGATCCGGCGACACCATGGTCCGGCAATTTCCGCGATTTTGGTGCTTCGGTGCGGCGGATGTGCATTTTCGCCGCCCGTGGCCGCATCACCCGCGCCATGGTTGAGGAAGAAATCCTGCGCCTGCGCGCGCTGTGGTCCGAAGCCACTGCCGATGCGGATCAGACCCTTCTGCACCCTCTGCTGGGCCGTCAGGCCGAGGCGATTGATCTGTTTGATCGCGCCCAACTGGCACAGGTGATCCGCAGTTGCCGTCAAAGCGCAAGCCTCAGCGAGGCCGGGCGCACCCTGTTCTCGCAGTCCCGCAACCGACGCACCTCAACCAATGACGCTGACCGACTGCGCAAATACCTTGCAAAATATGGCCTCGATTGGGACGCCGCGCATGGCCTGTGAGGGGATTTGCCGCTCTCCATCAGCCTCAAAGGGGTATCCTGAGGTTGAGCCGTCACGTTGCGCCAGTCTTGCCCCAAAGCCCCCACTGGGCCATTGGCCCCGCCGAAAGGGCGTTCTTCAAAGCTCCGGCGGAGATCAAAATGTAAGGGTCCGGTCGGCTCAGATGAAACCACCCCACCTCAACAGGGCCTTCCACGACCAGATCGCCAATCCATCGCCAATCCCAAGAGCCTCGACAACGCGTTACACCTGTGAGGCCGCAAAGCCTTTGCCGATGATTGGCCCGGTTGGCCGCCCGGTCGGGGAACCGCCCAAAGGTTCAAGCGTCACCTCATATAGTTGCTGCGCATTGGGCGGCGGCAGGTCTTGGAACCTCAAACGCGTCGCCGCCGTTTGATCCAATGTGCCAAGCGAGGTCGCGCCCATTTGCTCGGACGGCAGCGTCCACACCTGCAACGTCCGGTCCGCTGGCACGGTGACCGGCGCGACGAACCGCACGAAAGCCGTGTCATTGCCGTAGTCATCAATCACCGCTTGCGGCACGCCCGCCGCATCGACCAAAACGGCCACGACCGTGGGATTTGGCACAGGTTTCAGCCCCGACGACCCGATCCCGACCGCAAGACCAACAAGGGCGGCGGCCACAAGGCCCAGACGCCATTTTCTTGGCGCAGAAGGTTGGTTTGCGGCGTGCGGTGGCGCGGACACAAACAGGGGCCGATCCTGCGCGGCAAGTTCTGCACGCACCTGCGTGATAAATTCAGGCGGCAAATCTTGCGGTGTGGCGGAGCGATCGAGCGGCAAAAACCGGTCACGCAACGCGCCCACACGACGCGCCAATTCGGGGTCTCGCGCCATCACCTCCTCGATCAACGCCCCTTCGGTTTGCGTCAACACGCCCAAAACATACTCGTCGGACAGCGCGATGATCTGGTCTGAAAGATGGGTCATGTCAGACACTCCTTTAATGCGTGCAAACCCCGGCGGATCAGCGATTTTATCGTGCCCAGCGGCACGTCTTGGCGGGCGGATATCTCGGCATGGCTGAAGCCTGCGACATGAGCGAGCAAGATGATGTGACGGCTTTGACCATCCAGTGTTTTGAGGCAATCGCGAATGCGGCTTGGCCCGGCCAGAATTTCCCAGCCTTCGGTCGGCACCACCGCTTGGCGACGCTCTTGCACCTCGGCCAGATCGCTGGGCGACAGGATGCTCAACCGTTTGCCGTCGCGCAGGGTGTTCAGGCAGCGGTTGCGCAGGATCGCATAAATCCATCCCCGCGCCGATCCATGTGCCGCGTCAAACTGTGTCGCCTTGCGCCAGACCTGCACCATCGCGTCCTGAAGCGCCTCTTCGGCCAAATCATGCCGCCCAAGGATGCGGTAGGCCAGCCCCAAAAGCTTTGGGCCTTCATGCTCCAAAATCGCCGCCACTCCGGCATGCCGCCCCGCCGCACAGTCCGCAAGCGCCTCGCGCAACCGCGTGTTGCTTTTGTCTTCGCTCACTTTGCGATCCTTTTGTCTGAGTATTGGCCGCAATGACGCGCGCTCTCTCATGTCAGCCCAGACCGTTTCGGACCGGACAGTTTGTAACGTCGTTTTTTGCACAGCCACGCCCCTTTCAAAAGAGAAGACACGCGTCGCTGCCAAGCGGATGCAAATTTTTTTCCAAAACGCTGCATCCGTTTTCTGCCCCCCGGTGTCTTCGAAGTATGGACGGCGACACACGCCGTGCTTTTGCAACCTGACAAAGGAAAATCGCCATGCTTCGTCTTGCCGCTTTCTCGACCACCGCCCTGACCCTGTCCCTGTCTGCCGTCTCCGCCGCCCCTGCTGTGGGCCTTGTTGGTGACAAAACCCTTGTGATGTTTGACACCGACACCCTGACCGTTTCTGGCACAATGGACGTGAGCGGTGTTGACGGCCTTTTGGGTCTGGACCTGCGCCCCTCCAACAATACGCTCGTCGGCGTCACCCCGGATATGGTCATCGTTCGCATCGACCTGGCCACTGGGGCCGCGACCGAAATGGCCACCATGGACACGCCCCTGCCCCTCGGCGACATGCCGGTGATCGTCGATTTCAACCCGATGGCCGACAAGCTGCGCTTTATGACCGGCACAACCAACCACCGCGTCGATGTCGACACCGGGGCTGTGACCGTGGACGGCAGCTTGGACTGGAAAGAGGGCGACATGCATGTCGGTGAGAGGCCCGCCATCGCCGCCGCAGCCTATATCAACAGCTATGGCAAACCCGAAAAGACCGCGATGTTTGACATTGATGCGACCATCGTCGCGGTGATCCAACAGGTTTCTCCGAATGACGGCACGCTGAGCGCCATCGGCAAGCTGGGGATCGACACCCCGCAAGACAGCTACGCGTTCGACATTCAGACCACCGAGGCGATGGACAACATGGCATGGCTGGTCAATGGCATGACGCTCTATTCCGTTGATTTGACCACGGGCAAAGCGATTGAGACGGGGATGATTGAGGGGCTTGATGCGCCGATCCGCGACATTGCGATCTTGCCTGTGATGTAATTCGGGCCTTTGACAAGGACAAGAAACGGCGCGGTCCAAACGGGCTGCGCCGTTTTGACCCCAAGAGCACCTGTGGCATCTGTCGCACCTGTCCCTCAGAGGTCGAGCATGTGCATCTTTGTGGCAATCGCCACCGCCTCTAACGTGGTCAAAGCCGACAGTTTTTGCCGCAGATTGCGACAGTGCATATCGACGGTCGGCAAGGAAATATTCAACTCAAACGCGATCCGATCCCGCCGTTGCCCAGAGGCGGCCAAGCGCAACACCGATTTTTCCCGCGATGTGAGCTTTGGCACAGCCTCGGGCATGGCCTCGCCCACCGACTGAGGCAAAAACAAAACGATACGGATGAGCTTGGGTTGAAACGGCAGAATGTTGATTTGCAGCGGCGCGGTCGCTTTCGCCGTCTCAGCGCGCAAGATCGACGCCCTCGGTTGAAGATCGTCACAAGCCGCACGCAGGGCATTTGAAAATCTATTGGCCGGTTGCGCGGTGAAATATTCCTGCCTCTGCCCCCTCACAAAGTCCCGGTTTGCTTTGAGAAACCGTGCCGCGGCGTGATCTCGGCTCACGATCCGCGCGCTGGGAGTGACATCAAGACAGGCAATCGCGGTTGTCTCGGCACCGGGGGGCATCCGGGTGTTGTATGAGCTGTGCCTGTCTTGTGACATCTGCGCCGCCGGTCCCTGTAAGTGCATGATCTGACGGAGATGTCAGACCTTTAAGCCAAACCTACGTGGCAGGGATTGGCACAATCGCCCCCCTTTGGGGGGCATGATCAAAAAAGGCGCGCCATATACAAAAAATCGGTTTTTACGGGTTCCCAAGCGTGGTGTGTTTGAAATTTAGGATCAGAAATGCTAGGCAACCTCATAGGTTTGGCTGGTTTTAGGGGCAGTGTGTTTGCGCCCAACACCCTCGCCCTCAAAGACACAAGGCGGCACCCACACCCCGAGCTTGGAGAGATAGAACAGCCGATGAGCCACGTATCGCAATTCATTGAAACCTTAGAGGCGGCGCTGCACACAGAGCGCAAAGTCGCTTTGCCCCCAGAAGATGCGATCCTGCTTCAGACCCAAGACAAACCTGGCAGCGAACGGTTCTTTTTCCGCAACTTTGCCCGATGCAGCTTTCCCGCCAACCTCTATGATCAGCGCGGGATGTGCCAAATCGACAGGTTTGGCGCCGATCCCAAAGACGCCTTTCCAGCCCAAATGCGGATGCCACAAGAGGCGGCCACCGGATGCGCGTTTGTGGTGGCCGATGACCACCTCTATTTCCTCTATGATCGTATGGATCGGTGGAGCGATGCCCCGGGTCATCTGGCCTTTGTCGCGGTGCGCATTGAGGCGGAGCGGATTGTGGCCCTGTCCGATCACAGGCCGGATATTCGGCTGACCAAATCCGAATATCTGTTGCTGGCGCATTTGATGACCGGGTTGGATTTGAAAAAGGCAGCGATGCTTTTGGGCGCGTCTTATGACACCAAACGCAAACAGGTGCAGGTTATTCAAGACAAGCTCGGCCTCAAAACCCAAACCGCCCTGCTCCGCGCCCTGTCCGTCGATATCACCGCGCGTATTCTGGACGAGGTTCTGCCCACCCAACAGCGCAATTTTGAGACCGCTTTGGTCAAACGCCAGTTCGGCAAAGACGTGATCGTCAATATGGTCACAATCGGCGAAGGGCTTGAGGTGCCAGTGTGGGAATTTGGCGCGCGCCGGGGCCGTCCCGTGTTGTATTTTCACTCGATGTTGGCGCCCATCGCCTTTCACCCGGAGATGAGTTCCTGCCTGAACAAACTTGGGCTGCGTCTGTTGATTGTGCCGCGGCATTTTATGGGATTTGACGGGGTGTTAGATGCCGAAACCCGCCTGACCAAATTGACCAGAGCGCTGGCCGATACGATGGACTATCTGACCGATGAGCCGCTGATTTGTCTGGGCGAAAGTGCCGGGGTGCCATGGTTGGCGCATTTTGTCCGGCACAATCCCGATCTGGTGTCGCATGTCATTTTGGCGGCCACACCGCAACCCGCGCACCCACATCCGGCCCCCTCGCAAGACCACGGTGACGCGCCCACGCTGTTCGTTGAAATCTCAAACCGTCTGCGCCGCGATGCGCGGGTCATTGCAGGCCTGACGCGGGTCTACAATGCGATCAGCCGCGTGCCGATGTTTGCCCAAAAGGCATTGGCGCATATGTATCGCAAATCCCCCGCTGATCTGGCCTGTCTTGAGAATTTATTTCGCCACCCTCACCTGTGCGAATGGCTGCGCCTGATTGCCAATCACGCCACCCTGGCTTCTGTTGATGAGTTGACCAATCTACAACGCAACTGGCCAAAGGATTTGCGCGCATTGCAATGTGGCGTGACATTTGTGCATGGCCTTGAGGACCCAATCAGTCCGATTGACGACATCCGGTCTATTGCGCAAACCCTGCCTGACGCCGCATTTCATGCGGTTGAGAATGCTGGACATCTCATTTTCACCCAGCACTTTAAAGACTTCGTGGACCATATCGCCACATTGACCACCCCCGCCCCGTCTGCGCCCAACAGGGCGTGAGGCCCGTCTTCGCCCAACAGGGCGTGAGGGATAGCCGCGTCAGAACCGATAGGACCATCCAAGACGGCAATCCGTCGAAGACGTCGTGTAAAGCGCGATGTTTGAAGACTGGAGCTTATACCCGCACGATAGGGTCGGCGTGCTGCCCAGCAGTTTGATCCGACTGTCCGAAAGTGAGACGCCAAAGCGGTAAATCTCATCACGGCGGGCATAATCCACCGCCGCAAAATCGGCATCATAGAGTTTCAGCGTAGCACTCATCGTCACCCCGCCGCGCAGCGTGTCAGTGAGGTTTTGCGCATAGCCCACACGCGCTGTCGCCCCCCAAAAGCGGTGATAGTCAAGGCTGGGCCTTGAACGCTCCACTGATCCGCCCCATGACAGGGTGGCCCCCTGCGGCGCGCCATGCCCAAACGCTTTCGATCCCCCAGCCCCAAGGGAGGCATAGGGGCCAGACAGGCTGTCCTTGTCCAAATAGTCGCGATACTCGGCCAAGGCCGACAGGGTGAGACGCGTGGTGTCATTCACCGTGTGTGACCAGCTTCCATGTGCCCCCAAAGCAATCCGGTCCGAAGTTTGACCTGTGATCGCGTCGTAATAAATCCGATCGGCATGAAGACCGCCGCGCCACTCTTTCGACGGATCGACCCCTACGACATCCGCCGTGACCCGCCCGCGCCAATAGCGCAGCTCTGGGGCGTCATACCAAATTCGGTTCAATGCCGCCCCGATCTCCAAAGACAGCCCCTCCCCCAAAGGGGTGCGATAGGTGCACCGCGCGCCAAATTCGACCCCGACACCAGAGGTTTCCTCACCACCCCCGTCGATCTCAAACCGCCCCAAAAGCGTATCAAACACCGTCTCAGACGAGGCGTTTGCAATGTTGGTGCTCGGCAAAAGCGCGACACTGGCCGACGCGACGAACGGATACCGCTGTTGCAGTTTGGCGAGGGCATTGAGATAGGAATCGACATGATCACTTTGCGCCGGATCGCGCAGCAAATGCTTGAGAAACGCCTCCGATCTGGCCACCTGCCCTTGTTGCGCAAAGGCTTCGGCAAGTGCCAGCTGTGCCCGCAGGTCCGTGGGGGCAATTCTGCGCGCCTTGGCAAAAGCGAGCGCGGCTTTTTTCGGCGCATCCTTGGCCAAAGCCACCTGCCCCAAATGCATGAGCTTGGCATAGGCCGCGGTCGCGTCAGACCTCGTGCGCGCTCCGTCCGCCCGTGCGCCTGCGAGCGGCCCCATCAGGATCACGATCAACACACCGAACCGGATCAGCCACGAAAAGGTAAAAGAACGCCCCATGTTCACACCGATATCATTGAAATTCAGGACGTGCTGCGAGGGGTCCCGCAGCACGTCTAAAACGATCACTCGTTACGCGAAAAATCAGTCCGCAATGGCGGCATAGCCACCTTCTTCGTAGTCGCCATCAATCGTCCCGCTCACATCGCCATAAACCGCAAGGTCGCCCTCGTAGTCATAAA
This sequence comes from Celeribacter baekdonensis, assembly GCF_003047105.1. Lineage (NCBI taxonomy): Bacteria > Pseudomonadati > Pseudomonadota > Alphaproteobacteria > Rhodobacterales > Roseobacteraceae > Celeribacter > Celeribacter baekdonensis. The sequence goes on from NZ_CP028475.1 coordinate 1,043,366, forward strand.
AGATGCCGTCCATGACGAGATCGACCAAATGGTCTTCTCCATCATTCAACGTCCCATCGGCATCTGCCGTCATGCCAGTGCCCGTGATCGTACCATTGATGGACAGTGATCCGCTCAGCTCTGCCTCTACGGCCTGTGTGTCTTGGTCATAGAGTGCGAAATTATTTGCCGTTCCGGTGACTGTCCCGCCGGTGAAATCGGCGGTCAGGGCCAGATCACCAAGCGCTTCAAGATTGCCATCATCCCCAAGGTCGCCAACACCCAATGCTCCAGACATCGTCGCCGTGCCCGCCATCATCGCCTCGGATGCCGTCTCAAGTTCGCCCGCTTCTGCACCGGCAACAAGACCTTCAAGGCTGTCATATTTTGCCGGCAAATCGGTATCCGACATATCGCCATCAACGGAAGAGCCGCCACATGCGGCCAAGGAAAGAGAGGCCGCCGAAAGGGCCGCCAGTGTGAAGAGTTTCATGTGATGTATCCTAGTGGTTGTACAGTGTTCTGAGTTCAGTGGTCTGAAGATGATCCCTCGAGATCTTGAACAAAGGTTCCACCGATAAAGGGTCCAAACAACCTATAGGAAGTCATAGGTTTACAGCCCTGCGAACGGTCCCGACCGCTCCACCGATGCCCGGTGTCAGCCCTCTCGCACCCGCTCTTTTGCTCACACACCGGCCTGCTTGTCGCCACGCAATATAGGTTCAAGCGCAGGGTTGAACGCATGAACAAAGGATGCGCCGAATGCGGCAGAATTACCGCATAACATACTGACTAAATTATATATTTATGTGAAAAATATTTTAGAATACGATTTCTAAAAATGGGTTTTAACTTTAGGCCAACGCTCTGTGACCAAAGCCCCTGTCACCGCCCGAATGGCCTCGCACCGCAGGTCACAAAAAACCCGCGAGAGGGGCGCCACTCACGGGTTTTAGACGTATATCTTACATTTCGATCAAATCCGACCGCAACGGCTGGATCGAACCGGAAACCACCGGAAATCTTTGCGTCAAATCCGACGGGCCGCATCGGCGGCGATGTCTCGGATTGAGTGGCGGGAAATTCCGAGGTCAGCCAATTCATAATCCGACATCAGGGACAATTCGCGAAACACGCGATCCGCCTCAGCGCGTTGGGCACGACGATGGGAAAACTCAGCACGCAACGCGGAAAAACGATCCATAAGCGGCTGCGTGACGGCGAGGTTTTGGGTCATATAGGCCATGGTAATCGCTCCTTTGGTCTGTCACTTTGTTTTGGGATCATCGCCTTTTCAAAGCGCTTCGATCCCGTTCCTTGATCCCTATATGATCCTGTTAGCGCCCCCACACCAGAGACAAGACGCGAAGGCCGTCATGCAAAAAACGCATAACAAATGCCGATAGCTATGCGTCAGTAGACACGCGCTCCTGTGCACCCGCCCTTGCAACACGCGCCCCCTTTATGATCTATGAGCGTAGGCTTATCTTATGATCAGACAGGCCCAAATCACCGATATGCTCATAGACATAAGGACCGCCCATGCCCCTCGCCCCAACGCCTGCCAAATCCGTTTCTGTCGGCCCACAGGGGCTGAGCCGTCCAGTCACCTTGTCGAATGCCCTGCCCTTTGGCTTGATCGCGGGTCCGTGCCAATTGGAAAGCCTCGCTCACGCCCGCATGTTGGCCGAACGGATCGCTCAGGCCTGTGACGCGACGGGCACGCCGTTTATTTTCAAAGGCTCCTATGACAAGGCCAACCGCAGCTCGCTGTCGGGCAAACGCGGCATTGGCGCTGAGGCTGGCCTCACCATCCTGTCCAAAATCCGCGACGAATTTGGCTGTCCGGTGCTGACCGATGTGCATGAAACCCACCAGTGCGCTATGGCCGCCGAGGCCGTGGATGTGTTGCAAATCCCGGCCTTTCTGTGCCGTCAAACCGATCTGTTGCTGGCGGCGGGCGAGACCGGCAAAACCATCAACATCAAAAAGGGGCAATTTTTGGCCCCGTGGGATATGGACAATGTGGCGGCCAAAATCGCCTCGACCGGCAATGACAATATCATGCTCTGTGATCGCGGCACCTCCTTTGGCTACAACACGCTGGTGAGCGATTTCCGTGGCCTGCCGCGCATGGCCGAAACCGGCTATCCCGTCTGTTTTGACGCCACCCATTCGGTGCAACAACCGGGTGGCAATGGCACGTCAACGGGCGGCGACCGCACCATGGTGCCGCCTTTGGCGCGCGCTGCCGTGGCTGTCGGCGTGGCCTGTTTGTTCATCGAGACCCACGAAGACCCGGACAATGCGCCTTCGGACGGGCCAAATATGGTGCGGATTGAAGATCTGGGCGGGCTGTTGCGCACCCTACGCGCCTTGGATCAGGTTGTGAAACCCGGCGCATAAACCAGAGTTGGTTCAGCCGCACTGAAAGCTCAAATTTTCAGATAAGAGCCGCACCCGCGCCACAATTTGGTGCCGGGCGTGGCCGCATTTGGCGACAAATCTGATGAGACCAACAGTCAGGATATTTCAAAGGGGTTTTCCAAATGCAAACAATGCCGCAAAAACCGCAAGCCAATCCACAGCCGCAACAACTGCCGCAACCGCAAAGCCGTGCGCCGCTGCCGTTTATCGCCAAACACACCGTCAGCTATACCGATTGGGCCGCGATCTAACGCGAGGTCCGAAAAGACGTCAGCTCTCTTGACGTCCGTGCCGTCGCCTTGGCACAGTCACAGGACTGTTCCCTCCGTTCTGTGCCAAGGCCCGTCATGTCCGCTCCCGTCTCCTCAACCCGCGACCTCGGACGCCTCCTATGCCCGCGCCGGGATCACCTCCGCCCAAGCTCTGCGCGATATCGGCCCGGATGCCGCCTATGCCCGGCTTTTGGCCCACGGCAGTCGGCCGCATTTCATCGGCTATTACGCTATGGTGATGGGGCTTCAGGGACGGCCTTGGAATGATTGCAAAGGCGCAGAAGAAACCGCCCTGCGCGCCCGCTTTGATGCGATTGTCAATGCCGCCCTGGCCGATGACAGTGAATCGCTCCGGTTTCACCGGAGACCATCAACTTAAGTAAGGATGATGGTTATGACAAAAAGCAAAATGGCAAATCGCTACTCGCCCGAGGCCCGCGCACGAGCGGTCAGGATGGTGTTTGAACATCAAGGCTCTTATGAGACGCAGGCGGGCGCGATTGCGGCCATTGCACCCAAAATCGGCTGTATTCCCCAGACCTTGAGCGGATGGGTTAAGCAGGCTGAGAAAGACAGCGGCATGCGCGACGGCGTGACAACCGAAGAGCGTGATCGGATCAAAGCGCTCGAACGTGAGGTCCGCGAGCTGCGCCAAGCGAATGAGATACTGCGCAAGGCGTCAGCGTTGGCCTTGTCACTCGGACCAATGGCGTTCCAATGGTCAACTTTGCACAGACGGAGCTCGACCGCCCACTGAAGCGATGATCGCCTTCATTGAAGACCAGCGTGTTGTCTACGGCGTCGAGTCGATCTGCAGGGTTCTGCCGATTGAAGTGGTCCTGCATTTTAGGACAGTTTTGCGGCTTGGCTAAGATGCATCTGGTGTGTGTTCATGCCGCTTTTCGTGTTTCACTTTGGCCGAAGTATGCCGCGTCTGGCGAGCGTTTGTCGAGAGCGGTGTGAGGCCGTTCGCTGCTGTAGAACCCTATCCAGTTATCAATGATCCGTTTTGCTTGGAAACTGGTGTGTAATAGATCGACGAACGGCTGATCTTGAGCAGTTTACACTGACGCGTCAGGCTCAATTTTATATTCTCTTTGCGGATCATCCCGCGGCGTTTTGATGGGCTCACCGCTTGAGCCCTTGTGACAAAAAATCGTTCTCCACCGCGAGCTGGCCGATCTTGGCGTGAAGTTCTTTGATCTCGCCGTCCTTATTCTCAGCCTTTTTGACTTTATCTGAGAACACCCCGGCCATGCCTTCAATCGCCTGCCGCTTCCACGTGCTCACTTGCGTTGGGTGGATCTGCCGCTTAGCTGCGATCTCTTGCACGGTCTTGTCACCACGCAGCGCTTCAAGCGCCACAGCAGCCTTAAACTTGTCTGAAAAGTTCCGTCGCTTCGTCATTCTCGTATCCATTCAATCGTGGTGGATACATCTTAGCACGCTGTCCAGTTTTGCCGGACATCTTCACTGGTTTTCACTGGGGCTGCCCGACCGCGCGGTTTCAAATCAATAAAATTGTTAGGAATGCGCTGCGTAAAACAAAGCGACTTAAACGAATCTTCATTTCTTAGAGGCATCCATCAATGTGTGTAGGGCAGATGGGCCCGTTTCATGACCGCACTCTGTTTAAGAATTTCGCCATTGATTTGGGGCGTGATCGCGGGACCAGGAGAAATGAGATGAAGTATATTATGCGGATCAAGCTGGCGAAAAAACTTCCGATGATCATGATTGGGCTAACCATCATCACAATCGCTATTGCAAATGTGGTCGCCTACCGAAACGCATCAAGCTCTTTACTTGTCGAAGCCGAAGCCGCACTCATGACGGTTGCAGAGGCGCGTAAACTGGAGCTCGAAAGCTGGTTGAACAGCGTCGATATCGACTTGAGCAGTCAGACCGAAAATCCAACGGTGCTTTCTGCAATTCGTGGATTTGGGGAGGCTTGGGACGCGTTAGAGCGAGACCAGACCGCATATTTGAAAAAGTGGTATATTGACGATAACCCAAATGAACTTGGTCAAAAGCAAGCCCTTGATTACGCGGATGATGGGTCCGCATACAGTCAGGTTCATAAGCTCTATCACAACTATTTCCGAAAACTTGTGGATGAAAAGGGCTATTACGATGTCTTCGTCTTCTCAATGACCGGAGACCTGATTTATTCTGTTTTCAAGGAACAAGATTTCGCAACCAATTTCGTCGGCGGAGACTATTCTGAGACAGGACTTGGCGGTGTTGTACAAGCCGCGTTGAACGCCACAGAACCGCAAGTCTTTTTCTCTGATTTTTCTGAATACGCCCCATCAGGTGGTGCCGCCGCTGCCTTTATTGCGGCGCCTGTTGTGGATCGACGTGGTGTGATGCGCGGGGTCATCGCCTTTCAGATGCCGTCGGACAGCATTGATAACATCACGCAGCGTCTGACAGGTCTCGGGCGGACTGGTGACTCGTATCTGGTCGGATCTGATTACCTTTTGCGCTCGGATACCATTCGGGGTGCTGGGGATGAAATCCTGAAGGTGAAAGTTGCGACGCAATCCGTTAAAAATGCTGTGTCCGGTCAGCAAGGGTTTCTGCGCGAAGCGGATACGTTTTCCCCCAATGGCCCCGTTCACGAACAACTCTCGGCTTACTTTCCCGTTGAATATCACGGTGTAAAATGGGGGCTTGTTGCGGAACAAACAATCGAAGAAATCCTCGAACCAGCCAATGCCTTGGCAAAAACGATGGCATGGCAAGGCACTGCTATGACAGCAATTGTCGCCCTGATTGCCTATTTCATAGCGCGCACAATCGCCCGACCGCTTACCCTTGTCGAAACGGCAATGCGTACGGTGTCAGAGGGGAATTACAGTGTGAAGGTTCCAGGAGTCGATCGTGGCGATGAAATTGGCATGATCGCGACGGCCCTTGATGAGTTCCGCCACGCTTTGGGACGCGCAGAGCAAGCCACGCGTGATGGTCTTTTCAAAGGAGCCGCTTTTGAGGGGTCCTCTGCCGCACTGATGATGATTGATACGGATTTTAACATCACCTACATGAATGCGGCGACGACAAAGTTGATGAAGGAAAACGAGGAGAACTTCCGGGCGATGTTTGGGTCATTCGACGCAGACAAGATCGTCGGATCCAACATCGACATTTTCCATCGTGATCCTGAGCGCATTCGCGCGATCCTATCCGATACCTCAAAAATGCCCTTTTCGACAGACATGAAGGTGGGCGATGTTCACTTTTCGTTGGTTGTGAACTCGGTCGTGAGCCTCGATGGAGAACAAATTGGTTGCGTCATGGAGTGGCAAGACGCCACCGACATTCGCACCAACCAAGCGGTGATTTCAGCTTTGGATAGTATTCAAGTGAAGGCAGAATTTGGCGTTGATGGTCTCTTTTCCAAGGTGAACGACAATTTCGCGCGCATGGTCGGTATCGCACCACAGGATTTGGTTGGTGTCGGCCATGCTTCAATCTTTAACTTCGATCCAGTTCTTGCGGAGCAAAATGGTGCGGTTTGGGATCGTCTGATCAATGGTGAAAGCATCCAAGGACGTTTCAAACTTTTGGATCAGGATGGCCACACCTCTATCCTTGATGGCACCTTCAGTCCTGTTACCGACACGGCAGGCCGTCCATTCCGCATCATCCTTCTCGGTACAGACATCACTGACAGCCAAGCGACGATCATTGCCGCAGAAGCCGAACGTGAACGTATGAGGGCTGAGCAAGACCGGGTCGTTGACGGCTTGCGTTTGGGCCTCAAAAAATTGGCCGAAGGTGATTTGACCTCGCGTATTGATGAAAGTTTTGCCCCTGAATATGAAACGCTTCGCTCAGACTTTAATGAAGCCATCCAAAATCTTCTCACAGCCATGCGCAGTGTCGTTGAAAACGCTGATATGATCCGCGGAGAGGCTTCCGAAATTTCCAATGCAGCGGATGATTTGTCGCGCAGAACAGAAAAGCAAGCGGCGACCTTAGAGGAGACTGCGACGGCATTGGACGAGCTTACCTCATCGGTGCGCTCGGCAGCTGATGGTGCAAACCAAGCCAGCGAGATGGTTGAGACTGCAAAGGCGAATGCCGAAGCGTCTGGTGTGGTTGTGCAAGAAGCTGTCGAAGCCATGAGTCAAATCGAAAGTTCGTCCAATCAGATCTCTAAAATCACCTCTGTGATTGATGATATCGCGTTCCAAACAAACCTTTTGGCTCTGAACGCAGGCGTTGAGGCCGCAAGAGCTGGAGAAGCGGGGCGAGGGTTTGCTGTGGTTGCTTCGGAAGTGCGCGCACTGGCTCAGAGGTCTTCTGAAGCAGCGCGTGAGATCAATGACTTAATTTCTAAATCAGGCACTTTGGTAAAGCGTGGTGTCGGTCTCGTCGGTGAAACTGGGCAAGCCTTGCGCGGAATTGTGAGTTCAGTGTCTGAAATTTCACACAATGTTTCAGAAATTGCAGTTTCCTCGCGAGAGCAGTCGTCGGGTCTCGCAGAGATTAACACGGCTGTGAACCAATTGGACCAAGTGACCCAACAAAACGCTGCAATGTTTGAGCAAACAACGGCGGCAAGTCACTCTCTGACGCGAGAAGCCGAAAACCTGATTGTAACGACGTCGCGTTTTTCAATTGGGGCAAGCCAACGTGAAAACAAAGCAAGAAAACTTGTAAATCCATCGGTTCAGGCACCTGAGACCCTCAAAAGAGCGGATGTTCCAAAGCCAACGGCCAAACCCAAGGTTCAAGTGGAACCTATGAAACAGGTGGTGAACGCCCCACCGCAGCCCTCGCAGCCGGTGATAGAAGAAGGTTGGGAAGATTTTTAAGTAAAAACAGATGAGCCCGGCACTGTAAAACGCGCCTGCGCATTCAACAATTGGTTAAACGGGAGTTATGTGTGAAACCGCTACGTGTCTTGATTGTCGATGACTCAGTGACCATGCGTCGCCTTATTCGGTCTATACTAGAAGCCGATTCACGTCTTGAGGTGATCGCGGAAGCTGGCACTGCGCGTGAAGCCCGCGATGCCGTAAATACCTACCGACCAGATGTCATGACGCTTGATATCGAAATGCCGAATATGAGCGGCCTTGAATTCCTTGATCGGCTGATGCGTCACCGGCCTATGCCGGTCATCATGGTGTCTACCTTGACTCGAAAAGGAAGCGATGTCGCTGTTGAAGCCATGTCTTTGGGGGCCATTGATTGTGTGGAAAAGCCGAAGGTTGGCGCGAGCGAAGATACGTTTTCCAAATTGGCCGATACGGTCGTTCTCGCTGCTAGGGCGCGGGTGTCCGGGCCACGCCCCAAAAAACAGAATGTCTCTCCACGTCAAAACCGATCGTTTCAAAGGATCTGTTTGATCGGAGGGTCTACTGGAGCGGTAGATGCCATTGAACGTACCTTGCAGAGCTTTCCATCGGATTGCCCTCCGACCCTCATTACACAACACATGCCGGAGCCGTTTCTTGTGAGTTTTGCTGCTCGCTTAAACCCATTGGTTGCCCCGGACGTTCGACTGGCGGTTGATGGAATGCCACTGATGCCTGGTCAAGTCCTTATAGCGCCCGGAGGCGCCTATCATCTCAACGTTGAGGGAACCTCTTCGCTGCGCGTTAAGCTCTATGAGGGGCCCTTAGTGTCAGGGCACAGGCCATCGGTGGATTCAATGTTTTTGTCGGCGCGCCATGTTGCCCATAAAGCTGTCGCAGGGATTTTAACTGGGATGGGGCGCGATGGAGCCGAAGGCATGAGGGCGCTACGAGACGCGGGGGCCAAAACACTTGGTCAAAGTAAAGAAACCTGTGTTGTTTTTGGAATGCCCGAGTTGCGGGCGAACTGGGGGCAGTGGAAAGATGGGCGGACCTTGATAAATTTGGACAAGAGCTTTTGCAGCTTGCTGAAATTCCCGTCGGTGCGAGGGCAGTATGACCACAATTTCACAGAAAAATGCTTCAGGAAAATCGACTTATATTGCCCAGGGAGAATACGCGATTGGGGATACAGAAGAGGTTGTTATTTCAACAATATTAGGGTCATGCGTTGCCACTTGTCTTTGGGATCCGGTTGCCGGTGTTGGAGGGATGAACCATTTTCTACTTCCTGATGGTCCCTCATCGCGTAACGATGTCAGTTCATTTGGTGCAAATGCCATGGAGCTTTTGATTAATGGTTTAGCAAGATCAGGGGCCGTGCGTGGTCGACTTCGCGCCAAAGTTTTTGGTGGTGCAGAGATGTATAAAGGTTTGACCAATGCCGGCACTGAAAATGGAGTGTTTGTTCTGTCTTACTTGAAAAGAGAAGGCATTCCTTGCGACAACCAAAGTCTGGGTGGCACTCAAGCGCGACGGATCGAATTTATTCCAGCATTAGGAAAAGTGAGACAAAAGCTGGTCGCTGATGCCCGAGTGGTTGAAACGGTTCCACAACCAGAAAAAACAAATGATATTGAATTGTTTTAGAGGTTTTTGGAAACGGCATGTGTCAATTATGTGTCCCGTCTTCCTGTCTAACGGTAATCCCCCCATTTTTAATGGGGCCCAGCCGTAGACTTCAGGCGGCTGTTTTCAGTTTCATAGCGGGTGTGATACCGCCGATGCCCGTGTTGGGGCGGTCTTTGTTGTAAGTCCAGAGCCATTGCGTGGCCTGATCTTGGGCCTCCTCGAGGGTTTCAAAGATGTATTGGCTGAGCCATTCGGCCTGAACTGTGTGAATCGCTCCGGTTTCACCGGAGACCATCAACTTAAGTAAGGATGATGGTTATGACAAAAAGCAAAATGGCAAATCGCTACTCGCCCGAGGCCCGCGCACGAGCGGTCAGGATGGTGTTTGAACATCAAGGCTCTTATGAGACGCAGGCGGGCGCGATTGCGGCCATTGCACCCAAAATCGGCTGTATTCCCCAGACCTTGAGCGGATGGGTCAAGCAGGCTGAGAAAGACAGCGGCATGCGCGACGGCGTGACAACCGAAGAGCGTGATCGGATCAAAGCGCTCGAACGTGAGGTCCGCGAGCTGCGCCAAGCGAATGAGATACTGCGCAAGGCGTCAGCGTTGACCTTGTCACTCGGACCAATGGCGTTCCAATGGTCAACTTTGCACAGACGGAGCTCGACCGCCCACTGAAGCGATGATCGCCTTCATTGAAGACCAGCGTGTTGTCTACGGCGTCGAGTCGATCTGCAGGGTTCTGCCGATTGCGCCGTCAACTTTCTATCATAAGCGGGATACAGAGCTCCGCCCGGAAATCAAACGTGTCTGGGATGAGAACTACCAGGTCTACGGGGTCCGCAAGGCGTGGTATCAGCTGAAACGCGAGGGCTTTACGCTTGCACGTTGCACGGTGGAGCGCCTGATGAAACAGATTGGCATCCGTGGTGCTGTGCGTGGGAAGGTTATCAAAACAACGGTCCCGGGCACATCCGTGCCCTGTCCACGAGACAAGGTGAACCGCGTGTTCCGGGCACCTGCGCCGACCCTGCTCTGGGTCAGCGACTTCACCTACGTGTCGACCTGGCAGGGCGTCCGGCATGGTCCTCGGACCGATGGCGGCCTCATGCCGAACTCTATGTGGCTTTTGTCATCGATACCTTTGCTGATCGCATCGTCGGATGGCGGGTCTCACGATCTGCCAAAACAGATTTTGTCCTCGATGCTCTCGAACAAGCCCTTCATGACCGGCGTCCTGTTCAGGAAGGAGGGCTGATACATCATAGCGATCGCGGTGGGCAATATTTGTCCATTCGGTATACCGAGCGTTTGGCAGAGGCTGGAATTGAACCGTCAGTCGGTAGCGTTGGGGACTTGTATGACAACGCCCTCGCTGAGACGATAAATGGGCTCTACAAAACCGAACTGGTTCACCGGCAAGGCCCGTGGCGTAACATGCAGGATCTGGAAATGGCGACACTCGGCTGGGTCGATTGGTTCAACAACAGACGTCTGCTCGGACCTATCGGAAACATCCCACCAACAGAGGCTGAACAGAACTTCTATGCACAGCGCGACGTGCTCGATATGGCCGCGTGAAATGAAGCTATAGGTCTCCGGTAAAACCGGGGCGATTCACAGTGCCCCACCGATGGGGATTGAGGTGATCTTGGATGCGATTGGCACCGGGCTAAAACGCTGATCTGCCCTGCATCTTCATTGCAGCCCAAAATACTCAGCAGCCCAAAATACTCAATCGCCCCCGAACAAACAAAAAGACCGCCCCAAATGGAGCGGCCTTTTGTCGTCTCATAGTCTGTCAAAAGCCTGTGGCCTTAGCCAACCAGTTCGAGACCCGCAAAGAAATACGCGATTTCTGCCGCAGCGGTTTCCGGCGCGTCGGACCCGTGCACGGAGTTTTCACCAACAGAGAGCGCGAACTCGGCGCGGATCGTGCCGGGAGCGGCGTCTGCCGGGTTGGTGGCGCCCATGATTTCGCGGTTTTTCGCAATGGCGTTTTCACCTTCAAGAACCTGAACCACAACCGGCTCGGAGATCATGAAGTCACACAGTTCGCCAAAGAAAGGACGGTCTTTGTGGACACCGTAAAATTCTTGCGCCTGAGCGAGGGTCATTTGAATACGCTTGGATGCGATCACGCGCAGGCCAGCTTCTTCGAATTTCGCGACGATGGCGCCGGTCAGGTTGCGTTTGGTGGCGTCGGGTTTGATGATGGAGAAGGTGCGCTGGATAGCCATGGGAGAGACCTCTTGGATCGGTTTTTAAGGAAACCGGGCACAAGCGAACCCGCACCCGAAGATTGCGCGCCGGATAGCACGGGGAGCCGCCTTTGAAAAGCGGTGATTGACCTTCGCCGCAGTCTCAGGCATGGCTCGCCACATGTTGAAAATTCGCGATATCACCTACTCCGTTGACGGCCGCACTCTGATCGAGAATGCCTCCGCCACCATTCCCACCGGCCACAAGGTCGGGATTGTCGGACGCAATGGCGCCGGCAAGACCACCCTGTTTCGCATCATTCGGGGCGAATTGGTCCTGGAAGGTGGCGTGATCGAGATGCCCGCCCGCGCCCGCATTGGCGGCGTGGCCCAAGAGGTGCCGGGCAATGAGGTCTCGCTGGTGAACACGGTGTTGGCCGCGGATGTCGAACGCGAAAGCCTGATGGCCGAATCTGAAACCGCGACCGACCCGCATCGGATTGCTGAAATTCAGACCCGTTTGGCCGATATCGACGCCTGGTCCGCCGAAGGCCGCGCCTCTTCGATTCTCAAAGGTCTGGGCTTCACCGAAGAAGAAATTCACATGCCCTGCTCCGCCTTTTCCGGCGGCTGGCGGATGCGCGTGGCGCTGGCAGGCGTGTTGTTCTCACAGCCCGACCTTCTGCTCCTCGATGAGCCGACCAACTACCTCGATCTTGAAGGCGCTTTGTGGCTGGAAAGCTACCTTGGTCGCTACCCACATACCGTGTTGTTGATCTCCCACGACCGTGCCCTTTTGAACCGCGCCGTGGGCGGTATTTTGCACCTCGAGAGCAAAAAGCTGACGCTCTACACCGGCGGCTATGATGATTTCGCCAAAACCCGGGCCGCGCAGCGCGCGGTTCAGGCGGCCGCCGCGAAAAAGCAAGACGCGGCGCGCGAGCATCTTCAGAGTTTTGTGGATCGCTTCAAAGCCAAGGCTTCGAAAGCGAAACAGGCGCAATCTCGCGTTAAGATGCTGGAAAAAATGGAAAAAATCACAGCGCCCGAAGATGCGGCGCGGGTGGTATTCTCCTTCCCAGAGCCCGAAGAACTGTCGCCGCCGATCATCAACATGGAAAATGCATCCGTGGGCTATGATGGCAAACAGATCCTCGGCAAGCTCGATCTGCGCATCGACCAAGACGACCGGATCGCGCTTTTGGGCCGCAACGGCGAGGGCAAATCGACGCTCTCGAAACTCTTGTCCAACCGCCTCGCGCCGATGGGTGGCAAGATGGTGCAACATAACAAATTGCGCATCGGGTTTTTCGCCCAACACCAAGTGGATGAGCTCTATCTCGATGAGACGCCGCTGCAACACTTGCAAAGCGCCATCCCCGGCATGTTGGGGCCAAAACTGCGCGCCAAATTGGCCGGTTTCGGCCTTGGCGCGGATCAGGCGGACACCGAGGTCGGGCGCTTGTCCGGCGGCCAAAAAGCGCGTCTGTCGTTGCTTCTGGCCACGCTTGACGCGCCGCATTTGTTGATCCTCGATGAGCCGACCAACCACCTCGACATCGAGAGCCGCGAGGCGCTGGTTGAGGCGCTTACGGCCTATACCGGCGCGGTTGTTTTGGTCAGCCACGACATGCATTTGCTGTCGCTTGTGGCGGATCGACTGTGGTTGGTGAAAGACGGTCGGGTTGCCCCCTATGAGGACGATCTGGACGCCTATCGCCGCCTGTTGTTGACCGGCGATGACAAGCCGAAAGAGGCCAAAGCCAAGGCTGCCAAACAAGCGGCCAAACAGGCCGCCCCGGCGAAAAAAGCCAGCCGCGAAGACATCCAAGCCTTTAAGGCCGAGATTCGCAAATGCGAGGAGCGCGTTGGCAAGCTCAACGAGATGAGCAAGAAATTGCAGATCAAACTGGCCAACCCGGCGCTTTACGAAGACAAAGAGGCGGCGGTGATTTGGCAAAAGAAATATGCCGAAGTGGTCGACGCGTTGGAACGCGCGGAATCTCTTTGGATGGATGCGCTTGAAAAACTAGAAAAAGCAAACGGTTAAGACAGGTTTTTGATGGAGATTCAAACCCTCATCACCGCGTTTTTGACCCTGTTCGTGATCATTGATCCGATCGGGCTTGCGCCGCTGTTTGTGGCACTCACCCCCGGTGCATCGGCGGCGCATCGGCGGGCTGTGGGCCTACGCGCGGTGACGATTGCCTTTGTGATCCTGACGGTGTTTGGCCTGTTTGGCGATCACGTCCTGACCTTTGTCGGCATCTCCATGCCCGCCTTTCGCATCGCGGGCGGGCTTTTGCTGTTTTTAACCGCGCTTGAGATGCTGTTTGAAAAGCGTTCGAAACGGCGCGAAGAACATGCGCAGCACCCTGAACATCAGCCGGTCGAAGACCCGTCGGTCTTTCCGTTGGCCACGCCGCTTTTGGCGGGTCCGGGGGCGATTACGTCGATGATCTTGTTGATTGATCAGTCCAATGGCGTCAGCGGCGTATTTTTCGTTTTGGGCGTGTTGCTGGCCGTGCTTTTGGTGGTGCTGTTTTTCTTTGTGATGAGCACCGCGATGGAGCGGATTTTGGGCGCGACGGGCATCAATGTGGTGACACGGCTGATGGGGATGCTCTTGGCCGCACTCTCGGTCCAGTTCGTGATCGACGGGCTCAAAGCGGTGTTCTTGTAAAAATCGCCTGACATTTACCTGATAGTTGCGTGACTGGTGCCTGTGTAGCGCTGACAAATCCGAAAACACACCCTATCTATAGAGCATGGACAGCTTTGACACCGCCCGCATTCTCTATCTTTCGCTCCTTTTGGGGGTGGTTGGATTTTATTATATCGTCGCCAACCGCCGCAATATGGGGCAGCTTTTGCGCCATGCGGCCCTTTGGGCGCTGATTTTTATCGGCGCGTTGGCGGCGGTGGGACTTTGGCAAGACGTGCGACCACGCCTTGCCCCCGCGCAAATTATCCGCGGTGATGGCGTGATTGAGGTCGATCGCGATCAAAGCGGGCATTTTTCGCTGACCGCGCTGGTCAACGGCGCGCCGGTCGCGTTTTTGATCGACACCGGTGCCTCCAACGTGGTGCTTTCGCTCAAAGACGCCGAACGCGCCGGGATCAATGTCGACGATCTGACCTTCACCGGCCGCGCTCAAACCGCCAATGGCACCGTGCGCACCGCCCCGGTCAAGATCGACACATTGAGTTTGGGCGGCATCCAAGACGACCGGGTCCGCGCCTATGTCACCGATGGCGATTTGTTTGGCTCACTCTTGGGGATGGATTACCTGCGCCGCTATGATCACATTGAAATCAAACAGGATAAGTTGATTTTAACCCGCTAATTTGACCCGCTAAGTCAGGCACCGAAAAGCGTCATGCGCTTTCGGCCTTCTTTTCCCATCTGCCACTTTCCTCGGACCAATATTGCGCCTGCGCGCCTGCGCCTGTCAGCGATTTCCATTGCACCCGTGCCTGTTGCACCGCTTCCGGGTCGTGGCCGTCAAACAGGATACAGACCCGGTCCGCACGCGCGACCTCGTCGGCGCTGACCTCGGCACCGCCGACACTCATGATGCAGGAGGCCCGGTTGGTCCCAGAAGCCAGCGTCAAAAGCACGGGCTGATCGGCATCATGCGGCCCATTCGCCAAACCATGCGGCAAAAACCCGTCGCGCGCCCAAAGCGCGGTATCAAGTACCGCAAGCATCTGTTCCGAGCGCCCCCGGACCTCAACCCGCCAGCCTGCCGCGAGAGATTTCTCCGACAGGCTGGCCAGGGTGACGACCAGAGGCGCTTGGGTGAGGTGATAGAAAAAGGCAGCGCCCATAAGGGATTAAGCCTCTTTATTCATGTCATCTACGAGGCGATTGAGCGCCAAAACACCCCAACCAGTCGCGCCTTTGGGGGCCAGAGTGGTCGGAGATTTCACCAAAGCCACGCCCGCGATGTCGAGGTGAATCCAAGGGGTTTCGTCTTTGACAAAGCGTTTGAGGAATTGCGCCGCCGTGATCGAGCCCGCCGCCCGGTCGCCGACGTTTTTCATATCGGCAACATCGGATTTGAGCATTTTGTCGTAGTTCGCGCCCATCGGCATCCGCCATGCGCCCTCGCCCTCGGCGCTGGCCGCTTTGAGAAACGCGTTGCAGAACGGATCGTCGTTGGAGAAAACGCCCGCGTTCTCATGGCCAAGACCGATGATGATGGCACCGGTGAGGGTGGCCAAATTGACCATGGCGCGAGGCGCAAAGCGGTCTTGAGCGTACCACAGCACATCGGCCAAAACCAAACGGCCCTCGGCGTCGGTGTTGATGATCTCAACTGTGTCGCCTTTCATCGAACGCACCACATCGCCCGGACGGGTCGCGTTGCCATCGGGCATGTTTTCGACGATGCCGACGATGCCCACCACATTTGCGGCAGCTTTGCGCAGGGCCAGTGATTTCATCACGCCCGCGACAACACCCGCGCCGCCCATGTCCATGGTCATGTCTTCCATGCCCCCGCCGGTTTGATCGAAATCCCGCCGGTGTCAAACACCACGCCCTTGCCAACAAGCGCCAAGGGGGCCTCATCTTTGCCCCCCTTCCATTGCATCACAACCACTTTCGACGGGCTGGTCGACCCTTGGCCCACGGCCAAAAGCGTGCGCATTCCGAGGGCTTCGAGATCGGCCTCTTCCAGCACTTCAACCTCAAGACCCAAGGTTTCCAAGGCTTTGAGGCGATTGGCGAATTCTGTGGTGTTGAGGATGTTGGACGGCTCCATCACCAGATCGCGGGTGAAGAACACGCCGTCGCTCAACGCCTCAACCGTGGACAAATCGACACTCTCCGGTTTGGTCACGGCAATCGTCACTTCGGGAATGTCCTTGGCCGGGCCATCGCCCATATGATCGGAGAATTTATAATGCTTAAGCGCCACGCCCAAAGCCAGCTCTTCGACGCGTTTCACACTGCCGGGCAGCACCAAAACGCCCGCTTTGGTGACCGCACCGCCAATTGTGGCACCTGCCTTGCGCGCCAATTCAACAGAGGCCTGATTGGACAGTTTCACCACCTGAACCGCCTCCGCCTCCATCCCCGCCGGATAGGCCAAATCCTTGGCCTCGCCTTCGGCCATCTCCTCAAAAGCATCGCTTTCCACGAACCGCGCCAGCGCGCCTTTGCTCAAACGGTTGATGCGGCGGGCGGCTTGGCCGAGCGTGCCCTCCGGGCTCACCACAACGGCAACACGCCCGGTTGCGGCGGCGATGGCATCAAGATCAAGGGCAACAACGGTCAGCTTAGCGGGTTGGGTCATCGGGAATCCTTTGTCGAATATGTCGCGTCTGTGCCGATGGGACAGCTCACCGTCCCTTTGGCGCTCGCACTATAGGTAGACCTCAAAGGCGGCGGTGACCAGAGCGAGATTACGGGTTTCTCCCGCCCTCACGGCGCGATAAAGTCCGCGCAATCTGGTTGTGGCTTTGGGGAACGCGTTTGGGAAGATTCGACAAATACATGCTTCAGCAATTGCTGATGCTGTTCGGGTTTTTCTCGCTCGTCCTGGCTTTGGTGTTCTGGGTCAACAAGGCGGTGAGCCTGTTGGACTGGCTCATGGGCGACGGCCAATCGGCTTCGGTGTTTTTGCAACTCACGCTGTTGTCGCTGCCAACGATCTTGGTCAATCTATTGCCGATCGCGGCCTTTGCCGCCACCGTCTATGTGACCAATCGTTTGTCGGCAGAATCGGAATTGGTGGTGGTTCAGGCCGCTGGCTATTCGCCCTATCGCCTGGCCCGTCCGGTGGTGTTTTTTAGCCTCATCGTCGCGGCAATGGTGGCGATTTTGTCCCATGTTCTGGTGCCGCTCTCTGTGCAAGAATTGGACATGCGCCGGGGTGAGATCGCTCGCGATGTCACCGCGCGCCTGCTCACCGAGGGCACATTTGTTCATCCCACCAAGGGCATCACCTTTTACGTACGCAACATTTCGGCGGCGGGCGAATTGGAAGACGTTTACCTGTCCAACAGTCGCGATGCGAGCCAGCGCCAAAGCTTCATGGCCTCCCGCGCCCTGATCGTCAAAGGTGATGGCACCGCGGGCAACGACGCGCCGATGTTGTTGATGTTTGATGGCATGGCGCAGACCTATGAACTTGACAGCAAACGCCTGTCTGTCACTCGATTTGACCGGTTTGCCTATGGGCTTGGGGCTTGATGACCACCCCAACAACTGGCGCGCGCTCAATTCGTGCGACCACCACATTTGATCTGTTGCGCGCCAGCCCGGCGCTACAAGCCGATACGGGGCTGACCCCAGAAGCCATGATCGCCGAGGCCAATATGCGCATGAACAAGGCGTTTCAAAGCATCGCTATCAGCCTGATCGGCTTTGGCGCGTTGATCGTCGGCGGATTTTCGCGCTTTGGTCTGTGGCGACAGATTTTGATCGCCATCGTGCTTTTGGTCGTGGTGAAATCCATCGACAACACGCTCGAAGGCATGATTGACGCCAATGCCCGGCTTTGGCCATTCCGATATGCCGCCACGCTTTTGGGGCTTGGGATTTCTTGGGCCTTACTGTGGAAAGCGGCCCATCCCCGGTTGCGACGCGCGCCCGCTCAGGGAGAAACGGCATGAGGCTTGATCTCTATTTCGCCCGCCGGTTTTTACGGGCCTTGTTGATCGTGATTGCCGCCTTTGCCGGGCTGATCGTGATGGTTGAAAGCCTTGATCAAATCCGCAATTTCTCCGGTGTTGATATTGGATCGGCGGCGATTTTCTCCATGGCTTTGCTGCGCCTGCCACGCACGATTTACGATATTTTACCGATCATTGTGGTGATTGCGACATTGGTGTTGTTTCTGGGCCTGGCGCGCTCCTCGGAACTGGTCGTTGCGCGGGCCTCTGGCCGTTCGGCAATGCGCTCTTTGTTGCCACCCGTGGTGGTGGTGTTTGTGTTCGGCCTCTTGTCCGTTGCGGTGTTGAACCCCGTGGCGTCAACCACGGGGCGCACTTATGAAACCCGCGAAGCGCTTTATCTCAAAGGAGAACGTCAGGTATTTTCCGTCTCGGACGAAGGGCTATGGTTGCGTGAAGGTTCACAAGACGGCCAAATGGTGATCCGTGCCACGCGCTCCAATCTGGATGGCTCCGAATTGTTCGACGTCAGCTTTATCGGCTTTGCCAAGGCGGGATTGCCACTTTATCGGATCGAGGCCGAAGAAGCGCGCATTGAAGACGGGCGCTGGCTGCTTGAAAACGCCAAACGCTGGCCTCTTGAGGGTGCGGCCAACCCGGAAGCGGCGGCGACCTATCACGACACTCTGACGCTGAACACCACGCTGACGCTTGAGGAAATCCAAGACCGGTTTGGCACACCTCAAGCCGTCTCAATTTGGGATATGTCAAGCTATATCAAAAAGTTGGAAACCGCAGGTTTTTCGGCGCGCAGCTACAAAATGTGGCTGCAAAGCGAATTGGCCCTGCCCTTTACCTTTGTCGCCATGCTGTTGATCGGGGCTGGGTTCACCATGCGCCACACCCGGCTGGGGCGGACCTCAACCTTGGTGGTCACCGCGATCATTTTGGCCTTTGGCTTTTTCTTTCTACGCTCTTTCGCGATCATTTTGGGGCAAAACGGGCTTTTGCCAATCTCTTTGGCGGCATGGGGCCCACCGATGGCGGTGATCTTTGCCTCTCTTGCGCTGCTGCTGCATTTGGAGGATGGATAGGCCATGACTGTCTCATCTCCTCTACCCAAGCGCCCGCTGCGCCCTGCCCGTCTGGTTCTGGCTTTGGCCATGAGCTTGGGCTTTGGCATGGCGTTATCAGAGGCGCAAATCGGTGCGGCCTTGGCCCAAGACAGTCCAGACACCCAAGCCCTGCCCACAGCCCTTTTGGCCGACAGTGTCAGCTTTGATGGCACGCTGTTGATCGCCACCGGAGCAATCGAAGTGATCCAAGGCACGGCGCGTCTGACGGCCAGCCGGATCACCTATAATCAACGCACCGGACAGCTGCAGATCGACGGCCCGATCCGTCTGACTGACGGTCGCGGAGACACTGTGATTTTGGCCTCAAGCGCCGATCTCGACACCGCGCTTCAAAATGGCATCATGACCTCGGCCCGCATGGTCATTGATCGCCAGTTACAACTCGCCGCCAATCGACTTGATGTTGTGGACGGGCGCTATCTGCGGTTGTCACAAACGGTGGCTTCGACCTGCGAAGTCTGCGCCGCCCATCCTGTGCCCTTGTGGGAAATCCGCGCCCGCGAAGTGATCCACGACAGCGAGGCGCATCAGCTTTATTTCACCAACGCGCAATTGCGCATCGCCGATGTCCCGGTGTTGTGGTTGCCCCATCTGCGCGTCCCCGATCCCACGCTCAAACGCGCGCGCGGCTTTTTGATCCCAGAGTTGCGCACGGATTCCACTTTGGGCACAGGGATTGAAACCCCTTATTTCATCCCTCTGGGTGACAGCCGCGATCTGACGATTTCGCCTTATATCGCAACCAAAACCACCACGCTGGGCCTGCGCTATCGCCAAGCCTTTGCCCGTGGCGATCTCGACGTGAACGGCGCGGTGAGTTCGGATGACACCCGCGATGGCCTGCGCGCGTATCTATATGCCCAAGGCACATGGCATCTGGGCAATGGTTTTGAATTTGGCGCCGATCTGCGCGCCGCCTCCGACATTGCCTATCTGGTGGATTACGGCATTTATGATGGTGATTTCCTCCCCTCGAAACTGACCCTGACGCGCTACACAAAAGGCGAAGCTTTTGATGCGCAACTGATCCACATGCGGACGCTGCGCGCCGCCGATTTGGGGATCGAGGACACGTTGCCGTTCTTTTTGGGCGAGGTCATATATGAGCGTCGGGTCGATCCGAGCGCGCTGCCCGGCGTTTTGAGCTTTGGCCTCTCCGCCTCCTCGTCCTATCGCGATTCAGAGGTCGATATCGACGGCTATGACGTCTTGCGTCTTGGGGCTGAGGCGGCTTGGATCACCAGCGCGGTGTTCGGGCCGGGGCTGAAATGGGACAGCACCGCCGCCGCCTATGTCGATGCCTACGCGATGCATCAAAACTCAGCCTATGAGGACACCGTCACCCGGTTCACCGGATCGTTTGAGACAAAAGTGAGCTGGCCCTTGACCCGCACCACGGCGACAGGGGCTTCTGAGGTGATCGAACCGATGATCCAACTGGGTTGGTCGGACAGCGTGGGCGGTGAAGTCCCCAACACCGACTCGACCCTTGTTGAATTTGACGAAGGCAATCTGATGACCCTCGCCCGCTTTCCCGGTGCCGATCGTCGCGCCACTGGGGTCACGGCGGCGGCCGGGCTCCATTTTGCCCATTACGCCGAGACCACTCAATATGCGATCACCCTTGGACGGGTGCTCTCTCTCGACGACAGCACCGAATATTCCGCCGCGTCCGGTCTTTCGACCGCGCAATCGGATTGGTTGCTTGGGGCCTCTGTCGCCTTTGACGCGGGCCTTGAGACCAGCCTTGCCTTGCAAAGCCGGAGCCTGTTTGACGATGACTTTGATCTGACCAAATGGGAAACCCGCCTTGATTACATGCGGCCCCGCTACACTCTTGGCGCCTCCTATGCCTATGTGGTGGCCGATGCGATGGAACATCGCGACACGGCGCTCAATGAGTTTGGCTTTGATGGCTCTTTCCGATTGGCCAAAAACTGGTCCGCCAACCTCGAATATCTTTATGATTTCACCGAAGATGAGGCGACGCGCACCGGGCTTGGCCTTCAGTTCGAAAATGAATGCGCCCGTGTCCGTTTCAAGGTCTCGCGGCGCTATTCCGACACCGAAGCCCTTGATCCCACCACCAGCTATTCCCTGTCCATCGGCTTTGGGGCCTATGGGGCAAACGGCAAAAAGGACACGAGCTGTGGCTTTGGGGCGCTCTAAATCCACGCATACGTTGGCGCATCGGCAGGCGCGCGACCCGGAGCAACATGGTGGGCCAAAAGGGTCGGACAATCTGGGCCACGCAATCCGCTTGGCCCGCACGACGAAACCTCTTAGAAAGAGGTCAGACGCCACACGCAGGCAAAACATAGCAGGCAAAACACGAGGCTGGGCATGAGACGTAAATTCGGGACACTCGACACATCAAAAACCGGATCCATCAAAGGCCACAGCGCAGGGTGGGGTGTGGCCACATGGCGGGCCGCAGCACACCGCGTGAGTCAACTGGCGGCCATCGCGGCGCTGACGCTTTCGGCCCTGTCTCTGACCATCACTCCGGCGTTGGCGCAAAACATGTTTGCCCCCGTCGCCTACGTCAATGACAAGGTGGTGACCCGCTATGAACTGACCCAACGCGTGGCTCTTTTGCGGGTTTTAGGTGGGGCGACCTCGGAAAAAGACGCGCTTGATGCGCTGATCGACGAACGCCTCAAAGCCGAAGCCGCAGCACGGGTGGGGTTGAGCGTCACCGACGAACAAATTGCCCAAGGTATCCAAGAATTCGCAGCGCGTGGCAAATTGCAGCCTGAACAATTCCTCAACCTGATGGCCAAAAACGGCGTTTCGGCCCAGACCGTGCGTGATTTCCTCTCGACCGGGTTGATCTGGCGCGACTATGCCCGCGGCCGCTTTGGCGCCAAGGCACAGGTCTCCGAATCCGAGATCGACCGCGCCTTGCAAAACAATGGCCCCTCCGGCGGCCTTCGCGTGTTGTTGTCTGAACTGTTCCTGCCCGCGCGCACCCCGGAAGAGACAGCAAAATCAGAGGCATTGGTCAAACAAATCGCCGCAAACCCGACGATTTCCAACTTTGCGGCCGCCGCCGCCAAATATTCGGTTGCACCGAGCCGTGAAAAATCCGGCCGCATGGATTGGGTCGCGGTAGGCGATTTGCCGCCTGCCCTGCGCTCTGCGGTGGTGGCGCTCAAACCCGGTGAAATGACCGCGCCTTTGTCGACGGGCAATGCCATTGGCGTGTTCCAACTGCGAAAAATCGCGGAGACCGATGTGGCCACGCCCAACGCCGACGCCATCGAATACGCGGCCTATTATATTGCCGGGGGCCGGTCTGAGGCCGCGCTCAAACGCGCGGCGCAGGTCAAGGCCTCGGTGGACACCTGTGACGATCTCTACGGCATCGCCAAAGGTGAACCCGAAACCGTGTTGCAGATCGACACATTGCCCGTCAAAGACATTCCCAATGACGTGGCGATTGAGCTTGCGAAACTTGATCCGGGCGAGGTCTCAACCGCGCTGACCCGTGCAGATGGGCAAACTTTGGTGTTTTTGATGATGTGTGGCCGCAGCTATGAAGCCAATGACAGTGCCGACCGCGACCAAATCCGCCAACAGCTTTTGTCGCAACGCATCGGCGCTTTGGCCGACGGTTTTGTCGCCGAATTGCGCGCAGATGCGACGATTGTGATCCCATGAGCCCGTCAGTCCCCACCGCGCCGATCGCCCTGTCTTGCGGCGAACCTGCGGGGGTTGGGCCTGAGATTGCGGTGAAAGCGGCGCAGGCTTTGGACGGCGCTGTGCCGTTTTTCTGGATCGGCGATCCGCGCCATTTGCCCCATGGTGCCCGCTTTAGCGAGATTTCCGATCCGTCAGAGGCGCATCATGTTGCCAGTGGCACTTTGGCGGTGTTGCGTCATGAGTTTCATGCCATGGCCACGCCGGGTGTGCCCGATTACGACAATGCCCAAGGTGTGATCGACGTGCTGCGCCATGCGGTGGCTTTGGTACAAACCGGCCAAGCCTCGGCGCTGTGCACCGCACCGATCCACAAAAAAGTGCTCAAAGATGGGGCCGGGTTTGCCTATCCGGGGCACACCGAATTTTTGGCCCATCTGGCGGGCGTCGAACGCGTGGTGATGATGCTGGCCTGCCCCGAGTTGCGGGTGGTTCCGGTGACAATCCACATCGCGCTGCGCGACGTGCCGGAGGCCTTTACCTCCGAACTTTTGGAAGAGACGATCCGCATCACCGCGACCGATCTAGAGAAATTCTGGGGCATTTGCGCGCCACGCATTGCCATTGCCGGGCTGAACCCGCACGCGGGCGAAGGTGGGGCAATGGGCGATGAAGAGCTTGAATGGATGATCCCATTGATCTCCCGCCTGAAGAGCGAAGGCTTTGATCTCAAAGGCCCGATGCCGCCCGACACGATGTTTCACGCCCGCGCACGCGCGGGCTATGATGTGGCGCTCTGTGCCTATCACGACCAAGCGCTGATCCCGATCAAGACCATTGATTTCGCCGGTGGCGTCAATGTCACGCTGGGTCTGCCGTTTATCCGCACCTCGCCCGATCATGGCACCGCCTTTGACATCGCGGGCCAAAACAAAGCCGACCCAACCAGCCTTATTGCGGCGCTGAACATGGCGCATGAGATGAGCCATGCCAAAAGGCAAAAGGACCACGGATGACAAGTTTTGATGGGTTGCCACCGCTGCGCGATGTGATCGAGCGGCACGGGTTGGTGGCCAAAAAATCTTTGGGCCAAAACTTTTTGCTCGATCTCAACCTGACCTCGAAAATCGCCCGGCTGGCGGGGGACCTGTCGAAATGCGATGTCTTGGAGGTCGGTCCCGGCCCCGGCGGTTTGACCCGTGGCCTATTGGCCGAAGGCGCGCGCAAAGTCTTGGCGGTGGAGAAAGACAGCCGCGCCATCGCGGCCCTCGACGAAATCTCCGCGATCTACCCCGGACGGTTGGAGGTTTTGAACGCCGATGCGCTTGAGATCGACCCATTGGAGCGCCTGAGCACCCCGGTGCGGATCGTCTCAAACCTGCCCTATAACATCGGCACCGAACTTTTGGTGCGTTGGCTGACCCCGCCAAGCTGGCCACCCTATTGGTCGTCGCTGACCTTGATGTTTCAACGCGAAGTGGCCGAACGCATTGTCGCGCAACCCGGCAGTAAAAAATACGGACGCCTCGCGATCCTAAGCCAATGGCGCACGCGAGCGAATATCGTGATGGAATTGCCGCCCGAGGCCTTCACCCCGCCGCCGAAAATCCATTCTGCCGTGGTGCATTTCGAGGCCCTGCCCAAAGCGCGGTTTGAGGCCGATCCGAAAGTCTTGGAACGCATCGTTGCCGCCGGGTTCAACCAGCGCCGCAAGATGCTGCGCGCTTCGTTGAAAGGTGCAGCCCCCGAGATCGAAGATCGCCTTGTTGCCGCCGGGATTAAACCCACCGACCGCGCCGAACAAATCTCGGTCGAGGGCTGGTGTGCCTTGGCGCGCGAAGTGGCCAAGACCTAAGCGGGAGAGCGCCATGTTTTCGCATGTGACCGTCGGAGCCGATGATTTGACCCAAGCGGCGGCGTTTTATGACGCGGTGTTGGGCGAGATTGGTATGAGACAGCGGGCGGTTGAGCCGGATGGTGGGCCTGATGCGCGCTGTTGGGTCCGCCCGGACGCGCCCTATCCCCGGTTCTACGTCTATCGGCCCTTTGATGGTGCGCCTGCACGCGGCGGAAATGGCGCGATGTTGGCCTTTGTCGCACCGTCACGCGCGGCAGTGGATGCCGCCCATGCCCAAGGGCTTTTGCACGGCGGAACGGATGATGGCGCGCCGGGTCTGCGCGCGCAGTATGCGCCGGATTATTACGGCGCCTATCTGCGCGATCCTTCGGGCAATAAGATCCACATCGTGCACCGCCCCGCGCTTTGGGACGATCTGATCGAGCGCTCACCCCGATAGGGCCCCGCACATCCGCCCCGCCAATCGCCCCCTAAACCCAAGGTATAATGGCCTCAACCATGGGCACATATCCCCCACCCCCCAACTGTGGGTCAATGGGGTTTTCTGTTTGCGCCGTCTTAGTGATCTCAGCGCCGGGCCATAGGGGTCCGGGCACAGCCACATTGATCTCTAAAGGACGACACATGTTGAAAAATATCGTTTCCGCCACCCTTCTCGCCGCCACTTTGACCACAGGCGCTTTCGCCATGGGCGCGGTCGAATTGACCGATGCAAACAAAGCCAAAATCACCGAACTGCTGACCGCTGAAGGCTATGATGTCGGCAAAATCAAACTCGAAGATGGCTACTACGAGGCCTATGCCAAAAAAGATGGCAAAAAGCTCGAAGTGCTCCTCGATGGCGATTTCACCATTGTGAAAATCCAAGACTGATCACGTCAGGGTGCGGGCGGAGCTTTCCATCCCGCACCCTTTTTTCGTTTATGAGAGGACACCGTCATGACAGAGGCCGCACCCCATCTCACCGCCGCGCCCAAGACCCGGCACAAAGTCTGGGACCCGCTCGTGCGGCTGTTTCACTGGGGCTTGGTCGGGTGTTTTGCCGCCAATGCCGTGTTTGTCGACACGGAAAGCGATGTCCACCTCTATGTCGGCTACACAATCATCACCTTGCTGACGATCCGGGTGTTTTGGGGCTTTGTCGGCACGCGCTACGCCCGGTTCAAAAGCTTTCCGCCCTCCGCCGCTGCGGCGGTGGAACAGGCCGCTGAAATGACCTCTGGTCGGGTGAGCCATCATGTTGGGCACACGCCACTTGGGGGCTTGATGATCTACAATCTCATCGGCACCTTGGCGATCATCGGCTTGTCCGGCTGGGGGATGACGACGGATTTACTTTGGGGCGTGGAATGGCCGGAGGAGGTGCATACCATCGCCGTCGATTGGGCTGAGTTCTCAGTTGTCGTTCACATTGCGGCCGTGGTGTTTGAAAGTTTCCGCACCCATGTGAACCTTCCCCGCGCGATGATCACAGGGTATAAAGACCTACCCTAAGCCCGCCCCCATGCTCCCATTGAAAGGACCCGCCATGGCGCGTTTCACTCCGGCCAAAGCCCCGGCGGCAATGATCACGCTGATTGTCATTCAGGCCTTTTGTGCGGTTTTCTTTGTCTCCGATGTTTTCACCGATCTGCAAGAGGCCGGAGGCAAACCGACCACGCATCTTTTGATCGAAGCGGTGGCGGCGACAACTTTGGTCTTGGCAATCATGTTGGAGCTTGGCTATCTGATCGACTTGGTGCAGCGCAAAGATCGGTTGGAACACAGCCTGCATGAGGCCTCACAAGCAGTGTTTGATGTGATCGAAAGCCATTTTGATCTGTGGAAGCTCTCGCCCTCTGAACGTGATGTGGCGCGGTTTTTGGTCAAGGGCTTTACCATCGGTGAAATCGCCGAATTCCGCGGCAACAAAGAGGGCACGATCAAGGCCCATCTCAATGCGATTTATCGCAAATCTGAGACCCGCAATCGCGCAGAGATGATGTCGGCGTTGATTGATACGCTGATCGACATGGCCCCGCCTTCGCACGCCCCCTCTGATCGGGCCTGAACGGCCTCAAACGCCCCCACCCTCAAAACAAAAACCCGCACAAACAAGTGCGGGTTTTATCTTTGATCACGAAACACCGCGCCCAAAGGCACGTTGTCCGATCTAAATTATTCTGCGGCTTCGGAACTGTCGCCTGTGGGCGCGCTGGCCACCTCAGCTTTGCCCTTGCCAGCCTCACCACCTGCATCGCCAGACCTGTCGTCCGTCGTTTTAGGTTTGCGCGGCGCGCGTGGTTTGCGCGGGGCACGCGGTTTTTTCGGTGCAGGGGCGGCACTTTCCGGCGTTTCCACCAATCCGGTGTCATCGCTTGCGGGCTGTTCCTGGGCGCTGCGATCAACAAAGACCACGTCGGGCTGATCGCCCTCACCGGCCACCGGGGAGGGCTGAGACACCGGCTGCGGCGCGTTCTCTGCGGCCTGCTCTTCGCGCTTGCGATGACGCTCGGCACGTTCTGCACGCTCAAGACGTTCGGATTCCTGACGGTCCCGGCGTTCTTGTTGCTCGCGCTCTTGCTGTTCGCGCTGCGCATCCATTTCTTTTTGCGCCACGCTCAACAGGCGCAGGTAATGTTCCGCGTGCTGCTGAAAGTTTTCAGCCGCCACCCGGTCATTGGACAGCTGTGCGTCGCGCGCCAACTGGTTGTATTTGTCAATGATCTGTTGCGGCGTGCCACGCACCTTTCCCTCAGGGCCGGAACTGTCAAACACACGGTTGACGATGTTGCCGACGGTACGGGGACGATTGTTGGTCTTGGACCGCGAACGGTTTTTAGAGGATCTCATACAGTATTCTCTCGAGCCTTTGTCTTCCGGGTTCTTCGGACCGGCTTATGCTAGATCGGGCTTGTCTGTCCCATGCGCTCCCCGAAATGGGAGCCCTCAACGTCTAAGCTGTGTTGGGTAACGGCGCTGGGGACACAAAGTCCTGCCAGACGCTGTTCTCAGTAACCATGTCCCACCCCTGTTGACAAGCAGTTTTTGCGCTCTTCATGGGCTAAATGCGACCGATGAGCTCTTTTCCGATGCCTCAGCGTCAGGTCGATGTCACCAGTTCGCGCCTCGGGATTATATCACGGGATCAGGTCGCAGCATACCAACGCGGCATCACAATGCAAAGCACGCGACAGATTTTCTACGGGCACGATCGGACACCATGGCACATACATGGCGCATAAGAGTTAAGATTTTCCTGACGCTTGTCCAAAAGCATCGGCTCATGGAGCCACCCCGGTGTCACTTACCCACATTGCGTCGATGCGGATTGGGCACCTGCCCGCTTACAACCCGGTCCCGTCCATCGAGATCGGCGACCACCCGCACCGCCTTAAAACCCTGCGCCAACAACAGATCGGAGACGGCCGCGCCTTGGGTCGGGCCGATTTCCAACAGGATGCGCCCACGCGGCACCAAATGCGCCCGCGCCTCGGCCACAATCGCCCGATAGGCCGTCAGCCCATCCGCCTCGTCGGTCAATGCCATGCGCGGCTCATAGGCCAGCTCGGGCGACAGATCCGGCATTTCAGCGGCGGCAATATAAGGCGGGTTGGAGACGATCAGATCAAAGTCCCCGTTGAGGCCATTCCACCAATTGGCCTGTTGAAACCGCGCCTGTTTGCCAAGCCCCAGTGTCACGCAATTGGCCTGCGCCACAGCCAGAGCGGCCTCGGACAGATCGCTGCCAAGCCCTTTGGACAAAGGGTTTTCCGCAAGCAAAGTCAAAAGGATAGCGCCCGACCCTGTGCCAAGATCAAGGACGGAGGTGAAGGGGCGTGTCAGCGCCTCTTGGATCAGGATTTCGGTTTCGGGTCGCGGGTCCAACACATCGCGAGTGACCTGAAACACCCGACCGTAAAAGGCGCGGCGACCCAGAATATGCGACACGGGTTCGCGCGCCACGCGTCGGGCAATAGCGGCCTCAAACGCGGCCTGTGCCTCTGGCGAAATTGCATCGGGCAACACCAAAGTCAGCCGATCCGAGGCGATCTCCAACACATGCGCCATCAACAGCCGCGCATCGCGTCCTGCGCCATCAATCTCAGCGGTGGCCAGCGTACGGGTGCCAAACACCAGCGCCTGCTGAACGGTCACCGCCGTGATTGCACCAGATGTCTCACCCGACGTCACTGGCCCATCTCCGCCATCAACTGCGCCTGATGATCGGAAATCAGCGCGTCAATCACCTCGTCCAAGTCACCGTTCATCACCGCGTCGAGCTTATACAGCGTCAGATTGATGCGGTGGTCGGTCATCCGGCCTTGCGGAAAATTATAGGTGCGAATGCGTTCGGAGCGATCGCCGGAGCCGACCTGCGATTTGCGCTCGCTTGAGCGCGCATCATGCAGTTTTTGCCGCTCTGCGTCATAGAGCCGCGCACGCAGCACGGTCATCGCAATCTCTCGATTGCGGTGCTGCGATTTTTCTGAGGAGGTGACGACAATCCCGGTCGGGATGTGGGTGATGCGCACAGCAGAATCGGTGGTGTTGACGTGTTGCCCGCCCGCGCCAGAGGCCCGCATCGTGTCGATCCGGATGTCATTGGCGTTGATCTCGATGTCCACGTCCTGCGCTTCGGGCAGCACTGCGACGGTGGCGGCGGAGGTATGCACCCGCCCGCCCGATTCCGTCGTCGGCACACGTTGCACCCGGTGCACGCCGCTTTCAAACTTCATCCGGGCAAAGACGCCCTGCCCTGCGATATTGGCAATGACCTCTTTGACGCCGCCCAATTCGCTTTCCTGAAGTTCGATGATCTCGAACCGCCAGCCCCGCGCCTCGGCGTAGCGTTGATACATCCGCAGCAAATCCCCCGCGAACAAAGCCGCCTCATCGCCGCCCGTGCCGGGTCGAATTTCGACGATGGCCGATCCGGTGTCGGCGGAATCTTTCGGCAAAAGCGCGATTTGCAGCGCCTCTTCGGCCTGAGGCAACTTGGCTTTGAGCACGGGAATTTCCTCAAGTGCCAAAGCCCGCATATCTGGGTCCGAAAGCATCTCTTCGGCGTCTGAGAGATCGGACAACAGGGTTTGATAGGCGTGGATTTGGTCCACCACGGGTTTTAAATCGGAATATTCCCGCCCCAAAGCCGCAATATCCCCGGTGCCTTGCGCCATGGAGGCCTCAAGGAATTCAAAACGCTCAACGATCTGGTGTAAACGGTCCTGTGGTATCATGGGGTGATCTGTTGCCCTGCAAATGCCGGAGGGTCAAGAGAAGGCGACGCAGCGCGGCTCAAAAACCCGCAGCCGCCCGCCATGCCGCCACCCGACGGCCATTGACGCCAAGATCGCCCTTGCCAAAGCGCAACCGTGCCAAAATCGCCACCTCTGCTCCGGCCTCATGCGGACGTACGGCAAGCGTGGTGAAATCCGGGAATCCCCAAAACGCGGTGCGGGTGCGATAGGTCAATCGCCCCTCCTCCACCGACCCGGCCACATGGCGGGTGCGTGGTTCGGTTTCGGCGATGGCGGCAAGACGCGCAAGGGCCTCGTCCGCCTCCATCGGCACGGTGAAAACCTCCAACACCCCGCCCGGCGCCGGGTCCGCCGCCGCAAACGGGTCGATGTGCCACCGTGACGGCACCGTGGGAGCCAGTCGCACCGCAGCTTGCAACAAGGCAAACAAGCCAATGAGAAGAAGAAGTGCGGTTTTCACGTCAAACGCCCTTTCGCCGGGTCCAACCAAACAGGCTGATGATTTCCATTGCGACATGCGCGCCCGCAATCGCCGTGGCCCCTGTGGTGTCATAGGGTGGCGAGACTTCGACCACATCACCGCCGGTCAGATGGACCCCCGCAAGGTCACGCAGGATGGCCGCTGCCTCCCACGAACTCAAACCGCCCCACACCGGCGTGCCAGTGCCGGGGGCAAAGGCCGGGTCCAGACAGTCAATGTCAAAGGTCAGATAACAGGCGCGATCGCCGACGATCTTTTTGACCTCGGTGGCGACCCAGGCCGCACCGCGTTCATGCACCATCCGCGCATCAATGATATTGACGCCCATTGTGTCCGGGTTATCAGTGCGAATGCCGATCTGGACCGAGGTTTTCGGATCAATCAGCCCGGTTTTGACAGCTTTGTAGAACATCGTGCCGTGATCAATCCGGGTCAGATCGTCATCGGCCCAGGTGTCAGAGTGGGCATCGAAATGAATGAGGCTGAGGGGGCCGAATTTTTCGGCATGCGCCTTGAGGATCGGGTAGCTGATATAGTGATCGCCGCCCAAAACGAGGCTGCCAGCCCCAGAGGACAAAATCGTGCGAATGTGGTCGGTCAGCGTGTCAGGAAAATCGGAGACCTTGGCATAATCAAAGGCCAGATCGCCGTAATCCACCACGTTGAATTCATCAAAGGGCGAATAGCCCCAACCGTAAGGCGCATCAAAAGCCTGCAACGCCGAGGCTTCGCGAATCGCGCGCGGGCCTAGGCGGGTGCCGGGGCGGTTGGTCACGGCCTGATCAAACGGCACGCCAGTGATGGCCAAATCGACCCCGCTCAGGTCTTTGGTATAACGGCGGCGAAAGGCGGACAGCGCCCCGCCAAAGGCGTTTTCAAACGCGAGCCCACGCCCCGAACCGGTGAAGGCCATATCAATTTGTGTCTTTGCGTCTTCCAATGCCATGTTGTGGCCTTTCGCTCGTCAGTCGGTCAAATGACCTGGTCGCGCCTGTTGAGCCAAGCTTGCGATACAGATCTCGGCGCAGTTTAGCGTGGCGGGCGGGCTTGGCAATCAGATGCGGTTCAATTGTGAGCCGCCACTAAAAAACCCCCGCCCTGAGATCAGGACGAGGGCTGCGACGAAAGGAAACGCGGGGAACGCCTTTCGTCACTGGGGGGAACCCAAGGGCCGCGCGAAAGCGGCCCTTCAATCCAGAGTTTAGAAGCGGAACGACACGCGCGCACCAAGCGTGGTGGCGGAGAGATCAGAACCGCTGTTGTCGAACTCGTTAAAGTCGTTTTGCAACAGTTCAACACCTGCGTTCACGTTGTCGGTCACAGCGTAATCCACACCGATACCGTAGGTCACGCCCGTGTCGGAATAGGAGGTCCCGCCGATATCAGCGTTGGCATAGGCCGCGCCGACCACACCGTAAACAAGAGTGGAACCCAAGTCATAGCCAGCCCGCAATTTCAGGCGGGTCATGTCGTCAAGCTTGGTGGTGCCATCTTCGAGTTCGGATTTGAGGTATTCAAGCTCCCCCCCCAAAACAAACTGACCAAAGTCGTAATCATAGCCGCCAAACAGGCCGTAGGTCATGTCATCGGCGTTATCGAGCGCATCATTGCCCCAACCGTAGCCAAGCGTGCCACCGGCATAAGCTCCCGTCCAATCGGCGCCAACCGGCACCACCGGTGCAGGGGTGTAAACAGTGGGCTCAGGGGTCGGCGCGGTCATGCCACCAGCAAATGCAGGGGCGGAAAGAGCCATGCTCGCGAGCACCAGAACGGAAGTTGTCATACGTTTCATAATTGTCTCCTTAACTGCCTCAGGATCGTCCAAAGGTGATGTCGTTTGCGACACCTCGATCAGGGAGATAATGGTTTTTTCATAAACAAACAGGGGGGTTACGGTCACGCCCGCGTGAGGTCTTCGTGATGGGACAAAAGACGCCGAAGGATTTGGATGTTCTGGCAGGAAGCTGCCGAAATTGGCCTCGAAAAAGAAAAACCCCGACTTAAGCGTCGGAATTTTTCTCCTCAAGCGTAAGCCATTCCTCCTCAGCCGAAGCGAGTGCCTCTTGGCGTTCGGTCAACATATCTGTGGCCTTTTTGAACTTCACCGGCTCACGCGTGAACAGGTCAGGATCGGCCAAAAGTTCGGACAATTTGGCAATTTGCGATTCGATCTGCGCCATCTCGTCGGGCAAAGCCTCAAGACGGTGCTTTTCGGTAAAGGTCAGCGCGGTTTTCGCCTTTGCCGGGGATTGCGATGTCTCTGCGGGCTTGGCATCTGCCGGTTTGCTCGCAGCCCGCTCCGCCTGCTTGGCATTTTCGCGTTCGCGCGCCTTGGCCACAGCCCCGCGTTGCGATTGATAATCCGACCAGCCGCCGGGATATGAGGTGGCCCAGCCATCGCCCTCCATCGCCACGGTTTGCGTTGCCACCCGGTCGATAAAATCGCGGTCGTGCGACACCAAAAGGACCGTACCTTCGAAATCGGTCAAAAGCTCCTGCAACAGGTCGAGCGTTTCGATATCAAGATCGTTGGTCGGTTCGTCGAGCACCAAAAGGTTCGACGGGTGCGCCATGATTTTCGCCAACAACAGCCGCGCCTTTTCGCCCCCCGACAATGAGCGCACAGGCGCACGCGCTTGGGCGTCTGAGAACAGGAATTCTTTGAGATAGCCGACCACATGTTTCGGCACGCCGCGCACCATGACCTGATCGGCCTTGCCCGACACCCGCATGTCTTTGTCCGACGTCATCGCCTCCCAAAGCGTCAAATCTTCGCGAATGTTGGAGCGGTTTTGGTCGAACACCGCCATGTCCAATTTGGTGCCGAGTTTGATCGTGCCCGTGTCCGGTTCCATCTCACCGGTGAGCATTTTCAACAGTGTGGTTTTGCCCGCGCCATTGGGGCCGACAAACGCGATCCGGTCGCCGCGCGCCACTTTGATGGTGAAATCGCGTAGGATCACCTTGTCGCCAAAGCTTTTGGAAATGCCTTCGGCCTCAACCACGCGTTTGCCGGACTTTTCAACCACTTCAAGATCCATCGCCGCCGTGCCCTGACGTCGGATTTGGCTGGAGCGCTCAGAGCGCAGCTCTTGCAGCGCCCGCACCCGGCCTTGGTTGCGTTTGCGCCGGGCCGAAATGCCCTCGACCGCCCACCGCGCCTCGGCTTTGATCTTGCGATCCAACTTGTGGCGCTGCATGTCCTCGTCGTCCCAAATCTTGTCGCGCCATTCTTCAAAGGCTTCAAACCCTTGCTCTTGGCGACGCACCTCACCGCGGTCGATCCAAAGCGTCGCGCGGGTCAGGTGATTGAGAAAAGCGCGGTCGTGCGAGATCAGCACATAGGCGGTTTTGGTCGATTTCAATTCGTCTTCAAGCCAGGCGATGGCTTCAATGTCCAAATGGTTGGTCGGCTCGTCGAGCAACATCAACCCCGGCGCTTCGGCCAACAGTTTGGCCAAGGCGGCGCGGCGTTTTTCGCCCCCCGAGGCGGTGTCCACCGGCGTCTCGGGATCAAATTTAAGGCCCTCTGCGACCATGTCGACCTTATAGGTCTCCGCCGGATCAAGCTGTGAGGCGGCAAAAGCGCCCAAAGTGGCAAACCCCGACAGATCCGGGTCCTGTTCCATATAGCCAACGGTGATCCCCGGCCCCAAAACCCGCGATCCCCGGTCCGGTTCAACCAGTCCGGCCATGACCTTGAGCAAGGTCGATTTCCCCGACCCGTTGCGTCCCACAAGGGCGACACGATCGCCCTCCTGAACCACAAGGCCAAGGCCATCAAATACGGGATCTCCCCCAAAAGTGAGGGAAATGTCGGAGAGCTGTAATACGGGTGCGCGTGCCATGGGGCACCGCTACTGTGCGCCGCACGAAAGGTCAACGGGGAACGGAGCGAGTGTCGCACTGACGGAGCGGTCGCACTGTACAGAGATGGCTCTTTGCAAACTGTGATCGTCGCGCAAAGCCGCCATTGGGCAAAGGTGCAGTGAATGGCGGGTTTGAGGCCTGTTTGGCGGATGCTGCACGGCGCATGGGTGACCGCTTTGATGAGGCTTACACCATTGCCTTTTCGCTTGCATGCACCTGATAGGATGTTGCAAAGTTCGGCAATGAAGGGCCAAATGAAACCTCTCTATCGTTCTGTGAATACCCGCACCCACGGCGTTCGGCACGGTTCGGGTGCAAAATCGAAATGGGCCAGAAACACGAAGGCTTCTGCAAAAAACGTTTCCATGAAACAGTCGATGCACTCAGGGCAGAGACACGGCTATGACTATACACCACTCTTCAAGTTTTTGCTTTCCCGCGTTGGAAAAAATTGGACTGACGTCCACAGCGAGGCCATCGCAAGGTTGGATCGCGAAGATCCAATAACCTGGATAGTTGCAGCTAGCTTCTCGGATGGAAAACCTTTTGTTCGTGTTGGGGAAAGCTCCTATTTTAGCGGGTTGTATGTGGATGAGGACAACCTGTTGGCTGTAGTTGATCCCGAACTCACGGCAGAAACGATGCGCCCTTTTTGTGCCTGCTGTACGCACACGCTAAATGGAGTACGCCTCACGACACCTTACTCGGCCTCTTCCGATCAGAATTTCGACGAGGACCGAAGCGGACGTCTATAGCGTTGGGCGCAAGGTCAGCTTCGCCCCGCATTGCCATCCGGGGCGCGCAACACTCGGAAGATCCACTCACAGTCTCTGATCTGAAACCAGATCTGCAAAGGGTTAAAACCGGCCCCTTACCCCGCCACAGCCCGCAGCAGCTTCTTGCGCGCGGGTGGGATGGCGTTGATTTCCACCCCTGTGAACACATGCATCGTGCCAAGGTCGCGATCCACGACGGCGTGATCTGACACCCAGCCGCCCATCATCAGGTAGGTTTTCAGCAGCGGCGGCATTTTCAACATGGCGCGGCGGGCGTCGGGTTTGCGGCGCAGGCGGGCGGCGAATTTGAACACGTTGGGGGCTTTGACCTTGGGCAGGAACCGTTTCGGCCCCAAATGACGGTGTTTGAGCATGGCCAAAGCATCGGCGTGGTCTTTCCATTCGGTGCCATGAAAGGACGAACAGCCAAACAGCAATGCGATCTCTTGTTCATCGACATAGCGCGTCATCGCGCCCCAAGCGACGCGCAAAATATCTGGATCGCGCGCCTCAGGGTGAATGCAAAACCGGCCCATCTCCAACATCCGGCCTTCGAAATCGGCCAAACCGTCGAGGCCGTAAAACTGCGCCGAATAGCTCCGGGCAATGTCGGCACCGCCCGCGAGATCGAGGAAGCGGTAGGTGCAGACAAGCCGCCCGGTTTTGCGCTCTTCGATCAACACATGGCGACAGAGCGCATCAAAATCATCGGCCTCAAGCCCATCAGCGCGCAGACCTGCGGCCTGTGCGCCCGATCCAACGATAAAGGCCAGATAGCGCAGGCGCTGCGCCGCTTCGATGTCGGGACGGGTCTCAGCAAAACGGGCGGTGTAACGGCCCTTGAGCAACGGGATCATGGCACTGGTCCTTTTTCAGCCTCACCTCAGGCATCCATCCCAAACAAGGGACGCCTATAGACTATGGTGTCTCCCCTTCTTGCCTGCAAGACATGACGATTTTTTGAAACTCGGTTTGGCTTGCTTCACGCCGCCAATCCCCTATCTGCTATACCAAAGAGCAAAAGGAGTGCGCATAATGGTGAAAATTCACAAAACAGAGGCCGAATGGCGCGACTCATTGGACCCTGAGACCTATCGCGTGACGCGGGAGGCCGGAACCGAGCGGCCTTTTTCCCACCCCGGTTTTCCGAAATCAGCAGGGTCGTTTAAATGCGCCTGTTGCGGGGCGGAACTGTTCACCCAAGAGACCAAATATGAAAGCCACTGCGGCTGGCCCGCGTTTTACGCCACCAAAGAGGGCGCGCCCGTGGCCGAAACCCGCGATCTGTCGCATGGCATGGTCCGCGTCGAGGTGCATTGCGACGATTGCGGTGCGCATTTGGGCCATGTGTTCCCCGACGGACCACAGGACAAAACCGGCATGCGCTATTGCATCAACGGCGTGTCGATCCGGTTTGAGCCGACTGAGGGCGCAGAGGGATAAGCCGGGGTCAGGCGAAAACGCCCGAACAGCCGCCAAACAAAAAGCCGCCCATAAGGCGGCTTTTTCATGCGGGATACGACAGCCCGTTACTGCAACAATTGATCGGCAGAAATTTGCCCCAAGTTGCCAAACAGCTGTTTGATAAAGGTCGTGCCCTTGGTGTTGGCCACGGTCACACGACGCGACAAGACCACAACACGGCCCTGTTCCAACCCGAACCGTTCGATGTTGCTGACTGTGCCGCGCGAATCAAAGGAGATGGCAACGACCTGGCGGTCCACCTCTTTGGGCGCAAGCGCCCCCATATGACGGAATTGCGAGCGGACATAATACCACCCGGAACTGTCCAAAATGCCTTCGGTGCCGGGGACGCCGATCACGTCAGACACCGTGTCTTTGGTGTCCACACCGACAACAACCTGCGCCAAAGCCTCATCAGAGGGCACATAGCCATGATTGCGGTATTGCGCGACACAGCCGGACAAAACAACGGCAAAGACAACGCCCAAAGAGAGCCCTAAAATACGGTTCAATCTCATAGTCGGTCCTTTTGGGAAAATGCGTGTGGACATGTGCCCCCTCTTGCCTTGTGCGCGCGCGCCTCGTATCCGGCTTATAGAAACAGCGCCCGACGATCAAGGAGACATCCAACATGGGACACGACGGTTTGACCAGCTGGGGCACAGAGTTGCGCTTGCGCGATCTCTCAAATGCCCACGCTCACCCGTTCCGCCTCATCCCCACCTCGGAAGACATGGAGGTGCTGGCCACAGCGCTCGGCCTGTCTGCGGTGAAAAAGCTACGTTTTGAAGGCAAACTCACCCCCATCGGCAAACGCGACTGGCAATTGACCGGAACGCTGGGCGCCACGGTGGTTCAGCCCTGTGTGGCCACGCTTGCGCCAGTCACCACCCGGATTGATGCGCCGCTCTCGCGCACCTATCTGGCCGATCACACGGATGAGATCGACACGGCCGATGCCGAAATCGAAGCGCCCGAGGACGATACGATCGAAGCTCTGCCGGCATCCTTGTTGCTGTCCTTGGTGGCCGAAGAGGCGCTTGCGCTTGCTGCGCCCGATTATCCCCGCGCCGAAGGGGTCGAAACCATCAGCGCCCAAATCACCGAGCCGGGCAAAGCGCCTTTGCAAGATGAGGATACAAAGCCTTTTGCCAGCCTGAAAGCACTGCGCGATCGGCTTGGAAAAGACGACAGTTGAGCCCGGAAAAAGACGTATAAACCGAGACCAAACAAAAAGGTTGCACGGCTCAAGATTCCGAGTATGTTCCCGGCCTCGCTTCCCGTAACGGTTTTGCCTGTGGCATCTGTGGCGCATGGGATCGGTCCTGACACAGGTCACGGACCATATTCATGTGTCATCCATGTCAAACTGCATGGTTTACACTCTGCCCGCGAAGCCCTATGAAGCGCCGAGAATTGATCGGGATAACACCCGAATATATATGGGGCCCCGGCCCCGCCCACCTAGGGGCCCGCAGCAAAGGCGGATCAGATCCCCACGAACCCGAGGTCGAGACATGGCTGTTCCTCAGAATAAAGTCACCCGCTCCAAGCGGAACATGCGCCGCGCGCACGACGCATTGGTTGCTGGCAACCCGGCAGAATGCCCAAACTGTGGCGAATTGAAACGCCCGCACCACGTGTGTGGCGCATGCGGTCACTATGACGAGCGCGAAGTCGTTGCAAAAGCCGACGAGATTGATCTCGACGACGACGCAGCGTAAGCGCGTTTGATTGACTTGATGCCGCGAAAAGCATGAGCACGCTCGCCCCTCCTCCGCCATGGCCGCCTCGGACACTCCGGGTCAGGTTGATGAGGTGAAAGGGCGGCTTGGCGCGCGCAAGGGCATTCAGGTCACGCTTTCTATCGACGCCATGGGTGGCGATCGTGGGCCGGCGACCATTGTCGCCGGCATTGCACGTTCTGCGTCCAAAAATCCCCATTTGAATTTCATTCTGCATGGGCCCGGCGACGAGCTTGATAAACTTGTGCGCAAGCGCAAGATTTTGAAAGATCGTGTCGAAATCCGCGATGTGCCCGGCGTTGTGCGCATGGATGAAAAACCGTCTCAGGCCATGCGCCGCGCCGACACGTCGATGCGCTCCGCCATTGATGCCGTCAAAGACGGTGAGGCTCAGGCCTGTGTGTCCTGTGGCAACACCGGCGCGCTGATGGCCACCTCGATGATCCGCCTGCGCAAGCTCGACGGCATCAACCGCCCCGCCATTGCCTGCCTCTGGCCCTCGCGCAATCCGCAGGGCTTTAACGTCATGCTTGATGTGGGCGCGGATATTCGCGCCGATGAACGCGACCTTTTACAATATGCAATGATGGGCGCGTCTTATGCCCGCAACGGTCTCAACCTCGATGTCCCGCGCGTGGGCCTTTTGAACGTCGGCACCGAAGAGCACAAAGGCCGCGCCGAATTGAAAGCCGCGCAAGACTTGATCGCCAACGCTGCGGGCATTGGTGGCTATGAGTTCAAGGGATTCGTCGAAGGCGGCGATATTCCCGGCGATAAGGTCGATGTGATCGTCACCGACGGGTTCACCGGCAATGTCGCGTTGAAAACCGGCGAAGGCACGGCGAAACTTGTTGGCGATTTCCTAAAAGAAGCGTTCAAAGCCACGCCGCTGTCGCGCATCGCCGCCCTGCTGGCTTTGACCTCGCTGAAACGCCTGCAAAAGCGAATCGACCCGCGCCGCGTCAATGGCGGGGTTTTCCTTGGCCTCAAAGGCACCGTGGTCAAATCGCACGGCTCGGCGGATGCCACCGGCGTCTCTGCCGCGATCAAATTGGCCTATGAACTCTCCGCCTCGGGTTTTTCCGAACGTTTGGCGGCACGGGTTGCATCTGCCGTGGCCTCAGCGCAAAATGACGGAACGTCAGAACCAAAATAAGGCGGCAAAGCCATGACTATCCGGGCAGTTATCACGGGCGTGGGCCATTACCTACCCGAACGTGTGGTTGAGAACGCCGAGTTCGAAAAAACCCTCGACACCTCCGACGAATGGATTCGCTCGCGTTCTGGTATTGAACGCCGCCATTTTGCCGCCGAAGGCGAAACCACCTCGATGATGGGCACCATGGCCGCCAAAGCCGCGCTGGCCGATGCTGGCCTGACAGCCGCCGATATTGACGCGGTGATCGTGGCCACCTCGACCCCGGATTTGACCTTTCCCTCTGTCGCGACGATGGTGCAAAAAGAGCTGGGCATGACCTGCGGCTTTGCCTTTGATGTGCAAGCGGTCTGTGCCGGGTTCATTTATGCCCTCTCCAACGCCAATGCCCAAATCATTTCCGGTCAGGTCAAACGCGTGTTGGTGATCGGTGCGGAGACCTTTAGCCGGATCATGGATTGGACCGATCGTGCGACCTGTGTGCTGTTTGGCGATGGCGCCGGCGCTTTGGTGCTTGAGGCCCGGATCGGAACTGGCACCTCCGAGGATCGCGGCATCCTGTCTGTCGATCTGAATTCTGACGGCACCTATAAAGACATGCTCTATGTCGATGGCGGCGTTTCCACCACCGGCACCTCTGGTAAATTGCGGATGCAGGGCAATGCCTTGTTCCGCCAAGCGGTACAAAAACTGGCCGAAACGGCGGAAACCGCGATTGCCAAGGCCGGATTGACCCCCGCCGATATTGATTGGATCATCCCGCATCAGGCCAATATTCGCATCATCGAAGGCACGGCGAAAAAGCTGGGTCATGCGATGGATCAGGTCGTCGTCACCGTCCAGGACCACGGCAACACCTCCGCCGCCTCGATACCCTTAGCGATGTCTGTGGGCCGTGCCCGTGGTCAGATCAAAGATGGCGATCTTTGCGTGGCCGAGGCGATTGGCGGTGGTTTGGCCTGGGGCGCAGTGGTTCTGCGCTGGTAATCATGCGCGCAGTGGTTCTGCGCTGGTCATCATGCGCGGGTTTCCCACCGCCGCCGACCCCGCGACTGCGACAAAACCCGCCCGATTTCCCATCTCAACACCCCGTGCCAAGTCATTGATATTGACGCCTGCTTTGCAAACTGCCACTCTCCTTGGCAACTCACTACACCGGGGGAGACCGATGAGCAAAACTTTGACACGTATGGATCTTAGCGAAGCCGTGTTTCGCGAGGTTGGCCTAAGCCGCAATGAATCCGCCGCCCTTGTCGAAAGTGTTCTGGCGCATGTCTCTGATGCGTTGATCGCTGGTGAGACGGTGAAAATCTCTTCTTTCGGCACCTTCTCCGTGCGCGCCAAATCCGAACGCGTGGGCCGCAATCCAAAGACCGGCGACGAGGCCCCGATCCCCGCGCGCCGGGTGTTGACCTTTCGCCCATCGCATTTGATGAAAGATCGCGTGGCCGACGGCAACAAGGCCTGATCCGAGGCCTGCAAACTCCTGTAAAGGTTTGTTTTAAATGGATAAATCACCGGACGCCTTTCGCACCATAAGCGAAGTCGCCGACTGGCTCGACACGCCTGCGCATGTGTTGCGCTTTTGGGAGAGCCGTTTTACCCAAGTCAAACCCGTGAAACGCGCGGGCGGGCGGCGCTATTACCGTCCCGCCGATATGGCGCTTTTGGGCGGGATCAAAAAACTGTTGCACGACGATGGGATGACCATTCGCGGCGTGCAAAAACTGTTGCGCGAACATGGGGTGAAATATGTCGCCTCTCTGTCACCGTTGATTGAGGGGGTCGACCCAATCTCGGCTCAGGCCAGCGGGGCACCGACCCCTGTGATAGACGCGATTCCCACCTCGAATCCGTTAGCGAATCCCCCTGCCCCTCCCGCACCGCAGATCGCCGACGCACCGATGGCCGAAAACGTCCCGCATGACGCCTTTGACATCCCCGTCCCTGCGGCGGAAAAAATTGTGCATTTCTCGCGGCCTTCATCGCCTGCGCCGCACTCCGGCTCCGAGCCAACTCCGTCTCCCGCGGCACCACTGACGGATTCCAACGCCTCCTTTGACGCGCCGGTTGCCACGCCTGTGCCAAATCAGGCTGCGCCAGATCAAGCCCCGCCGGACCTTCCGCCTCTCGCTCCGGCATCCGCCGAGCTGCCCGAAACCACCCCCTTTGCCCCGCATGGCTTTGAGCCACCGGCCTCCTTTGTCGAGGAAATGAACGCAGAGATGCCTCCCGCGGCAGAGGACGCCGCCGCACCTGAGCTGACCCATGAGGCGATCCATGACGCCATGGCGGAATCGGTGTTTGAGATACAGGCCGAAGAGGCGCTGCCATCGCATGATCGGGACCAAGACCCGATGGCAGATCTGGCCGAATTCGACGAACCATCACCGCTTCAAGACACCGCAATTGGGGCGGATGTGCCGGAGCAACCCGCTTTGCCGCTGACGACCGAACAGCGCACCTTTGACTTTGATTTGACGCCTTCGAGTACAGTACAGGCGGAGGCACAACCGGAGCCAGAGCCGGAACGGGCCGTTGACGCAGTTGATCTGCCTGAGACGCCTGCGCCAGAGACCGCCACGCCCCCCTCTGCGCTGGAGATGAGCGCCGAAGAACGGGCGATTTTGACCGATGGGTTTGACGAGGCCCTGCCCGAAACTCTGTCTGATCCTCTTCCTGAGTATGAGCCGGCGAGCGATCCCGCCGTTTTTGCCGAAGAGTTGGCCGATGTGGACCTGCCAGATGCCGCAGCCTATTTGGACGCGGAACAAAACGACGTGATCCCGACATCAGCGGAGCTTTCGGCCGTTGAAGAGATCGCGTTGGACAGCCGAACTGAGGCAGAGGTCGAGGCCCCCCAACAAGACGTGTTTGCAACCGCGCCCCTCAGCCCCGCCCCGCTTGGGGTCGATTTGGACCTGTACGACGACCCGGATGAGGCGGCGGCAGATTTGGTCATGGGCGACGGCATTTTGGGCAAACTCAATCACCGCGATCTGATCCGGGTGCCCCGACAAGACATCGCCAGCCTCTTGGCGCGTGCCGAAGCCCTGCATGCGCGACTGGTGTCCTGATCTGCCACCGCCCGATCTTCCACTGCCCGATCTGCCACCGACAGCGGTGGCGGCCACTCCTGCGCAATTTCGCATCAGATTTGCCGAAATTCCACTTGCCCCTGCCCATAAAATCACTATGTAGGGCTCCAGTTCGGGCTATAGCGCAGCCTGGTAGCGCGTCCGTCTGGGGGACGGAAGGTCGCAGGTTCGAGTCCTGCTAGCCCGACCAAAACACCCCTAAAACCGCTCGTAAGCCTCTGGGCTTGCGGGCGGTTTTGCGTTAAGGGGGATAAAAGCGCGCCCTTTCGGGCCAAAGTGACGTGAGGGGACGAATATGGGTGTATTGGCTGATCACGCGATCCGCGACATGGTGGCACGAGGCGAAATCACCGCCACACCAGAGGTGATCGACGAACAGGTGCAACCTGCCTCCCTCGATCTGCGTCTTGGCACCCGGGCTTGGCGTGTGCGCGCGTCGTTTTTGGCAGGCGACGGTCGCAAAGTGGCGGATCGGCTGGCCGAATTTGAAATGCATCAAATTGACCTGAGCGATGGTGCGGTGCTGGAAAAGGGCTGTGTCTATGTCGTGCCCTTGATGGAATCTCTGGCTCTGCCCGAGGGCGTTCAGGCGGTGGCCAATGCCAAAAGTTCGACCGGACGGTTGGATCTTTTGACCCGGCTGATCACCGATGAAGGCGTCGAATTTGACCGCATCACGCCCGGCTATCATGGACCGCTTTTCGCTGAAATCTGTCCCCGCTCCTTCTCCGTTTTGGTGCGTCCGGGCATGCGGCTGAACCAAATCCGGTTCCGCGCCGGACAAGCGATCCTCAGTGACGCGGAGTTGACAGTCCTGCACGCCGAGAGCCCGCTGGTCGATGGCGCTGCGATGATTGATCAGGGGCTTGGCTTTTCGGTCGATCTCAAACCTGCGTCGGGTGATCTGGTTGGCTACCGCGCCAAACCGCACACTGGCGTGATTGACCTCGACAATATCGGCCATTACGAGCCCTCAGAATACTGGGAACCGATCCATACCAAAGACGGGCGGATCATTTTGGACCCCGGTGCGTTCTACATTTTGGTCAGTCGCGAGGCGGTCCACATTCCGCCCGAGTACGCCGCCGAAATGGCGCCCTATCTGGCCATGGTTGGGGAATTCCGCGTCCATTATGCCGGGTTCTTTGACCCGGGCTTTGGTCATGCCAATGCCGGTGGCGCGGGCTCGCGCGGGGTGTTGGAAGTGCGCTGTCACGAAGCGCCGTTTGTGTTGGAAGACGGGCAAATCGTTGGGCGTTTGGTCTATGAGCGCATGGACAGTCTGCCCGAGCGCCTGTATGGCGCGGATTTGGCGTCCAATTATCAGGGTCAAGGCCTGAAACTGTCGAAACACTTCCGCGCGCAGTGATCCCTCATCTTGCGGTTCAGCACCTCAATGAACCTTATCCCGAGGGGGGAGAAAATCCTTCGGCGTTGGCGGGGGTTTTCGGTTCGTTTTAAAACAATTGACCCGGTTTCGGCCCTGAGATTTGGCATGATACAACGCGGTGTCAGCATGCTGGATGATTTGTTCCAATGAATCGGCACTGTCATGAAGACAGTAGGCGGAGACCCCGATCGAAATTGTAATCGGTTCAGACTCTAAGCCGTTTTTCCAACTCACATGCGTCGCGATCGCCGTGCGCAGCACCTGTGCCGTGTTCATGGTCTGCTCCAGCGTGGCTCCGGGCAGTAGCATCAAAAACTCCTCGCCCCCCCAGCGCGCCACGACATCAGAAGAGCGCAATTTGCCGCGAAGCACACGGCCCACATGTTGCAACACGCGATCCCCGGCCTCATGTCCAAGCGTGTCATTCACCC
Source organism: Celeribacter baekdonensis (assembly GCF_003047105.1). Lineage (NCBI taxonomy): Bacteria > Pseudomonadati > Pseudomonadota > Alphaproteobacteria > Rhodobacterales > Roseobacteraceae > Celeribacter > Celeribacter baekdonensis. The sequence goes on from NZ_CP028475.1 coordinate 1,087,602, forward strand.
GTTTGAACAAATCAATATCGGCCAAGATCACCCCCACCGTCATCGGGTCATCCTCTCGGCGACGGCCATGGGCCATTTGGTGGATCATAGCAACATAATCCCCAACCGCATGACGGTTTAAAAGCCCGGTCAAAGGATCATGCCGCGCCCGATGTTCGACCTCGCGTGACAAGGTGCGGCGGTCGCGTTCGATGCGCTCAAACACAGAGCCCGACACCAATATGATGATCGCGAAAACCCACATTGCGGAGGCCAGCACCGCCTCAAACATCATCGCTGTCTCCGACAGATGCGAGACAGCGCCAATGACCCAAATACCGATGATTGTGCCCAGCGTTTGCAGCCGGGCCATCCGCCCCCACACGGATGAGGTCAAAAACGGGCGTAAAATCGGACTTCGGGTAAAGGTAAAGACGGAGGAAAACCCAACCAACATCAGCAACATCAAGGTCGCGGGAGACATCTCGATCTGAATGTTTCTTTCGCCGTAAGAATAGATCATAAAGGCGAAACTGACCGGAACCAGCCCCAATAGCGACACCACAAATCCGCAAGTTTGCATCCTCCGGCGGATCAACGCGCCCAGACTGAACAGCATCAAGGACAGCGACGTGCCTTTTGACATGATCACATCGGCATGGGGATATCGGTTATAGACGAAGGCGAGGACATCCGTGAGCGGTGTGGCCTGCAAAATGTAGATTTCAATCAACCGAAACAGTGACAGCGCAAGGACGATCAAAAACACAACGCGCCGCCATATGTTTTGCACTGGAAACAGGGTTTTGTGCATCAATGCCACGCTGAGAAGCATGACACAGGTGAGCGTCAGAGGGTTTGGTCCATTTCCCGCAGCATAGAGAAGATCGTCGCCGTAGCGAACAAGTTCCATTCCAGCAATGATGAGGGCAAGAACGAACGCGATGAGCGCAAGATAGGGTTGGCTACGAAGCGCGATCACTGCGGGGCCAAATCTGAGCCGCCCGGCCACAGGTTGGATACCCGGGGTCAGCATGACAAGATCAACAGATCATTGATCATTGGCAGGAACATGACAAACACCTTTATACATCACCGATCGCCACCTAAGTCCCGATTGACCTAAATTGCGGCCCCTTTGAACGATGGCATCAAAGTCACTGAGTCGTGGTAAATAAAGTGTAAAAAATTGTGCTTATATCAGCTGACATAAGCGTATTTTTGAATTTTAAAGTAAAAAGTGCCGGATCTGCTCGATCCGAGCTGTGATTTCCAGTGATCCCAGCTCACTTGACCCGAGCCATGCGCAAATTTCGAATTCTGCAAATCTCGGCGTTAAAACCGACCGATGCGTTTGCTCATCCGCGCCATTTTGCGCGCGCGTTTGGCGGCTTGTTGCGCCTGAGCGGTCATTTCGGCCTGACCTTGACCGCCATTTTGATTTTGTCCTGACGGCTGGCGGATGTTGCCGTAATCATCGACCTCGCCCATCTGCGCATCGCCCTGCACCCCGCCGGATTTGCGCCGCGCCAAGGCAGAACTGCCCGCGTCAATGCCCTTGTTGATCCCCTTGCTAATGAGAACCCGCATCACGCGGTTGATGATCATGTTGATCAGCCGGTCCAAATTCATCGTCACTCTGCTTTCCGGCCTCTACATCGGCCTGACTGCTGCGGTTTCGGTTCACTTTAACATAGATAGGATCACAATGCGCCCCTAACAGGGCTTGATCACGGCAAAGGGATGAAACACCCGCGCGCTATCGGGCTTAGCTTTCATCCTCAAACAGATCGTCTTGATCCTCGCTGTCCTCATCGTCCAGCCCCGGCATTGGTCGGCTTTCCAAAAGCCCCGCTGCCCGCAACTCCCGAACGCCCGGCAAATCGCGCGCACTTTCCAGACCAAAGTGATCCAAAAATGATGGCGTCACCACATAGGTCACCGGACGCCCCGGCGTCATGCGGCGGCGGCCAAAGCGGATCCATTCGAGTTCCAAGAGCTGATCAATGGTGCCCTTGGACACGGACACACCCCGGATTTCTTCGATCTCGGCGCGGGTGCAGGGTTGGTGATAGGCGACAATCGCCAAGGTTTCGATCGCCGCGCGCGACAGTTTGCGGGTCTCAACCGTTTCCTTTTGCATCAAGAACCCAAGATCGGGCGCGGTACGAATGGCCCAGGCCTCACCGACTTTCACCACCCGAACACCGCGCCCCTCATAGCGCTTTTGCAGCATCTCAAGCGCCGCTTTGGCGTTGCAACCATGCGGCATCCGCCCGCTCATCTCGGCCACGCTCACCGGACCTGCGGAGGCAAACAGCACCGCTTCGACCATGCGCTCTTGCTCGGCCAAAGGCGGTGCCTCAAACAGGCTGGCCTCGGCGGACGCGTCCAAATCCGTATCTTCACTCACTGCGTCACTCGCAGAGTCACTCATCGGCCAGTCCTCGCCTTGATCTCGATGCGGGCGAACGTCCCGCTTTGGCGGATTTCAATTTGGCCCTGTTTGGCCAATTCCAACGAAGCGGCAAAGGTCGCCGCCGTGGCTGAGCGCCGCTTTTTCGGGTCAAGCTCCCAGCCCTCGGGCAGGTAGCTCGACAAATCCGCCCATTCAATCGCATAGGGGATCAACCCACGCAGCCGCTCCAGCGCCTGTTCCATAGACAGGATCGCTTCTCGGTCCATGACAAAGGGTCGAAACTCGTCCTTGGTGCGCACACGGGCATAGCCCTGCATCAGGTCCAAAAGAGAGGCGCTATAGGTGACATTTCTGAGCCGCGCGACCTCTTCGGGGATGCCGCGCACAAAGAAATCCCGGCCCTTTTGATCGCGCGCCATCAATTTGGCCGCCGCCTCCCGCATCGCCTCCAAACGCTGCAATTGAAACGCCAAATGCGCCGCAAGCTCTTCACCTGATGGCCCCTCATCGGACGGGTCGGGTGGCAGCAAGAGCCGCGATTTCAAAAACGCCAACCACGCCGCCATCACCAGATAATCGGCGGCCAATTCGATCCGAAGCTCTTTGGCTTTGTCGACGAAAATCAAATATTGCTGCGCCAAATGCAGGATCGAGATTTTCATCAAATCGACCTTTTGCGTGCGCGACAATTGCAGCAAAAGGTCCAACGGCCCCTCATAGCCCTCGACATCCACGATCAACGCCTCAGCCGCGAGCCTCTCCTCGACGCTGAGCAGATCGTTGATTTCAAATTGGTCCGGGTCGGCCATTTTGCCCCTATCGGTTCAACAGGCTTTGAAGTTCGGCATCCAAGGCGGAGATGTCAATGGGGTGATGCGCCTGCAGATGTTTCGGATGCGCGCTGACGGCCCGATCCGCGCGGGCCTGTGCCGCCTGCCCCATGGGCCCGAGCGCGGCCAATGTCTGCATCTCGGCCAGATCGCCATTGCAGTGCAACACCATGTCACAGCCCGCCGCCAGCGCCAATTGCGCACGCTGCAAAACCGTGCCCGCCAAAGCGCCCATCGAAATATCGTCGGTCATCAACAGCCCGTCAAAGCCGATCTCCTCACGGATCACACGGATCGCGGCGGGGCTTTGGGTGGCGGGACGGTCCGGGTCGATCGCCTCCATCACGATATGCGCCGACATGCCCATGCTCAAATCGTTGAGCGCCTTGAACGGGGCAAAATCCGCCGCCAATTCAGCGCGCGAGGCGGAGACACGCGGCAGGCCCTTGTGACTGTCCACTGCGCCACGCCCATGCCCCGGCAGGTGTTTCATCACCGGCGCCACGCCGCCCGCCGCCAGACCATCGACCAAGGCGCGGCCCATCTGGGCCACGACCTCCGCGTCATCGGAAAAGCAACGGTTCATCAAAAACGGATGGGTCTGTGCAGAGGCCACATCCAGCCCCGGCACACAGTTCACATCAATGCCGACGCCCAGCACATCCGCCGCCAACAATCGCCCGCGCAACCACATGGCGCGCAACGGATCGGAGGCGGAATGCACCTGATCCAGTGGTGGCAAAAATTCGCGCCAATGCGGCGCGCGCAGGCGTTGGACCCGTCCGCCTTCTTGGTCAATCAGGATCGGCGCGTCACGGCCCACGGCCTCACGCAGCGCGCCCGTCAAACGGCGCAGTTGCTCCGGCGTGTCCACATTGCGCGCAAACAGGATAAAGCCCCAAGGATTGGCCTCGCGAAAGAAATCAGCCTCTATTGAGGTCAGCGCAAGCCCTTCACATCCAAAGATAAAAGCGCCCTGCCCCGAAACGTTGCCCCCGACGTGATCCGGCCCCGCAATCATCGCGGCTTATCGCTGAACCGTGGGCACACAGGCCGCATTCATCGCGGTCAAAGCGGCGCAGAACCGGTTGGCATCCGAGGCATCAGCAAAGCCATAGGCGCGCAGACGGTAAAAGGTCGTCCCGCCGCTTTCGGCCCGCTCGATCACCCGTGATTTGCCTTCCATCAGGTCCTCAAACCGGCCCGAAAGACGATCCCATTCGCTGCGCGCGATCTCTTCGTTTTGAAAAGCGCCAAATTGCACCAAACGCGCGCCCGCAGGCACGTCACTCGGGCTCATTTCGCTGGTGGAGCCAATTGCGGCCAAAATATCGCCCGCCACGCCATCGAGGCTGGCAGATGACGTGCTTGGAACCGTGGCCAAAGAGGCCATGCGCACAGGGCGCGGTTTTGGCCGCGGCGACTGTGCAAGACCCGCGGTCTCAGGCGTCACATCGGCGGCGGAGGCCACCTCTTCGACGCTCTCCAATTCAAGCGGATCTTCCTCAAGCGTTAAAGAAGCCAAAGCCGGCGCTTCGGGTTGCACCGCATAGGCGGTGTTTTCCGGTTCATAGGCCGAGGCCACGGTTTGGGTCGTGGACATTGGTTGATCTTCCTCGCTCAATGTCGCGATCCGTGGTGCCAACATCAAACTGTCAGCGGGGGCAGCGGCGGAGCCATCAGCGGTGACGGAATTGACCGCCAAACCTTGGTGCATCGCCAATTGGCCGCCCGGATCGTCAGGCACCATACGGGCCGAGCCTTCGAGCGCGCGGATGACAGGCACACCGTTCACATCGCGCATCATCAATTGATAGCCCCAAACCCCAAGACCCAACACCAGCGCCAGCGAGACCGCCGCGCCAGCCCATTGGGCTTTGCCAAGTTTCGGACGCTCAAACCCCTCAGAGGACCCATCATCGCCTGTGGTGTCATAAACATAAGCAGGCCCGGTGTCTGGCCCTGGCGCATAGTGCGATTGCGGCGCGGCAAACCCCTGTGGGGCGTGGCCATTATGCCCGGCATAGCGCCCTGACGGCTGACCTGACGGATGGCCAGACTGTGCACCCGACTGCGCACCGGACTGCGCACCCGACTGTGGCGCAAACCGCACATCTTGAGCGTTGAAATATCGGTCGGGATCAGGCGCACCGCCAAAATTTTGCTGATCTGACGGGCGCGACTGGCCCAGATGAGCCTCGCGGTACGTGTATGTCCCGTTCTTATCTGCGACATAGTTCCCGTTCACACGGGGGGAAGGATAGCCCGCATTGGGGCCGCTCCGGAAATCCTGCGCCATATTCGCCTCATACCGATTCCCGCTTTATTTTGTGCGGGTTATTGACTGCTCTTAAGAGGACACATGAGGATCTTTGCCCTCATTTCTGATGTGCCCCCTCTCGGGGATCCGGCGCATGGTGCGTTTTGATTAACGCATCTCTTCCGCCGGAGTTACCCCCAGAATAGCAAGACCTGCGGAAATCACAACGGCCACGGCACGCGGCAGGGCGATTTTTGCCGCCGACAGCGCCGGGTCATCCTGCAAGAACCGCAATGCGCTATTGTCATTGCCCTTATTCCAAAGCGCGTGGAAATCAGACGCCAAATCATAGAGATAGAAAGCGATGCGGTGCGGCTCGTGGCCTTTTGCAGCGATTTCAACCTGACGCGGCCAATCGGCCAATTTGCGCGCCACGGCGATCTCTGCCGGATCATCAAAGCGCGGCGTGTCGGTCAGGGTCACCCCCGCCTCCTCCGCCTTGCGCAGCACAGAGCGCACGCGGGCATGGGCGTATTGCACATAGAACACCGGGTTGTCTTTCGACTGTTCCAGCACCTTGTCGAAATCGAAATCAAGCGAGGCATCGTTTTTGCGGGTCAGCATGACGAAGCGAGTGACATCCGCGCCCACTTCCTCAACCACGTCGCGCAGGGTGACAAAATTGCCCGCGCGTTTCGACATTTTCAACTCTTCGCCATTCTTGATCAGCTTGACCAATTGAATGAGCTTGATGTCACAGCCGACCTTGCCATCAGACAGCGCCGACACAGCCGCTTTCATCCGTTTGACATAGCCACCGTGATCGGCGCCAAACACGTCGATGATCTCGTCAAAGCCGCGTTTCACCTTGTCATAGTGATAGGCGATGTCGGGGGCAAAATAGGTCCATGCGCCATCGGATTTCTGGATCGGGCGGTCGACATCATCGCCATGCGCGGTCGATTTAAACAAAAGCTGTTCGCGCGGCTCCCAATCTTCGGGCATTTTGCCCTTTGGTGGCTCCAACACACCGCGATAGATCAGGCCCTTTTCGTCCAGTTCCTTGATCGCAGCCTCAATCAGCCCGGTGTTGTACAGAGATTTCTCCGAGTAAAACACATCCATCTCAACGCCCAGGGCTTTGAGATCGCCCCGGATCATCTCCATCATCGCGTCCGTGGCAAAGACCCGCACATCGGCCAACCAGACCTCTTCGGGTTGATCCAAAAGACTGTCGCCGTATTTCGCCTTTAAATCCTCACCGACCTGCACAAGGTAATCACCGGGATAGAGCCCTTCGGCGATCTCCGGGTTCAGGCCATTGGCCTCGCGGTAACGTTGAAATACCGAACGCGCCAAGACATCGACCTGCGCGCCACCATCGTTGATGTAATATTCGCGCGTCACGTCATAGCCCGCATAATCCAACAAGGATGCCAAAGCATCGCCAAACACCGCACCGCGGGTATGGCCGACATGCATCGGTCCGGTCGGGTTGGCGGACACATATTCGACGTTGACCTTGGTGCCTGTGCCCATGGGCGAACGGCCATAGCCTTTGGCCGCCAAAATGCCCTCGACCAGCCCGGACCAGACGCCATCGGCAAGCCGCAGGTTGATAAACCCCGGCCCCGCCACATCCACAGCGGAGATACGCGGATCGGCGGCGAGTTTTTCGGCCAGCTTATCGGCGATGTCGCGCGGTTTCAGATTGGCCGGTTTGGCCAACACCATCGCCGCATTGGTGGCCATGTCGCCATGCAACGCATCGCGCGGCGGCTCGACCGCCACATTGGCAAACTCAAGCCCCTCGGGCAGGACGCCATCGGAGACAAGGCCAGTCAGGCTGTCGATCACAAGGGCGCGGATATCGGCGAACAGGTTCATCTTTGGTCTCTCCATCTCTTGCGGCGGGTTTACCACGCCCGCGCGGCGCGTCAACGGCATTGACCCACCATGCACAGCGCTATGCGGGTTTTGGTGGCGCTTTCGCGGCTGTTTTGGCCGCATTTGCACGCGCCGCTGTCGGTTTTTCGACTGTTTTCACGGTTTCGATCTCCGGCGCGGTGGGCGTGGTGGCCTCGGGCGGCACCAAGGCGACAAGACGTGCCCCGGCGGCCACACGCGCCCGCGACGCGGCCTCGCGCGCCTCGGTCATACGGCGTTTGAGCGCCGCGCGCGCGCTCTCGCGCTGCTCTTCGGGCAACGCGTCAATCTCCGCCTCTGCCCGCAACGGAAACAGGATATCTGCGTCCTCCGACAGCAACCGCCGAAACGTCCCGTCTTCTTTCAAACGACCGAGCAAAAGCGCGCCTTTGCGATCGGCTTTCCACGTCTCGAAATCGTAATCCTCGCTCAATGTCGTCACCGACACCCGCCAACCACTTTGCATCAACGTATCCAGATCACCAAAGGTTTTGCCCAGCCCAAAGGGCCGCCCGCCCAATTGCGTCGGCAAGCTGTGCCGCGCTTTGCCCTCTTTCACACGAGCCAGTTGCCAGACGTTTTCGCGGCCATATTCCGAGCCAAAATCAGTCGCAACCAAAGTGTTATAGGCGTCATTGTCGGAGGCGGCGATCAGCGTGTCATAGGACAGAATTTCAAGACTGTCTTCGGCCGCCTCGCCCAAAATATCGCCATAAAACACCGGCACATTCGCCGCGCGCGGGCGCACAAGCCGTGCGTGGTTTGGATCGGCAATCAGCACTGGGATCTCTTCGCGTTTGAGCGCCTCGGCCAAGGAGGTGGTGAAACGCGATCCGCCCAGGATCAACACCCCCGGCTTGCCGGTCGAGGCCAGCCCAAGCGCACGCGCAAAAGGTGCCAGCGTGAACCCATGCAGCACCACCGTGACCAAAACCAAAACAAAGGCCAGAGGGCCGATCACGCCCGCGCCCTCAACGCCGGCGGCGGCCAAACGTTCGCCAAACAACCCCGCCACGGCGACCAAAACCACGCCGCGTGGGCCCGTAAAGGCAATCAAAAGCTTTTCATTGCGCGGCAATTTGGTCCCGATCAAAGCAACCAGAACGGTCACAGGCCGTGCCACAAGGATCACAAGGGCCACAAACAGCCCGGCGCGCCATGTCAATTGACCCAGAGAGGCAAAATCCATTGAGGCCGCCAAGAGGATGAAGACCCCCGAGACCAACAGGATCGTGGCGTGTTCTTTGAAGCGGCGCAGCTCGTCAAAGGAGGGTAAATCGGCATTGGCAATCACCAATCCCATCACGGTCACGGCCAAAAGCCCGCTTTCATGCAACATCAGATCGGGCACGGCGAAGGTGGCCAGCAGGGTCACGAACAGCACCGGAACCTTCATATATTCCGGTACGTAGGCGCGCCTAAACGTGTAGGACACCGCCAGTCCAACCAATAACCCAACCCCCCGGCCACCAGAATCCCAAAGCCCAATTGCAAAAGCGCAGCAGGCAGGCTTTCGGCCTCGCGGCCCACAAGCACGAATTCAAACGCCAGCACAGCGGCCAAAGCCCCGACCGGATCGTTGACGATGGCCTCCCATTGCAACAGGTTCGCGGGACGGCGTTGGAGCTTCGCCTGCCTGAGCAAAGGCGCGATCACGGTAGGCCCGGTGACCACCATGATGCCGCCAAACACCGCCGAGGCCTCCCAGCCCAGCCCAGCCCCCCAGTGCAGCGCCGAAGCCGACAACGCCCAGCCCAAAGGCGCCCCCACGACCACAAGCCGGAACACGCCGCGCTTGGCATCGCCCAATTTGTGCAGATCCAGCGTCAGCCCGCCCTCAAACAGGATCACCGCCACCGCCAGTGAAATCAGCGGCTGTACCACCGGGCCAATGTCGCGCGCAGGCTGTAAAAGCCCCAATCCCGGCCCCACAATCAGCCCCGCCGCCAGCATCAAAACAATCGCCGGGAGCTTTAATCGCCACGCCAGCCATTGCGCGCCGACGCCCAACACGCCGACCAGTGCAAAGGCTTCCACCGGGTTCATCCCTGTCATCGTCTCCGTGGCCATGATGGTCCTTCCTCAGTGTGATCTGTCGTCAATGACTTAGGAGCAAAGCCGCTCAAATTCCTGAATGGCAAAGCGATCGGTCATCCCGGCCACATAATCCAAAACGATCCGCGCCAGTTCCGTGTCGCCTTGGGCCAAGTTGACCTCATGCCGCCATTCTTCCGGCAACAGCTCGGGCTGTTTCATGAACAGGGGAAACAACGTATTGACCATATGCGTCACGCGCTCGCGCTCTTTGATCACGGTAGGTGCGCGGTACATTCGCTTGAATAAAAAAGATTTAATCGCTTTGAGGTTTTGAAAGAATGGTTTGGAAAAACGAATGATGGTGCGGTCCATATCGCGAATATCCTGTGCCGTTTCGGGCTTGGCACTGTCCAAACGGTTGGTGGCGATCGTGATGACATCCTCGACCATATAGCCAAAAATCCGCCGCAGCGCCTCGTGATCGCGCCGATGCGGATCAAGGCCGGGATAGTCGCGATCAACCTCCGCGTAAGCCGGGCCTGTCAGCGGCAATTCCATCAAATCGGCGGCGGTAAACAACCCCGCGCGCAAGCCGTCATGCAGATCGTGGTGGTTGTAAGCCACATCATCGGCAATCGCTGCCACCTGTGCCTCGGCACTGGCAAAGGTGTAGAGCTCAAGATCGAACTGATCGTTCACCTCTTTGAGCGCATAGGGCAGTGGCGCACCTTCCGGGTGTTTTTTCGGGTCGGCATGCGGCCCCATCACCGGACCATTGTGTTTGGCCAGCCCCTCTAGGCTTTCCCATGTCAGGTTCAGCCCGTCAAAATCGGCGTAATGTTTTTCCAGCTTGGTGACAATCCGCAGCGCCTGTGCGTTGTGATCAAAACCGCCATAAGGTGCCATCAACAGTTCAAGCGCATCTTCGCCGGTGTGACCAAACGGCGAATGGCCCAGATCATGCGCCAGCGCCACCGCCTCCGCCAGCCCCTCGTTCAACCCCAAAGCCCCCGCAAGCGTGCGCGCCACCTGCGCCACTTCGATCGAATGGGTCAGGCGCGTGCGGTAATAATCGCCCTCATGTTCGACAAAGACTTGGGTCTTGTGTTTCAAACGGCGAAAGGCCGAGGAGTGAATGATCCGATCCCGGTCGCGTTGAAACGGCGAGCGAAAGGTCGAAAGTTTTTCCGGGAAAAGCCGCCCGCGCGTTTCAAACGGTTGGCTTGCATAGGGTTTCAACATCTGCCTGTCCTGTATTCGTGACCGGATCGACCGGCTGCGCACCGCACATCTTGCGCCACGTCCTTGTCGATGATCTTTTTCACACTTATATTAAGAGACAAGCCCCACGACAAACAGATGACACAGGGTTCTCCCTTGTTTCTGCTTTAAATCGCTGAAATTCGGTGAATTCCCGCCGCTTTAGACCAAAAGGTTGCATCATGTCCCTCACCCTGCCGCCCAAAGTGACCGCCCGCGCTTATGAACGCCTCTCTGAGATCAATGCGGCGACAGGCGAGGCCAAGGCGTTGCGGGTCGCGGTTGAGGGGGCGGCTGTTCAGGCTTTCAATATGACATCACGCTGGACGAGCCTGCGAGCGACGACATTGTGTTGTCCGGCACTGGCGGCACGGTGGTGATTGATCCGGTGTCTTTGCCGTTTTTGGAAAACGCCGTGATTGATTTCACCGAAGAGCTGATCGGCGCGCGATTCGTGATTGAGAACCCCAATGCGACCTCGTCCTGTGGCTGTGGCACATCGTTTTCGATGTAATCCGCTATCCAAACCAGCTTTTTGATCTGACCAAACGCCCTGCGCTCAAACGTGGGGCGTTTTGCATTTGAGCTAATTTCTGCGCACACGCTGCCTCACAACCCGCTCCGTTTCTTGTGATCTTTCAACCCCTTAACATCTCGGGACGGCACTCCTACCTGTCTATCACAACGACGGAATACACCCTGTCAGTTATCCGCCGCTCGTAAAACACGATTAGAAAAGGATAAGACAATGACCTTTAATTCCCTCAAAACCATCGCCGCCGCCTCCCTCATCGCTGTGGCCTCCGGCACCGCCGCATTTGCTGCCGACATGTCCTACAATTACATCGTCCCCGGCACATACGAACATACGAACTCCGTTATCAATCTGGACCTTGTACGCGCCGATGATGGCGGCACCGTGTCAATCTATGACTTCACTGACGGCACCCAAGGCGCGCTTCTTGGCTCTGAAATGATCCATGCCGGGGCCAATGAGAACGTGAAAGTCCAGCTTCAGCCAAACGTGGCGCAAAAAGCCCTGGTTGTGCTGAGTGTCGATGGCATGGCCCCTGTGGCCACAGCCACGATCAACGACTTCAACCAAGGTTAATTCGCCCCCTCCCAGGGCTCAGACGACAGGCCTCGCATCATGCGGGGCCTGTTTTTGTGTGCCCTCGGGTCTATGCACCGAATGCTCAGCGCCCGCATGCGATCTAAGCGGCGCAAGGCCGAGACGACGCCGAAACGGGCCGACCCGCTCAACCGGGAAAAGATCGCGAAAGGCCCGCGAGACACGCGCCCGCGGGCACAGAGCCATCACCTCGGCGCGCTGATTTGGTGACAATTGCCGAAGGGCTTGCGGCCCCGGATTGAAGCTTTCGCACCAAAACCCCTCAGCCCGCAACAAAACATGGCGCTCCAACAGCAAATGGACATAGGTCTGACGCGCACGCGGTAACCGCCGGACATCTTTCCATCCGACAAAGGCCTTGGCCGGGACAAGCCGGGGACCAAGATCGGCATCCGTCCAAAACATGCGATGGTGGGGACTGGTGATCAACCCACCATCCGGCAGCTCGCCCCCCGCAGACGCCCCCAACGCAAGACGGGCCTGCGGTCCAAAGCAAATGGCGGCCTGTGATCCCCGCCCCGGCACCACAGAGGCCCCGCGCCATAGGATCGGCCGGGGTCCATGATCGCGCGTCATCACGCGGTCTCCCACACGCAAGGTTTCAACCCGGCGGGGCCCATCCGGGGTTTGAATGCGCATTCCGGCGCCAAAACACACAAACATATCTGCATAGGCCACCTGTGGATCACTGCTGTCGCGGGCGATGATTTCATAGGTGACGCCGGGCGTAAGATAACCGTCAGAGGCCATACCCAAAACATCGCCCGACACTTCAAAGGCATAGATGGTGACATCTTCGGACCCATCCGTTGCGCCACCAACCGGGCGCACGATATAGGAATATTCATTCTCAACTCCTGTGCCCGCGGCAAAGGTCGTCCCGCCCAACGTCGTTGAATTGGTTAGATCCTGAGAGGAATCAGCGTCTTCGAAAATCCCCTCATCATCCGTGACCTCAAGATGCTGTGGACCGGACCCGATGACAAAACTTGTACCAACATCGCTTAAATCCGCCGTTGCATTGGAATGAAACGGCGTTCCGGTAAAGGAAATGTCCTGAAGATCCCAAACGGCAATAACCGCCATTGTCATACCCCGATGAAACGTTGCAACAGATATAGCTCATGGGTTTTAAGTCTTGGTAAATGTCCCTCATTGTCTTGCCAAACCCATCTCTGCCTGTTCAAACCACGCCAAGGAGCCGGCCATGGAACAGTTTGACACGATCATCATCGGCGCAGGCGCAGCAGGGTTGTTTTGCGCCAAATTTGCAGCCGCCAAAGGCGCGCGGGTTTTGGTCGTGGATCACGCCAAACGCCCGGCGGAAAAGGTGCGGATTTCTGGCGGCGGACGCTGTAATTTCACCAATTTGGACGCAGGGCCGGACAATTACCTGTCGCAAAACCCGCATTTCGCCAAATCGGCTTTGGCGCGCTACACTCAATGGGATTTCATCGACCTTTTGGCCCAGCATGGCATCACCTGGCATGAAAAGACCCTTGGCCAGTTGTTTTGCGATGGCAAATCCGCCGCCATTGTGGACATGCTTCTGCATGAGGCCCGCGCCGCCGAGCTGCGCCTGTCCACCACCGTGGACGAGGTCGTCCGTGATGGTACAGACGACACAGGGTTTCGCGTCACGCTCTCGGGCCGCCCGGTCCATGCGCGTCACCTTGTGATCGCTTCAGGCGGCAAATCCATTCCCAAAATGGGGGCGACCGGGTTGGGCTATCAGATTGCCACACAATTCAATGTGCCGCTCATTGAGACCCGCCCCGGCTTGGTGCCCCTCACGTTCGGTCCGCAAGATTTGGACTGGATCGTGCCCTTGGCTGGCACAGCGCTTGACGCGCGTGTCGGAGCGGGCGGCACATCTTTTGACGAGGCTCTCCTGTTCACCCATCGCGGCCTCTCAGGGCCAGCGGTGCTACAGGTGTCGAATTATTGGCGCGAAGGCGAAGAGATCCGCGTCGATCTCCTGCCCGCCCGTGCCGCCTTTGACGCCCTAAAAGCCGCGCGCGCCGAGAATGGCCGCCGCCACATGCACACGGCCCTCTCGCTGTTGTTCCCGGCCAAACTGGCCGCCGCTCTGGCGCAAAAATGGAACCTCACGGGCAATCTCGCCGATCAATCCGACGCCAAACTGCGCGCTTTGGCCGACCTGATCCACGCCCTGCCCCTCAACCCCACCGGCTCGGAGGGCTACCGCACCGCCGAGGTCACGTTGGGCGGCGTTGACACAGACGCGCTCTCGTCCAAAACCATGGAGGCCAAATCCGTGCCGGGGCTTTATTTTATCGGCGAAGTCGTCGATGTCACCGGCTGGCTTGGCGGTTACAATTTCCAATGGGCCTGGGCCTCTGCGGCCGCCTGTGGTCGCGCAATCGCAGATCGGAGCTGATCCCGCCTTTCCCTTCCGCGCCCTTCGCCATACAAAGAGTCAAAGACGAGGAGACGCACATGAAAATCGCCAGTTTCAACATCAACGGCATCAAAGCCCGCGTCGAGGCGTTGCAAGAGTGGCTGAAAGAGGCCGAACCCGATGTGGCGATCTTGCAAGAGATCAAATCGGTCGACGAAAACTTCCCCCGCGACCTCTTTGAGGACATGGGCTATAACGTTGAAACCCATGGCCAAAAATCCTTCAATGGCGTGGCGCTCCTGTCCAAATTACCGCTCGAAGACGTCAGCCGTGGCTTGCCGGGTGCGACAGGTGCGGGCCGCGACGGCGAAGACGACATCGAGGCGCGCTATATCGAGGCCACGGTGGTCGGTGACACCCAGGCGATCCGCATTTGCGGCCTCTACCTGCCCAACGGCAATCCGGTCGATCTCACGCCTGAGGGCACGCCTGTGCCCGGTTCAAAATATGACTTTAAACTGAAATGGTTCGACCGGCTTGAAGCCCGCGCGTGTGAATTGATGCGCGAGGAACAGCCGTTTCTCATGGCGGGCGACTTCAACCTGATCCCGCAGCCCGAGGACGCGAAACGCCCCGAGGCGTGGAAAGACGATGCGCTGTTTCGCCTCGACTCCCGTGCCGCCTTTCGCCGCTTGATGAACCTTGGCTTTACCGATGCGCTGCGGGTCAAAAACAACGCGCCTGAGACCTACACATTCTGGGACTACCAAGGTGGCGCGTTTGACAAAAACGATGGCATCCGCATCGACCATTTCCTGCTCTCGCCGCAAGCCGCCGACCTGCTGCGCGATTGCCAGATTGATGCCTATACCCGCGCCAAAGCCAAGCCCTCGGACCATGTGCCGATCTGGGTTGATCTAGACCTCTGACACTGGATCGCCCTACAGCATGCCGAAAAAAAGCGGTGCCGGATTTGCATCTGGCACCGCTTTTTGATTGCTTGATATCGCCTCAGCGTTTTGGCGGGCGCTGTTTTTGGACCTTTGGCGCGTCGGCACGGTCTTTTCCGAGGTGCTTGCGCAGGCGCGAGGGCATGGATTTGGTTTTGTTCTTGAACGGGTTCTTGTCGCCTTGTGAGCGGAAAAACAGCCGGATCGGCGTGCCGGGCATATCAAAATCTTCACGCAAACCATTGATCAGATAGCGTTTATAGCTGTCGTTCAATTCCTCGGGATGGCTGCACATCACCACGAATTGCGGCGGGCGGGCTTTGACTTGGGTCATGTAGCGCAGCTTGATCCGGCGGCCACCGGGCGCGGGCGGCGGGTGTGCCGTGGTCATCGCGCCCAGCCAATTGTTGAGCTTGGCGGTGGAGACACGACGGTTCCACACCGCATGCGCATTCAAAATCGCCTCTTGCAGCTTGTCCAGATTCTTACCGGTCAGCGCCGACACCGTCACCAATTGCGCGCCGCGCAACTGTGGCAAAAGCCGGGTGAACTCTTCACGCAACGCCTTGGCTTTGTTGGATTTATCGGTCTCTTCGTCCCATTTGTTGACGGCGATCACCACCGCGCGGCCTTCGCGTTCCGCGAGATCGGCAATGCGCAGGTCTTGTTGTTCAAACGGGATCGACACATCGAGCAACACGACGACCACTTCGGCGAATTTCACCGCGCGCAGCCCGTCAGAGACCGAGAGTTTCTCAAGCTTTTCCTGAACCTTGGCCTTTTTGCGCATCCCCGCCGTGTCAAACACCCGCACGGGCGTCTCGTTCCACGTCATCGTCACAGAAATACTGTCGCGGGTGATGCCCGCTTCTGGCCCGGTCAAAAGCCGCTCTTCACCGAGCAACTTATTGATCAGCGTGGATTTCCCGGCGTTCGGACGACCAACAACGGCGATTTGCAGCGGCTTATCAAGGGTGAAGTCGCGCGAAAATCCGGCCTCATCGCCCTCTTCGAAATCCTCGCCAAGCGCGGCTTCTTCCTCGGACAGTTCAATATCGGTCACAGGCGCCTCGGAGGCCGCGCGTTCGTCGAATTCTTTCGAGAGCGGCAACAGCGCGTCATACAGCTCATGCATGCCCTCGCCATGTTCGGCAGAGAGGCGCAAAGGCTCGCCCAGACCCAAAGCATAGGCCTCCAAAAGCCCGCCTTCACCGGCCTTTCCCTCGGCCTTATTGGCCGCCAAAATCACATGTTTGGCGCGTTTGCGCAGGATTTCGGCAAAAATTTCGTCAGCGGGCAAAATGCCCACGCGGGCGTCAATCATAAACAGGCAAATGTCGGCCATATCGACCGCACGCTCGGTGAGCTTGCGCATCCGACCCTGAAGCGATTCATCAGTGGCTTCCTCAAGCCCGGCGGTGTCAATCACGGTAAAGCGCAGATCAATCAGGCGCGCCTCGCCTTCGCGCAGGTCACGGGTCACCCCCGGCTGGTCATCCACAAGCGCCAAACGCCGCCCAACCAGACGGTTGAACAGGGTCGATTTGCCCACATTGGGACGGCCAACGATGGCAAGCGAAAAACTCATGAGGATAGCTCCGGGTCATAGTCTAAAACGGTCCGCCACACACCTGAGACACGGGGTTCTTGGCGAAAGGTGCGACACGCTGAGATGTTGCGCTGCGCACCGCCTTTTCCCCGAAACAGGTCAAAGGCCGCACGCTTTAGCGGCCCCGATACACCCAAACCGGGGGCGCGGTAAAGGCCTTAACGCAGTGCGGCCAGGTTGCCGTCCTCAAGCAGCACATACATCACGCCCCCACCACGATCGGATCGGAGGCCGCGCCTTTCGGCAAGGCGACAGAGGCGACCAGTGCGCCGGAGGCCGGATCAAAGCCCCGCAGCACCGCGTCATTGGAGGCAACCCAAAGCTTGCCACCCGCCGCCACAGGCCCGTAATGGGCAAAGACATCTTTGCGTTTGCGTTCTTTATCCGTGGTGAAAAACGGCAATTGCACCGACCAGACCCGCGCGCCTGTAGAGGCCGAGAGCCGAACCAAAGCGTTGCGATCGGTGACGATAAACACCGATCCACCGATCACCGTGGCCGGGCTATAGGCCCCCTCATCCGCCGTCCATTTGCGCGCGCCGGTTTCGACGTCAAAAGCGGCATAGCGCCCGGCTTGGTTGCCGACATACATCGTCGGGCCAACGACCACAGGATCGGATGTGATGTCAGAGATATTGGCGTAGACCACGCCTTTGCGTTGGCCAGCCAGAGAGGCGGACCACATGCGGATGCCACCTTTGCGGAACGCGCCGTAGAGATCGCCGGAGGCAAAGGGGAAGACCACCATACGGTCGGTGACAACCGGGGAGGCGGCGCCGACGCGCGAGGTCACGGTTTCGGGGCCGCTGATTTGCCATTTGACCCGACCATCGGAGGTTTTCACCGCCCAGCCCTGGCCATCGCCCGCAACCACATAGACCAAACCATCATAGACCGCGAGACCAGAGGCCCCCACGGCATCCAAGGATTGCCGCCATTTGATCGCGCCGGTGGTCAAATCCAAAGCGATCAGGTCGCCGTAACCGATGGTGGCGTAAACGGTCGAACCCTCAATCGCCAAAGCTCCGCCAGAGGCCTTGCCGGGTTTCTCGCCCGCGGGCGTCAGATCGACCGACCACACCGGCGCACCAGAGGCGGCAGACACGGCGGTCAATTGCGCCGCCGAATCCATCGCCACAACCAAACCGTTCGCGGCAACCGGATCAACGGTGAGGCGCAGTTTGCGCGAGTTGCCTTGGCCAATCGGCGCGGTCCACGCAAGCGCGGGCGTGCCAGAGGTAAAGGCATTGTGACCGGAGGCATGCAACCGTCCAGCGCCGGTTGTGGTCCATTCGGCGCGGCTGACCTGTTGGCCAAGGGAGATTTTTTCAACTTGGTTGGCCGTCGCGGTCTGAACGGAGCCAAAGACCAAGCCTTCGCGCGGATCAAGGCGCTGCCCTGAAAGGATCTCTTCGCGCCCTGCCCCACATGCCGTAAGTGCCAGCACGGCACAAAAGAGCCCCGCTTTCCCTGCCTGACCGATCATGCCCGCACTCCCATTTGTCTCAACTCGACTTAAACTCACGCCCCAAAAGGCGCTTTATTGCACACCGGGGACTTACTCTGCCGCCGGATCTGCTCCAAGCGCCACAATCATCTGCAGCGCACGCCGACGCAAGGCATTACTTGCCTCACCATCTTGCGAGATGGCCCGATAACCATCAATCGCCGCTTCCACTTGGCCCATTTCGACCTGAGCCGCGGCAATTTGTTCTTCGGCCAAAAGCCGATAGGGCGCACCGGGGGCCGCAATGCCCGCAAGCTGGCTCACCCGCTCTTCTGCCGGAATGTCGCCCGCACCGATCATCGCGGTTTTGAGCACGGCCAAATCGCGATACACCGGGTCCAGCATCGCATCTGTGGTGAACGGTGCCAAAGCGGCAATCGCCCCTTTGCTATCGCCCGCCGCATGCAATTCGCCTGCGCGCAACATCGCTGTGATCACCCGGACATCGCCCTCGCCACCAATGTCAGCCAAGGCCTGCGCCCGAACTGCGGCATCTGCGCCCTGAAGCGCCGCCGTCAACGCATCGCCCGTGGCCTCGGCTTGGGTCCGGGCCTGGGATTTGGCGTATTCATTCCACGCCGCCCCCCGACCAGAACACAGACGGCCAAAATGCCGATCCAGCCAAATCTGCGCAGGAACGCATAGAATTTGTCACGGCGGACCTCTTCGGTCACCTCGTCGATAAAACTGTCGGTTTGGCTCAAGGGGCCCCCATCTCGCAGCACGGGCTGCGGTCATTTATGTTTCAACCTGTTGTCCCCTCATACCCCGATCTGAAACCGAATGCCAAGACCTGAGCAGCGCCCAGCAAAGCGGCGGCGCGGCAAATCGTCCTCCATGGGCTGTTGGCCCGGCAAGACTTGAGCGGTTTTCTGGCTTGGGGTAGGCTCGTCACAGCCACCTGATCCGTCACAACGCTGTCGCAAACGGGGCGCAGTCTGAGCGAATTTAGCCTGCAGGGGAGCAAAATTTCCGAATTCAGGTAAGTTTTTTTCCATCGCGACCTTGTGATTGCCCCGTGATCTCCCCATCTTGGCCGCAATGTTAATGGCATTAACTCTAAGATTAACCCGGATTAAGCCGTGACGCACCAGAAAGACCACCGCAGGTGCTGCCGAATGATCCGGCCTGTGCACGACGCCGTATATCAAACTGAAACCCCGCCTCTCTGAGACGAGAGGACGCCCTAGACCGAGACAGAGACCCACATGCGTATTGTTTCCATCGTTATCGCCCTGCTTGTTACCGTCGCTCTGTATTTCTTTGTCTTTGAGCGGGATCGGCTGACCGATTTTGCCGCCACAGACAGCACGGCCACCGGGGCACAAACTGAAACCACCGCACAGGCAGAATCAGAGTTTGCAACGCCGGCGCAAAAAACCATGGGCGAGGCACATCCGGTGTCTGTGGTCGCGCGCCACTCCACCGCGCAGACCCTGACAAATGCAGTGGTCGTGCGTGGCGAAACCGAAGCGGCGCGCGAGGTCAATGTGACAGCGGAAACCTCCGGTCGTGTGGTCAACGCCCCGCTGCGCAAAGGGGCCTATGTGCAGGTCGGCCAAACGCTTTGCGAGCTTGATCTGGGTACCCGCGAGGCGACATTGGCCCAAGCCAAGGCCGGGTTTGCACAGGCTGAGGTGGCGCTGGCCAATGCCCGCAAACTGGCCGAAGGGGGCTATGCCTCCGAGACCCAAATCCTGACCGCCGAGGCCGGGATCGAAAGTGCGCGGGCCGCAGTCGCCATTGCCACCCGTGACATTGAAAACGTCACCATCAAAGCGCCCTTCGCCGGGCTGTTGGAAAGTGACACCGCCGAGCTTGGCACATTCTTATCCTCTGGCGCCGCCTGCGCCACGGTGATCCAACTGGATCCGATCAAACTGGTTGGCTACGCCCCTGAGGCAGACGTGGCGGCGATTGAAGTCGGTGCTTTGGCTGGGGCGCGGTTGATCTCGGGCCGCGACGTCACCGGCCGCGTCACGTTTTTGTCGCGCTCCGCCGATCCGTCGACCCGCACGTTCCGGGTTGAGGTCGAAATCCCCAACCCGGATTTCACCATCCGCGATGGGCAGACCGTTGAAATGGCGATCTCGGCGGCCGGTCTGGCCGCGCATCTGGTGCCGCAATCGGCGCTGACCTTGGATGATCAGGGCCAAATCGGGCTGCGGATCGTGGGCGCGGACAGTCGCGCCGAATTCGCCCCGGTCACCGTGCTGCGCGACACGCTTGAGGGCATTTGGGTCGCGGGTCTGGCCGATGAGGTCGACATCATCGTTGTCGGTCAGGATTTTGTCACAGCCGGGGTTTTGGTTGAACCGCATTATGAGGATGACCCCGCCGCGGCAGACGCAGACACCCAGATGGAGAGCGGCCAATGACCGGCCTCGTTGATTGGGCGGGTGAACGCGCCCGGATGATCCTCGCCTTCATCGCGCTCACCTTGATCGCGGGGACATTTGCCTATGTCAGCCTGCCGAAAGAGGGCGAACCGGATATTGAAATCCCCGCCCTTTTCGTCTCTGTCCCCTTTCCCGGCATTTCCGCCGAAGACGCCGAAAAACTTCTGGTCAAGCCGATGGAGACGGAACTTTCCGATCTCGACGGCCTCAAAACCTTGTCAGGCACCGCCGCCGAAGGCTATGGCGGCATCGCGCTGGAGTTTGAATTTGGTTGGGACAAAACCAAAATCATCGCCGATGTGCGTGATCGTATGGGTCGGGTTCAGGCGAATTTCCCCACGGGGGCGGACAATTATTCGATCACCGAAATCAACTTTTCCGAATTCCCCATTCTCATCGTCAACCTGACCGGCCCCGTGCCCGAACGCACGTTGGTGCAATATGCCAAACGGATGCAGGACCGGCTTGAGGGCTTGGAGCCGATTTTGGAGGCGCAGCTCGCCGGGCAACGCGACGAGATGCTCGAGGTGATCATCGACCCGCTGCGCCTTGAATCCTACAATGTCACGGCGGGCGAATTGATCTCTGTCGTCACCAACAACAACCGTCTGGTGGCGGCGGGCGAAGTGGAAACCGCTCAAGGCACATTTTCGGTCAAAATCCCATCCTCGTTCAAAGATCAACGCGATGTCATGGCCCTGCCGGTCAAGGTCAACGGCGACCGCGTGGTCACCTTGGGCGATTTGGCCGACATTCGTCTGACCTTTGAGGATCGGACCGGCACTGCGCGGTTCAACGGCGAAAGCACTGTGGCGCTTCAGATCGTCAAACGCAAAGGCTATCCGATCATCGACACCGTCGCTTTGGTCAAATCCGAGGTCGCCGACGAGCTCAAAACCTGGCCGCAAGCACTACAGGACGCGGTGGTTGTCGGCACCTCCAACGATCAATCGCGCCAAGTCGCCTCGATGGTCAGCCAGCTTGAAGGCTCAGTTCTGACCGCCGTGGCGCTGGTGATGATCGTGGTTTTGGCCTCTTTGGGCATCCGCTCGGCTTTGCTGGTGGGCTTTGCCATTCCGACCTCGTTTCTCTTGTGTTTCATCCTGTTGGGCCTCATGGGCATCACCATTTCCAACATCGTGATGTTTGGCCTCATTCTGGCCGTTGGCATGTTGGTCGATGGCGCGATTGTTGTGGTCGAATATGCCGACCGCAAAATGGACGAAGGGACCGGCCCGATGGCCGCCTTTGTCGAGGCGGCGAAACGGATGTTCTGGCCGATTGTGTCCTCCACGGCCACCACGCTTTGCGCATTTTTGCCAATGCTGTTTTGGCCCGGCGTTGCAGGCGAATTCATGGGCATGTTGCCGGTGACGATCATCTTTGTGCTCTCCGCCTCGTTGATTGTGGCGTTGATTTACCTGCCTGTGATGGGCGGCGTGTCTGGCCGGATCGCGCGGCTGTTTGATCGCGCCTCACGCGGATTGCGCGCCACCACGCCTTATTGGCTGCGCGCGGTTTTGGTCGTGCCCTCGGCCTATCTGGTGTTCTTGGGCCTGATGCAATTGATGAACCCCGCGTATCTCATGGGCGCGGAGGCGTCGGGCATTATGCCAAAGATTGTCGGCGGCGCTTTGTTCCTCATTGGCGCGTCTTTGACGGGCATCATGTTGTCAGCGGCCCGGATTGAACGCAGCGCTAAAACCGTCAAATCTGGCTACAAACGCACCCTCTTTGGCCATTTCACCCATGCCATTGCCGGCAACCCGGTGATGCCTTTGGTGGCGATTGGTGTGGTGATTTTTGGCGTGGTCTCGGTGTTTGGCTATTACGGCAAACACAACAAAGGCATTGAATTTTTCGCTGCCTCAGAACCCGAACAGGCGATCATCTATGTCCGCGCTC
Organism: Celeribacter baekdonensis; assembly: GCF_003047105.1. Lineage (NCBI taxonomy): Bacteria > Pseudomonadati > Pseudomonadota > Alphaproteobacteria > Rhodobacterales > Roseobacteraceae > Celeribacter > Celeribacter baekdonensis. The sequence goes on from NZ_CP028475.1 coordinate 1,110,177, forward strand.
GTGGCAACCTCTCGATCACGGAAAAAGACGCGCTGGTGCGTCAAGCCGAACAGGTGGTGTTGACCCAACCCGGCGTCGACAATGCCTTTGCCTTTGCAGGTTCCGGCGGCCTCAATTCCAACACCGGCGGCGGGTCATCGCCGCGCGACACCATCGGGCAAATCCAAGTTGAATTGATCCCATGGGAGGACCGCCCAACCGAGACCAAGGAGGGCTGGTTGTTCTTTGAGGACACCCATGTCGCCCCGAATATGATGGCGATTATGTCTTGGCTCAGTTGGAATCCCGGCTGGCCGAGATCCCCGGCATTTACACCGAAACGCTCAATCTGGCGATGGGGCCTGCTTCGGCCAAACCGGTGCATTTGCGCCTCAAGAGCGACAGTTTTGAGGATTTGGAAACGGCCACCGCCCTTGTGCGCGCCCAATATGACGCCACCCCTGCGCTGACCGACATTGAAGACACCCGCCCCCTGCCCGGTATTGATTGGCAGATCGACGTCGATGTCGCCAAAGCCGGGCGCTATGGCGCGGATGTGGCCACCGTGGGTGGCATGATCCAACTGGTGACGCGGGGGCTGTTGCTCGACACCATGCGGGTCGACAGTTCGGACGAGGAAATCGACATTCGCGTGCGCCTGCCGGAACAAGACCGGGTGCTGTCCACCCTGGACACGCTCAAAGTGCGCACAATGGATGGGCTTGTGCCTTTGTCGAATTTCATCACCCGCCAACCTGTCGCCAAACTGGCGCAAATTGATCGGGTCGATCAGCAACGCTATTACGATGTCAAAGCGGGGGTCGCGTCTGAGCTGACCCGCGAGGATGGCGTGGCGATCACCCCGACCGAACGGGTCGAAACCCTTACAAAATGGCTTGAAACCGAGGCCATATTGCCCAATTCCGTGACATGGGAATGGACCGGCGATGATGAAGAGCAAAAGGAAACCGGAGCATTTTTGATCAAAGGCTTCAGCGCCGCTTTGGCCCTGATGTTCATCATCCTTTTGGCCCAGTTCAACAGTTTTTATAACTCCGTACTGGTGCTCATGGCGGTGGTGATGTCGACAGCGGGCGTTTTGGTCGGGCTTTTGGTGATGGACATGACATTCGGCATGATCATGACCGGCACCGGGGTTGTGGCGCTGGCGGGGATCGTGGTGAACAACAACATTGTGTTGATCGACACCTATCAGGAATATTCTCGCTATATGCCCCGGATCGAGGCCATCGTGCGCACCGCCGAAGACCGCATCCGGCCCGTTTTGCTGACCACGATCACCACCATGGCGGGCCTGACACCGATGATGTTTGGCCTCTCCTTGGATTTCATCAACGGCGGCTATTCGATGAATTCGCCGACAGCAGAGTTTTGGACCAACCTGGCGACTGCCGTGGTCTTTGGCCTTGGCATCGCGACCGTTTTGACGCTGATTTTCACACCTGCGATGTTGGCGCTGCGGGTTTGGTTCTGGGCCATCGCGCATCATCTGATCATGCGCTTGGCGACGCTTTTGGGCCGTCAATCGCGCACGGCCGAGGATTTCCGTCTGCGCGCCGAGGCCAAACGGGCCAAGAACCCGGAATTCGTCTGGAGCACTGGCGAGGCCGCTTGGGGGGCGCCCGAAGATTTTGACGCCCATCGTGCCTCTGCCCCGACCCTCACCTCCGGCCCCGCCCCCACAGAGGCCGCGATCGACAAAGCCCCTGAGCGTCCCGTGACCCAACCCACCGCCACCCCCGAAAGCGTGGTGGAATTTGAACCCGAGCAGCCCGAAACCGGCACGCTCAAAAAGGTGAAAAAGGTCAAAAAGCCGAAAGGCGGCGGACAAGAGGCGGCGGAGTAATCCGCCCTAGCCTGCGCGCCGCGCAACCAATGTATAGCTCATCGGAATTTGCGCGGCGCGGCCTTCATAAAGGTCATACTCCGGTTCGCGATTGCTGTGCCCATGTTCCGTCAGCCGCTCGATGTGTAACCCGGCTCGGATACAGGAGGTCACAATCTCGCCCAACGCGTGCGGGAACCAATAGCTGGTCGTCCCCGTGCCGTGATCTTGGCCGTCATAGCTGAACATCTCGTCTTGTCTATGCGGCACTTGTTGGAAATAACTGAACGCCGGTTCATGCGGCTGCTCCGCCACCGGGTCGAACATTTCCATCACCGGATGGGTCTCATAGATCACCAGCTGGGCGCCGGGCGCCATCAGCCCCGCAACAATCTCGAAAAACCGCGCCAGATCGGGCATCCAGTTGAGCACACCGATGGTGATCAGCGCAAAATCGAACCTGCGCATGTCGGACGGCAACTCGTATACATTCGCCTCGATCCACTCAGGCGTGAGCTTTGCGGCCTCTGATAGCAGACGTGCCTGCGCCAGAAAGGCCCCGGAATGGTCGATCCCCACCGCAGGCACCGCGCCAAAGCTCGCCAAAGACAACAGTTCGCGCCCATTGTTACAGCCAATCTGCACCGCCCGTTTGCCCGAGAGATCAAGCGCCCCGAGTGTCTGCGCCAAGCAGGTGTCAAAGGTCGAGAACCCCGGTTCCGACGCCGCTTTGAGCAGCGCCTCCCACCCTGCGCCCGTCCCATGCAGAGGCGCAGAGGCTTCCCAGGCGGCTTTGTTGGCCTGTGTCGCCTCTAACAGGCTGGGAACGTCTTTCATCATATATGCCTCCTGCGCAAATCGTCACTCATGTCGTCACTCTGGCAGAGCCTCTTTCACCAGTTCAAACCCCGCGCCGTCTTTATGCGCGCCCTCGGAGAGCACGCGTTTCCACCGCCGCGCGCCGGGTTGGCCAGCGAACAGCCCAAGCATATGCTTGGTGATCTGTGCCAGTTTGCCACCCTCCGCAATATGCCGTCCGATATAGTCCTCCATCGCCAGTACGACCTCATGCCGGCTCAGTGCCACGCGGGTGTCGCCAAAGACGCGCGCGTCAGCAGCCCCCAAGATGTCATAGGGCTGATGATAGGCGGCACGCCCAACCATGACGCCATCCATATGGGTCAACTCTTCTTCAACCATATCAAGGCTTTGTATGCCTCCATTGATCGACAAGTGGAGGTCTGGATAGGCCTTTTTCATCGCATGGACCAGCGGGTAATCCAACGGCGGAATATCGCGGTTTTGTTTGGGGCTGAGCCCGTCAAGCCAGGCCTTGCGGGCATGAATTTGCATCCGGGTGATGCCTGCGGCGCGCATGGTCTCAACGAAGGCGGGCAAGACCTCGGTCGGCTCCTGATCATCCACCCCGATGCGGCATTTCACCGTCACCGGCACGCCCCCGCCGCCTCCTGCATCGCGTGGACACAGTCCGCCACCAGATCCGGCGCTTTCATCAACACCGCGCCAAACGCCCCCGATTGCACCCGATCAGACGGACAGCCGACGTTGAGATTGACCTCATCATAGCCGTGCTCGACGCAAATCTTCGTGGCCTCTTTCAACTCCAATGGATCAGAGCCGCCAAGCTGTACCGCGACCGGATGTTCCTCCGGGTTGAATGCCAATAAATGCACCGCCCCACCGCGCACCAAAGCCGGGGCGGTCACCATTTCGGTGTACAAAAGCGCATGATGCGACATCAACCGATGCAGGTAACGACAATGGCGGTCGGTCCAATCCATCATCGGGGCGACCGAGAGAACAGCATTCCTCATGCCAGACAAAATCCTTTTACACCAAGGCGGACAAGTCCACATTCCAGAAAACACGAATATGACATTCTTCACCTTTTGGCATGTTTACCCATTGTCGCGCCGCGCCGCCCACACGAAAGCAGACCCGAAGGGCACGTTCTCAACTGTGTGCAGACAGGCGACTACCACACTGAAAAAGAGAGACGCAACGCGGCATATCTACGGCGGATCGAATTTAAGACCGATACACAATCATGGAACACCGCCCATGTGAAGACGAAAGGCCTTAAATCATCCTTTGAGGCCGCATCCGGCACGGCGCTGGCAAAGGCCGCGGCGTGCAGGAAATGGGAAAGGCGCTATCCCAGCGCCTTGGCGGGGACGCAGCCCTGACGCATTTGGTCCAACGCCGCTTGGTGCAGTTCCGGTGCCGCGGCCGCGAGCACTTGACCACAGGGAAGCGTCAGTGGTGCACCGGACCAATCGGTGATGCCCCCACCTGCCCCCGTCGTCACCACCGGCACAAGGAGCATGACATCATAGGGCTGCAATTCGGCCTCTAGGATCAGATCAATATGACCCCAGGTCAACACGCCATAGCTGTGGCAATCCCCCCGAACCGACGCGCCGCACAGGCGTGGCTCAGCGCATCAAAGAGGCGGTGCGCGTGCGGCGTGAATTGGTCGGGTGACGCTTCGGAAAACACCGCCTCTTTCAGGCGGGTGGTGCCAGAGATGTGACAGGCCGCGCCGTTCAGGCGGGTTGTTTCGCCCCTCTGGCCGACCCAGGTTTCCCCAAACATGGGCATGTCGATCCCCCCAAATCGGATGTCCGTCCTCAAGCAGGGCAATAAGCGTGCCAAACAACGGACCACCGGAGATGAAGCTTTGGTGCCATCAATCGGGTCGAGCCCCCAAAGAGAGCGCGCATCCTCGCCGCTGAGACCAAATTCTTCGCCCAAGATGACATGATCCGGGCAAATCGCGCCCAACACGGCTTGCATGCTCTGTTCAATGGCCCGCCCCGCCTCGGTCACCGGGCTGCTGTCGGCCTTTCGGTCGACCGTCAACGATGTGCGGAAATATGATTTGGCCAAGGGGTGTGCGACGTTAACCAGACGCAAGGCAATGTCTTCACAACTCTCAGGGTTGGTGGACGCACTCATGCGGTGTCTCCCTGCGCCGGAGGCACCAACAACAAATGGCCGTGATCAATCTGTTCAGTGATCTCGGGCGGCGCGCCATCAGTGACCATGACATCGACCTCCGACCAGTCGCAGACATGGATCAGACCGGATTTGCTAAACTTACTCGCATCCATCATCAGGATCGTTTCATCCGCCCGCGAAATCATGGCGCGTTTGAATTCGACCTCGAACAGATCAAAATCCTGACACCCGCTGGGCGATCCGGCCACCACAGACATCACGAAATAACTGGGAGAGAAGCTTGAGAGATAGTGGATCGTGCTGGCCCCGGTCAGCGTTCGATCGGAGGCGCGCAATTCGCCGCCCGGCAAGATCACGCGGTGCTGTCCCCCACCAGAGTTTAAAATCTGGGCCACCTCCAGCGAAATGGTCAGGATCGTCATCGGTTCGCGCCGGGTCAGTTCCTTTGCCAAAAAACACGCCGTCGTCGAATTGTCCAAAAGCAGCGTTGCACCCTCGCGCATGTGAGCCGCGGTGCGGGCGGCTATGGCAGTTTTGGCGGCAGCATTTTCCAACAAACGACGCTCAAAGGGAGCCTCGGCGCGCGGCATCGGAAGGCGAACACCGCCATGGAATTTCTCCACCAACCCCTCGCCCGAAAGAAGTTTGAGATCGCGCCGAATGGTTTCATCCGAGACTTCAAATTCTTCTGCCAAAGAGGAAATCGCCGCCTTCCCCCGCGCTGCGAGAAACGCGAGGATTTGCTCCTGTCTGTGCGTGCGTGCCATGTCGTCTCCTCCTCAAGCTCAGCTCAGACATCAGCCATGATTGCTTGACCTGTGCCCCTATCAAAGAGCCTCAAGCGATCAAGATCGAAATTCAAGCCAACCTCATCCCCTGCAACGGGCGCGCCCAAAACCGGACTTTTGACAATCATCCGATCCGCACCAAAAGCAACCTCTACCAGAGCCTCAGCGCCAATCAATTCAGTGCGCTCCACCCGTGCGCGGGCCATGCCGGTGTTAGAAAGGGTCACTTCTTCGGGACGCAGCCCGATCATCACGTCCGGCGGCAGGTCACGTCCCAACGTTAAATCATTGGTGAAATTGGCGTGGCCAAGTTTGCCATTCTCAGCCCGACAGGGGATCAACGCCATTTCAGGGCTGCCAATAAAGGTGGCGACAAAGGTGTTGCTCGGGCGCATATAGATGTCCATCGGCGCTCCCACCTGTTGCAGCGCACCTTGGGACAGCATCGCAACGCGGGTGCCCAATGTCATCGCCTCGATCTGATCATGGGTGACATAGATCACCGTCAACCCCAATTCCTGATGGAGCCGCTTAAGCTCCGCCCGCATGCGATTGCGCAGCTTGGCATCCAAGTTCGACAAAGGTTCGTCGAAAAGAAACACCTTGGGTTTGCGCACCAAAGCGCGGCCAATGGCAACGCGCTGACGCTCGCCACCCGACAATTCTTTTGGGCGTCGGTCCAGCAGGTCGGTGATGCTCAGGATCTCAGCCGCATCGCGAATACGGGTGTCGATTTCGGCCTTTGACAGGCGCGTGGTTTTCATCAGGCCAAAGGCCATGTTCCGATAGGCGGTCATATGCGGATAAAGCGCGTAGGATTGAAACACCATCGCAATGTCGCGTTTTTGGGGTTGGGCGTCGGTGACATCGCGCCCGTCGATCAAAAGCTGACCTGATGTGATGTCCTCAAGCCCCGCAATCATCCGCAGCGTCGTGGATTTGCCACAGCCCGAGGGGCCCACCATCACCATGAATTCACGGTCCTCGATGGTCAGGTTGATGTCATGTACGGTTTTGCGATCCCCATAGGATTTGCAAATATTCGTCAGTTGGACGGTCGCCATGTTGGGTCTCCGGTCTGTGGCGTCACTTGACGCCGGTATGCATGAAACTGTCGATAAAGCGGCGCTGAAAGATCACAAAGAGCAGCAACAGCGGCGATACGACAATGGTTGTGCCCGCCATCAAGCGCGGCCAATCGGCCCCGCTGTCGGCCTTGGCCAAAAGACCCAATCCAATGGGAAGGGTGCGGATGCTTTCGGAATTGGTGACCAAAAGCGGCCACATATAATCGTTCCAATGGGTCACCACCGAGATGATCGCAAAAGCAATCAGCGTTGGTTTGACCAGCGGCAGGTACACGTGCCACAGGATGTCCAGATGATTGCAACCATCAAGACGGGCGGCATCTGACAGCTCTGAGGGCACCTGACGGAAACTCTGTCTGAGCATAAAGGTGCCATAGCCCGAGGCGATAAAGGGCACAATCATCGCCGGGATGGTATTGACCAGCCCCATTTCTCTCAGGGTGACAAAGTTGGTCAGAAAGATTGCGTAAATCGGGAACATCACCTGCAACAAGAACAGCGTGAACAATAGGCTTTTGCCCGGAAAACTCAGCCGCGCAAAGGCATAGGCCGCCAATGTAATCGTGATCAATTGGCCGCCGAGGATGGAGGCCGTCACGATCACAGAGTTGATCAGGTAGGTGCCAAAGGGCGCAACCGACAGGGTGCTGGGATAGTTTGAGAACGTCAGCTTATGCGGCCAAAACCCGGCGGTCTGATCGAACACTTCGACATTGGTTTTGAGCGAGGTGACAAGAATCCAAATCATCGGGCTGAGCCAAAGCAAAGCCAAGGGTGCCATAATGAGATGCAGCCAATTGTTCTGAACCTTGCGCCACCAATGGAGACGTCTGTGCGAGCGTCTGAGCAAGCCTCTGTGCAAGCCACTGTGCGGGACGGAAAGCTGTGTTTGGGGGACGTCGGTCATCATCGTTCTCCAAGGTAGTGAACCTTACGGCCCAACGTCACTGCGACGAGGCCGATCAGGCCCAAAACGAAAATCAGCAACGCATTGGCCAGCGCCGACGCATAACCAATGTCCTGATACTGAAAGCCATTTTGGTAGATGTAGAAGGTCAACACATTCGTACTGTCGGCCGGGCCGCCCTGTGTCATCACATAGACGTAGTCAAAGATTTGATAGCTGTGCAGCGTGCCAATGATGATGACAAAGTAGAGCGTCGGAGAGATCAGCGGGATGGTGATGTGCAACAGACGGTGCCACGCACTGACCCCATCCAACCTTGCCGCCTCATAGAGATCGGAGGGCACGAGCTTTAGGGCCGCCAAGAGGATCAACATGAAATAGCCCGAATATTTCCAGACGCTCATCAACACGATGGCAGGCAAGGCCCATTTGCTATCATAGAGCCAATCCAACCGTGGCAGTCCGATGCGTGTCAGCGCCTCATTGATCGGCCCATATCCCGGCGCATAGAGGAACACCCAGACCATGCCCGCAGCGACCGAAGGGATCATCACCGGGTAGAAAAAAGCCGAACGATAAATCGCCATGCCACGTAATTTGCTGTCGAGAGCCACGGCCAACAACAATGCGGCAGCGATCGAAAGCGGGATCGTCGTGAGCGTGTAGAATGCCGTGTTGGAGAGCACTTTCCAAAACAACCGATCATCAAGCAAGCGCAGGTAATTCTCGGCGCCGACCCAATAGATGTCAGGATCGCCCAACAACACGTCATGCAGACTGAACCAGACCGAACGCAGGATGGGCCAATAGGTGAAGGCGGCAAGAAAAACGAGCGATGGCAGCAGCAACGCATAGGCCAACAACATCTCGTTGCGGCGGGCACGTGCAAAAGCGTGGGACATGAAGAATCCTCGTGAAAACGGCAAAGGGACGCGGGCCAAAATCCCGCGCCCCTCACGCCGTGGTTTGGTTAGCCTTTTTTGCGGCGCAGGACGCGGGCGATTTCGCGGTTCACCTCCGTCGTGGCGTCGCTCAGCGCCGTTTCGGGTGCGATTTCCCCGGCCAGCGTCCGGTCGATCGCGCTTTTCAACGTGTCACGGGCGCGCGAATAGGCTGGAACCTGTAGGAAGGCACCGGAATATTCCGCCTGTTTCATCGCCACCTCAGCCTGCGGAACCTCGGTGAGATACTGCTGCATCTCAGGCTGTTCCCAAGAGGATTTGCGCACGGCGAGATACCCGGTTGCCTGGCTCCAGGCGGCTTGGTTTTGAGTGTTCGTCATCCAACGCGCAAACGTCCAAGCAGCCTCTTTCTTGGCATCCGACTGGTTCTTGGCGATCATGATCGGACCGCCGCCTTGGGAGGCACCGAATTGCTTTTTCTTCGGCATAAAGGCCACGCCGACCTCAAAGGGCGACGAGGTGCGCAGGTTGGTCAGCGACCCGGTGGAGTGGTACAACATCGCAGTCGACCCCGCCATAAAGTCATTGGCCGATCCCTGCCATGTCGATGCCGGAGCCATACAGCCCGCATCCACCATGGTTTTCCAAAAACTCAGCGCCTCAACCGCTTCGGGGCGATCCCACAGAACCTTGTCCTTTTCCCACGGCACAAGACCGTTTTGACGGCAATAGCCCTCAAACATCCAGTCATGCCAGCCGCCGCCGATGATCAGCCCCCAGCGCTTCAAGTCATCGCCATCACGCAGGGTCAGAGCTTTGGCCGTTTCCAAAAGATCGTCCCAAGTCTCCGGTGCCTTGGCGATACCGCGCTCAGCGAAGGCATCTTTGTTGTAGTAGAGAACCGGGGTCGAGGGCTGAAAAGACAGACCGTAAAGGCGGTTGTCAGAGATGGCGGTATCAAGGAAGCCGCCGATAAAATCATCGTAAATGTCGTCGGCTTTGGCTTGCTCGGTGATGTCCTCAAGCGCGTCGAGACCCAAGAAGGTCTGAAGCGAAGAGTTGATCGGCAACCACAAAGCGGGTGGCTCGCCAACGCCAAGCGCGGTGATGACCTTTTGCTCGGTGTTGTCATAGGAGCCGGCGTAGATTGCTTCAACTTCGATCCCATCATGGGTCGCGTTGAATTCGGAAATCATGCCCGAAATGATGGTGTTGATGTCACCAGACACCCCCACCGGATACATGAACTGAAGTTTAACTGTTTCGTTGGCACGCGCTGGCGTCAGGACGCCCGGCATCATGCTGACGAAAGGCGCAGCCAAACCAGAGGCCAACATCCGCCGCCGCGTCATAGTGGATTTTGTGGATTTCATCTTTATACATTTCCCTAATGTGGATTTGCGATGGTATTTCCCGTGTTTGAAGCCGCATGATTTGGGCGGCATCCAGATCGTGACTCGCCTTTTATTCACCAAAAATCACAAAAATATGAAAGTTAAGCCCTCAATTTCAGTCAATGCACATCAGAAGGATTTCAAAACGTAAATTGTATTTTTTGTGGCTATCCACAAAAAAATCCACAAAAATAGACGATAGATGTGGATTTTTTCAGCAGAATTTGAATGAATGACGTCATATGTCTCAGGTAGGTTGAGCCAGACAGGCGGCGAATCCCAGCAAACCCTCAGGAGGTCCACAGATGTTGATTGCCCATATCAGTGATTCCCACGTTCTGGCGGCTGGACGCAAACTCGCGGGGCGGTTCGACACGGGAGCGGCGTTTGATCGCCTAATCGCAGCCCTTGCCCGCCAACCGATCCAACCGGACCTGATCCTGTTTTCTGGCGATCTGGGCGAGGATGCGACATCGGAAGAATATGCGCATATCGGCGCAGGACTGCGCAGTCTTGGCATCCCGGTGCGCGCCGTGCCCGGCAATCATGATGCCCGTGCTCCGATGCTGGCGGCACTGCCGGATATGCTTGGCGAGACGAACAGCGGGCACCTGTGCCTGTGCGACACGGAGTTTGATCTGGCTGTGATCGGTCTCGACACACTGGTTGAAGGCGCCCCACATGGTGAGCTCTGTGCGGATCGGCTGTCATGGCTTGAGGCGGCGCTGACGCGGGTTGCGGATCGAGATGTGGTGATTTTCATGCATCACCCACCTCTCACCACCGGGCTACACGACATGGATTCGATGGGATTGCTGACGGGACGAGATGCGTTTTCACGTCTCGTGGCACGCCATGGCAGGGTTCGGGGTATCCTTTGCGGTCACATGCACCGCGCCATACAAGGCGAATGCGGCGGTGCCCCCGTGCGTGTTGCCCCCTCCGTTTCACACCAAATTGCGTTCGATCTACGCACAGATGTGCCCTACGCCTTCACCGACGAGCCACCGCAATATATGATGCACATCGCCCGCCCGAGCGATGCCCTTATCAGCCATATCGTCTCAATTGAGACCACAGACCGATAACGACGGACCCTGCCTCCACTGGGATTTGACCGTCATGAATGTTTGAAAACACGGTGGTGCGTGCCAGCGTCAGACTGGCAACCCGAACAGAATACCGCCCAACCGACCCTGATCTGGATCTGGCTGCGAGACAGGCCTGAGCATCATGTGACCCGCATATTCCAGATGTCATGATAGATGATCGCAACCGTGGCTGAATTTCAGACCCATTTCCCACCCATACTGGCCCGCATCCATGAGGTCTGCGGACCAGTGCCAAAGAGGTGCTGCGCTCTGGCTGCGTGGCGCTTGTGGTGATGGAGATCACCAAACCCGAGGACCTCACCGAAGGGCGGCGTTTGCATTTGGTGGCGCAAGAGGGCATCGGCAGCACTGCCGCGCATACCCGAAGGCACTGCCCCCCGGCTTTTGCTACCGCACACACGCAAACAGACACGTCTCTTCCGCGCTGCGCCTTGACCCCAGGACCGACTCCGCGCCGCGACGGCTCGCCCTGCGCCTGATTTTCAATCTCATCGCTCTGCCCCGCGCCACGCTCGCCCGTCGCTTTGGCCCCGACCTTGTGCTGCACCGAGATCAATAAATAGGCACGCAGGTCGAGGTGATTTCGCCGCGGGGCGAAACGCCCCATTCCGGCGTGCGCATGACTTTGCCGGAGCCGATCCGCCTGCGCGACGGCGCCATCGGAGGCACTGCGCGCCTGTTCACGAGCCACATGTCGATCTCCCGGCGATGCACGTGGGCGAGGAGGTGGTTGAAGATTATGCCGCGGTACGTCTGTCGCTCAAAGCCCATCGATGGAGCTTTTGCGCCCAAATATCCCCGGCCTCACGCCCCATGCCGCTATTCGTCGCGTCAGGCCATAACAGGGAATGGCGCTCCCCATACCCACAGTTGCACCCAAAACAGTTGTACCGACAACGCCTGTCATTCCGAAGTCTTCAGCTGTGCCTCATATAAGGTCGCCCCCCCTGACCCCTGCTTTGTGGACCAACCGGATACCTCTGATCCCCGGCAAGGACGAAGGCTCCGACGGCACGCTTGATGTGGCACAGGATAATCTGCGCCATTGGGAAGATCACCCCCCTCTCAATACGCCGAATGTCAGTCCTGTAAGGTGCAGCCCCTGTGCAAAGGCGGCTGCCCATGGGAAGCCAAAAAACGCGCACACTTGGACATTGGCGATTGTTCGGTTTTGAAATGGACCCTGCCCGACAAACTGCGGCTGTATCGCATGAAACAGCTCTTGGCTGAGATGCGCCCGGCGGATGCAGCACAACCACCGCGCACCTCAGAGCCGCATGGGGCGTTGGAGTTTGCCTGCCCGGACTAGGGTGTGGACTCAATTCAGCCAACATCTGATTGCAAAGATATGGACCATCGACAGGAAGTTGCGTTTCAACTTTTCGTATCTCGTTGTTAGCCTTCGCATGTCTTTCATGCGGCAGAAGAACCGCTCTACAAGGTTTCGCTGGGCGTAGATGTCGGGGTCATGTGGGATGTGGATGCGGGCGTTTGACTTGGATGGGATCACTGCCAATGCGCCTTCGTCAGCGATGGTTTGGCGGATGGCTTTTGAGCCATAGGCTTTGTCTGCGACGATAGCTGTCGGCTGTTTTTGCCAGCCGACAAATGAACCAAATACCTTGCTATCATGCCTTTGTGCGCCTGTAATCGCGAACCGTAGAGGCAGGCCGCGATGGTCTACGGCGACGTGAACCTTGCTGCCGCGACCGCCGCGTGAGCGTCCAATACCTTGCGCCAACTCCCCCCTTTTGAGCCTGCTGCCGCCCGGTGTGCCTTGACGATTGAACTATCAATGAAGATCAGCGCGTCCTCACATTCCGTCGCCAGCACATCAAATATCCCTTGCCAAATCCCGCGCTCACCCCAGCGGACATAGCGGTTGTAAACAGTCGTGCGCGGGCCATACCGGTCCGGCAGATCGCGCCACGGCGCCCCCGTGCGCAGAACATAGAAAATGCCATTCAAGACTGTTCTGTCATCCTTGCGCTGCGGACCGCGCCCTTGTTTGGGTAAATGAGGCCGGATTGCAGCCCATTCTTCGTCGCTCAGATCAAATCTCGCCATCATGCACCTGTTTTCCGCAGATGAATCATGAAGAGCCCATTTCAGCAAGACAAGGAATTGGGTTCACACCCTAAGAAGATTTCGGTCTGTTCAGAGGCCGGATAAGCCTGCGCCGCGTCCCTTCTGGAGCGCGGCGCATCATGTTTTAGACACCCAATTTGTCGCGCAACGCGTACCACCACGATCCGATCACCGAATACGGCACCCGCAACGCACGCCCGCCGGGAAACGGAATCCAAGGCAAGGCGGCAAACACATCAAACCGCGTCAGATCCCCATGGATCGCCTCGGACAGAATGCGCCCAAACGTGTGCGATCCCGTGACGCCATGACCGCTATAGCCATGGGCAAAATAGGTATTGGCACCAAGGCGGCCCATCTGCGGCACACGTGAGAAAGACAGCGCGAAATTGCCGCTCCACGCATAGTCGATTTCAACCTCTTTGAGCTGCGGAAAGACCTTATCAAGGTTGCCTTTGAGCTTGGCTTTGATGTCTTTTGGATCGGCCCCGCCATAGACAGTGCCGCCGCCAAACAACAGCCGTTTGTCGGCAGACATGCGATAATAATCAAGGATATAGCGCACGTCTTCGACGCAGACATCGGTGGGCATCAACTCAGCCGCCAAGGCCTCTCCCAGCGGTTTCGTCGCCATCACTTGCGTCGATACCGGCATCACCCGCGCGGTCAGCGCCGGAATGACATGGCCCAGATAGGCATTGCCGCAAAGCACCAAGGTTTTGCAGGTCATAGACCCCTCAGCCGTGCGCACAACCGGTCGCGCCGCCCCTGTGTCCGCCGAAATCACCGGCGACATTTCATAGATCACACCACCCAGGGATTCAAACGCCGCCGCCTCGCCAAGCGCAAGGTTGAGCGGGTGCATATGACCGCCCGAATGGTCAATCATCCCGCCCACATAGAGGTCCGATTTGACATGGGTGTGCATCTCGTCCCGGCTCAGCATCTCCTGATTGTGGATGCCATATCCGGCCCAAAGTGCCCGGCGCTCTTCGAGTTCTTGCATGTGTTTGGCGGTCAAAGCGGCAAACACATTGCCCTCTTTCAGATCGCATTGAATGTTATAGGTCTTGATCCGCTCGCGGATGATCTGACCGCCCTCTTGCACCAAACCGGCGACAAACGTCGCGGTCTCACCGCCGTAGCGCTTGCCGATGGTCTGAAGGCTGGCGTTCAAACCGTTGACGATCTGGCCGCCGTTGCGCCCGGATGCGCCCCAACCGACGCGCGCACCCTCGATGATAGCGACTTTATAGCCTTTTTCGATCAGATGCAGCGCGGTGGACAAGCCGGAATAGCCCGCGCCCACAACGCAAATGTCGATCTCATGATCGCCAGACAGGGCCGGACGGTCCGGCGTAGGATTGGCCGAGGCAGCATAGTAGCTTGTGGTATGCGCGCCGGTGCCCGCGTAGGGATGAGCCATCACACGGCCTCCAGGTAAGAATGGTATTCGAAATCAGTGACATGACGGGCAAACCGGCGCAGCTCTTGCTGTTTGCATTGCACAAACATGCGCTTGAGGCGCTTGGAATAGATGTCTTCGACATGGCGGCCACGGCTAAAGGCCTCAATCGCCGACGCCCAGTCATAAGGCAAGTGAAGCAGGTCTTGCGAATAGGCATCGCCGACGATGGGCGCGCTTGGCGTCCATTTGTTTTCAATGCCCAAAAGCGCCCCCCCAAGATCGAGCACAGCACCAGATAGGGGTTGGCATCCGCGCCTGCGACCCGGTGTTCGATCCGGCGCGCTTTGTGGCTACCGCCCGGAATACGGATCGAGGCGGTGCGGTTTTCATAGCCCCATGACACGGTGGAGGGCGCATGAGCCCCCGGCAAAAGCCGACGGAACGAATTTTCATGCGGCGCAAACACCAAGGCGTTTTCCTGCATCGTCTCCAAAAGACCCGCAACCGCTTGGCGCATCACTTCGGTGCCGTCATTGCCGCCATCGTCAAAAACGTTGTTGCCCTCTTCATCCACGAGCGAGAAATGGACGTGCATTCCCGACCCTGAACGATCCCCGTAAGGTTTCGCCATAAAGGTTGCGGCAAACCCGTGTTTACGGGCGATGCCATGCACCAGACGTTTGAACAAAACCGCATCATCGGCCGCCTTCAACGGGTCAGCGACATGCATGAAATTGATCTCAAACTGCCCTGCCCCGTTTTCCGAAATCGCCGCATCCGCCGGGATGCCTTGGGCCTTACAGCCGTCATAGATTTCATTGAGGAAGGCGTCGAAATGCTCCAACTCGTCCAGTGACAGCGCCCCATCAGAATCGAGGCGCTTGCCGGTGACCGGGGAGCACGGCGGTTGCGGTGCGGCCTCGCTTGGGTCGACGACATAAAATTCCAATTCGGTCGCCACAACCGGCGTCAGACCCAGCGCCTTGAACCGGGTGGTGATTGTGTCGAGGGCGCGGCGTGGATCGCCCGGAAACACCGAGCCGTCTTCCTGCCGCATCCAAAGTTGGGCAAAGGCCGCCGGGCGGCTGATCCAATCGACCGGACTCAAATCGCGCCCGGTGAAATCGCACAACCCATCGGCATCGCCGGTGTCAAACACCAATTCGTTGCCCTCAATATCCTCGCCCCATATGTCCATACTGAGCAGCGAGAGCGGCATCCGCAGCCCACCCTCCAAGATTTTATCAAGCTGATCAACCGGCACACGCTTGCCGCGCATCACGCCATTGAGATCGCAAATACAGGCAAAAATCGTTTCGATTTCCGGGTTGTCGATGCGCCAAAGCTCTGCCTGTTCCGAAGCTGTTGCCGATCCTGCTTTTGCCGATGTCATATCGCGCCCCTAAATGTGATACTATTTATTTATTTGTGATCTCTTTTGGGCTTGTGTCAACCGGAAACACACGTCATCCTACACATATTGAGACAACAGTAAGGTCAAACGCCGATGGTGGTATCCACTATTCCTGAATTTTCCGGTGACAGCGATGGCACCACCCAGGAATACGCCTATAGCCGCTTGCGTAATGCCATTATTGTCGGCGCCTTTGCGCCCGGAACCGCCCTGACCATTCGCGGGCTGGCCCAAGAATTGAACCTCAGCCCAACCCCCATCCGCGAGGCAGTGCGCAGGTTGAGTTCGGAAAACGCCATTCAAGTGTTGGGCAATCGTCGGCTCAAAGTGCCCGACATGACCCTTGGTCGGTTTGAGGAACTGGCTCAGCTCCGCATCAGCTTGGAAACCCACGCCACAGAGCGCGCCTTTCCCTATATTTCAAATGTCTTCATTGAGCACATGCGTGCCCTTGATGACCAAATGGATGTGGTTTTGGCGGCGGGCGATTTGGATGCGCTGACCCGGATCAATCAGAGCTTTCACAAAGACCTCTACCGATTGAACCCACATCAAGCCGTGGTGCCAATGATCGAAAGCGTCTGGTTGCAGCTCGGCCCCTTTCAGCGCCAAGCAATCAAATCCATTAAAACGACGGCCATGGTCGACCGCCATAAAGAAATGTTGGCGGCGATGGAGGCCCGCGATGTGGCCGCGCTCTGTGCCGCGCTGGAAAGCGACATTCGCGATGGCTCCATCCTGCTTGGCCGGGCCATGCTGCAAAGCCAGACCGAAGGCACGGTGGCCTGACACGGCGGCCTAACACGGCCACCGCCCCCTCCAAACCTTATGCGCCCGTCATCTCCGGCGCGGCCGTGATGGCCAGATCACCGGGGTGATCGGTCGAAGACGTCGGCTGACACGCCACCGGATAGTGATCCGCAGTTGTGCATTGCGACACGGGATATGTCTCCACGCCCTCACAGGCGGCAAGGGTCAGCGTCAGAGCAAAAAGAGCCAAAATAGAACGGGTCATAATCAACCTCCTGATGTGAGAAATCTGGGGCGCCTCGCGCCCTTTTCTCTTCTTCAAATGTTCCGAGTTGACAGTTTTGTCAACTGTAAAATCTCTAAAAGTAAACTAATCGGTTCATTTTTTTCAACACCCTGAAACCCTGCCTCGGCTGGATCTCATCCAGCCTTCGAAACCCTATAAGAACCTATAGGTTGATGCCGTGCATCGGTCCCGTAGCCTAATCCGGCGCAAAAGGAGAGACACGCATGATCACCCCCACGTTGAAACCGCTCGCAGCCCTCGCTGTTGCCGCAACCCTTGCCGCATGTGATGGCGTGCCAATCCCAGACTATCCGTTGAGCAAAAGCGGCGCACCGGAGTCCACCCTCGAAATCGTCAACGCCAGCGGCCAACCGTTGCGCTCCCTCTCCTATGAAGGCTGCAACTCGCTTGCGAAACAAACAGTTTTGATCGAACCTGGGGGTCCTCCGTCGGACAAGGACCGCTGGGTCTTCCCTGCGGATTCAGGTCAATGCATCTTAGTTTCGGCCTATTCCGTGGCGCGCGATGCGTATTTCAGCGACACAGTCCGGCTGGTGCCGGGCCAAACCTCGACCGTCATGGTTCGCTAAAAAGGCCCAAACGGGTCGGCCCAATTAGGGCCGCCCCTCCCGTCTGGAGGATCTTCCAGATCACACGATGATTTCGAATTTGGTCACATCGACCATGCCGCGGTCGGTGATTTTGAGCGCCGGAATGACCGGAAGCGCCAAAAACGCCAATTGCAAAAACGGCTCTTCCAATGTGACGCCCAATGAGGCCGCCGCCGCCCGCAGATCAACCAAATGATCGCGCACCTCTTCAAACGACAAAAGACTCATCAGCCCCGCCACGGGCAGTGCCAATTCGGCCAAGACCACGCCGTCCCGCACCACGACAAACCCGCCTTCGATCTCGGACAGGCGGTTCGCGGCCACGGCCATGTCGTCGTAATCCACCCCGACCGCAACGATGTTGTGATGGTCATGGCACACGGTCGAGGCAATCGCCCCTGCCTTGACACCAAAGCCTTTGACAAAGCCCGAGGCAATATTGCCGTTTTTGCCGTGGCGCTCGATCACGGTGATCCGGGTCAGGTCGCGCACCGGATCGGGGCGTTTGTCGCCGTCCACAATCGGGATGATCTCATGCAGGTGCTCGGTGATGATTTTGCCTTCGAGGATGCCGATCACATCGGTCTGCTCACGGTTGCCGGTGGTGCGAAAATCCTCGGCGCGCACTTTTGGGGCTTTCACCGACTGCCGCCCGATTGGATCAACGGACCCGCGCGCCGCAAAGGCCGCATCCGTGACCTCGACCCCGCCCGCAAACACGCGCGAGGCATGACACCCCTCAAGGCTATCAATCACCACAAGATCGGCGCGTTTGCCCGGCGCGATCATGCCGCGATCTTTCAGACCAAAGGCCTCGGCGGCGGACAGGCTGGCGGCGCGGTAGACCGCCAAAGGCGAACTCCCCAACGCAATCAGCGTGCGGATCATGTAATCCAAATGGCCATGCTCACCGATGTCCAACGGGTTGCGATCATCGGTGCACAGGCACATGTAAGGCGCGGTCAGATCGGTCAAAAGCGGCTGCAACGCGTGCAAATCCTTGGACACTGAGCCTTCACGGATCAAAACCCGCATGCCTTTGCGCAGCTTTTCACGCGCCTCATCCGCCGTTGTCGCCTCATGTTCGGTGCGAATGCCCGCCGCAATATACGCGTTGAGATCGCGGCCAGAGAGTTGCGGGCAATGGCCATCAATATGTGCATCGTCAAACAGATGCAGCTTTTTCATCGCTTCAGGGTCGCGGGAGATCACGCCCGGATAATTCATAAATTCGGCCAGACCGATGGCGGACCGATGCCCCATGACCTGAGCCAAATCCTCGGCCAAAAGCTCCGCCCCTGCGGTTTCCATATGGGTCGAGGGCACGCAAGAACTGAGCTGCACCCGAATATCCATCACCGTGTGCTCAGAGGCTGCTTGGAAATAACGGATGCCATCCAGACCGATGACATTGGCGATCTCATGCGGATCACAAATTGCCGTGGTCACCCCACGCGGCGCGACACAGCGGTCAAATTCAAACGGCGTGACCAGAGAGCTTTCGATATGCAAATGCGTGTCGATAAAGCCCGGAACAATGATCTGGCCCGTGACATCAATTTCGCGCGCGCCTTCGTAGCTCTCATAAACGCCCGCGATCCGATCGCCAACGATGGCCACATCGCCTGTGATCATCTCGCCGGTCATCAGATCAAAAATCATCCCGCCCTTGAGGACAATATCCGCCGGGATCTCACCTCGGGCCACAGCAATACGATGCTCCAGATCACTCATGCTTATCTCCTAAACCCATTTGGCCTAAACCCGAACAGCAGGCACCCGTTCAATATCATCCGGCAGGCCAAGCGCGGCCCGCTCCGCATCGCGGCGCGCCACAAGCCAGACGACCCGTGCCCCCGTCGCGACCTCGTCCAAAACCACTTTGCGCTGATCGGACACAAGCCAGTCTTCGGTGCCGTGATCGCGTCCCACCACGACGCGCGTGGCATCGCGGCGCGCCAATTCCAGGATCGGCACAAAACTTGGATCAGAACAGAGCACCAAATCAGCCTCCTGCAACCGCTGCACCGCGCGCAGGGTCATCAGATCGGGCTCAAGGCTGCTGACGGGCAACAGCGTCACGGCCCCCTTGGTCCCCGCCTCTTTCGGCGCGCCCCCGGCCTCCATCGCCTGTTTGATCAGTTCCGCCGCCTCGCGTTCGGCCCCTCTGGCATGCAACCTGCGCGGCGCGTCATCATAAACCCAGCGCCAAAATGCCCGACGGTTTTCGCGCGGCACACGATGTGCCACAGCGCTGCGGAGCCGACCACCCAAGCCAACCAAATCGCCCAGCCGTGGCTCCAACATGCTTTCCAGCCGGGTTTTGATCTGGCGCGCCAAAATCGGCGCGGCCCCTTCGGTGCCAATTGCCACCACCAATGGATCGCGATCCACAATCGACGGCGTCGTCGCCTCACACAGTGCGGGTTGATCGACCACATTGACCAAAGCCTCCGCCTCACGCGCCAGCGCATGAAGCGCTGCATCCATCCCCGGACAGCCGGTGCCAATGAATATCAGCGCCGCGCCGCGAAACAACTCCGGCGTGATGTCTCCGCTGTGATGGCTTGCCCGCCCCTCCTCAACCAATGCGGCCAGTTCAGGGTCCAGATCAGGGGCGACAAAGATCAGACGCGCCTCGGTTTTCAACATCAACCGCGCCTTTTGCGCCGCCGTTTCCCCGCCACCCACGATCACAACATCGCGTTCAGCCACCCGAAGGAACATGGGAAAAAATTTCATCGAGGCGACCTCTTGGTTTGGGTTCTTGGTGCGGCTTGGGTCTTTGGCCAAAACTCCCTGATTGGCAACCAAATGACAAGGGCGCAGGCGCATATCCGTCTGCCTCAAGGTCAAAAAGCCCGAGACCTCCCTGTCATAAAAGGTTTTCTTGACCATTGCGCAGATCAACCCGTCTTTCGCCCACCGGCCCTATGGTCACACCAACACGTCCCTCTGCTTGTAGACCCGTGATCCACGCCCTATCGTAACCTGCAAGGGAGGCGACATGAGCAACACAATTTTAAGCTTGGACCAAGGCACCACTTCGACCCGCGCCATTCTGTTTGACGCGGAGCTGCGCCCCATTTCCAGCGCTCAAGAGGAATTCACCCAGCATTACCCGCATTCGGGCTGGGTCGAACATGATGCGATGGACCTGTGGCAAACCTCCGTTCGGGTGATCCGCAATGTGCTGGCAGACACGGGTGTGCGTCCGGCCGCGCTGGGTCTGACCAATCAACGCGAAACCACCGTGGTCTGGGACGCCGAGACCGGCAAACCCATCGCCCCCGCCATCGTCTGGCAGGATCGGCGCACCGCGCACACCTGTGCCAAGCTGCGCGAGGAGGGATTTGAAGCGGAGGTTACGACCCGCACCGGGCTTTTGCTCGACCCGTATTTTTCCGCCACAAAACTGGCCTTTATCCTTGATCAAACCGAAGGTGCGCGCGACATGGCACGCGCGGGTCGGCTTAAATTTGGCACTGTCGACACGTGGCTGATCTGGAACCTGACCGAAGGCAATCCGGGGGGGCGGGTGCACGCCACAGACGCCACCAACGCCTGCCGCACCATGCTTTATAATATCTATGAGGGCGCCTGGGACGCGACGATTTGTGAGCGCCTTGGCATCCCGATGCAAATGCTGCCCGAAGTGCGCGACAGCTCCGCTGACTTTGGCGAAACCACCCTGTTTGGCGCGCCGATCCCCATTCGCGGTGTTGCAGGCGATCAACAGGCGGCCACGGTTGGTCAGGCGTGCTTTCGCCCCGGCATGATGAAATCCACCTATGGCACTGGCTGTTTTGCCCTGCTCAACACCGGCGACACCCCGGTCGCCTCAAAAAACCGGATGCTCACAACCGTCGCTTATCAACTGAACGGCACCCCCACCTATGCGCTCGAAGGATCAATCTTTGTCGCCGGGGCCGTGGTGCAATGGCTGCGCGACGGGCTTGGGATCATCACCGATGCCGAGCAAACGCTCGAGCTGGCACAACAGGCCGATCCCGAACAAAACCTCTACCTCGTCCCGGCCTTCACCGGGCTTGGTGCGCCGTGGTGGGATGCCGAGGCGCGCGGTGCGATCTATGGCCTGACGCGCAACACCGGACCTGCGGAGTTTGCCCGTGCCGCACTCGAAAGTGTCGGCTATCAAACCCGCGACCTGATCGAGGCGATGCATGCCGATTGGAGCGCCACCCCCGAGGACACCACCCTGCGCGTCGATGGTGGCATGTCGGCCAATCCCTTTGCGATGCAATTCTTATCTGACATCTTGGGCGCGCCGGTGGACCGTCCGGCCAATCTGGAAACCACCGCTTTGGGGGCTGCCTATTTGGCCGGGCTTGCGGTCGATCTTTGCCCCGCCCCCGATGAGTTTGCTAAGGTTTGGCGCGCGCAGGCGACGTTTACGCCGCAGATGGACGCGACCCTGCGCAGCGCAAAATATGACGGCTGGACCGACGCGATCCATCGCACATTGTCCAAAAGATAGCCCTTCTTTTGGGGCGCACTGCGATTTTGGGAGCACTGCGATTTTGGGAGCACTGCGATTTTTGGAGCACTGCGATTTTTGGAGCACTGCGATTTTTGGAGCACTGCGATTTTTGGAGCACTGCGAAAAATGGCGGGACATGCCCGCCATTTCATAAATTTAATCAAACCCTTACAGGTAAGAGTTCACCAAATTCTCCAACCGCTCCTGACGCCCTGAGCGCGGCTCCGGGTTGATGCCCTCGGCCAAAACCCGCGCCTGAATCGCGTCCAAATCTCCGTCCGTCAACATCGCTTGGTTCGCAGGCTTGGTCCAATCGGCATAGCGCGCCTGACGCGCCGCTTCCAATTTGCCATCCTCCAACATCGCAGCGGCGGCTTTGAACCCGCGCGCACAGATGTCCATCGCCCCCACATGAGCCAAAATCAAATCTTCCGGGTCCAGAGATTGGCGCCGGATGCGGGCATCGAAATTGGTGCCCCCCGTGGTGAACCCGCCCGCGCGCAACACTTCGTAATAGGCCAGAGCCACTTCGGGTACATTGTTCGGGAATTGATCGGTGTCCCAGCCGGATTGGTAATCGTTGCGGTTCATGTCGATCGAGCCAAGGATGCCCAGCGAACCCGCCAGCGCCAATTCGTGATCAAAGGAATGCCCGGCCAAAATGGCGTGGCCCTGTTCGATGTTGACCTTGACCTCATTCTCCAACCCATAGCGTTTGAGAAATCCGTAGACGGTGGCGACATCGAAATCATATTGGTGTTTCGATGGTTCCTGCGGCTTCGGCTCAATCAGGATCGCCCCGTCCCAGCCCATTTTATGCTTGTAGTTCACCACCATTTCCAACATCCGCGCGGCTTGGTCCGCCTCGCGTGTCAGATCGGTGTTGAGCAGCGTTTCATAGCCTTCGCGCCCGCCCCACAGGACGTAATTGGCCCCGCCCAGTTTGATCGTCGCATCCATACAGGATTTGATCGTCGCGGCAGAGTAAGCAAACACATCCGGGTCCGGGTTGGTCGCCGATCCGGCCATGAACCGGCGGTGGGTGAACAGGTTGGCCGTCCCCCACAACAGCTTGGTGTGCGACGTCTCCATTTTCGCGGCGAAATAATCGACGATCTCTTCAAGATTGCGTTTGCTTTCGGCAAATGTCGCGCCTTCGGGACGAACATCAAGGTCGTGAAAACAGAAAAACGGCGCTTGCAGAATGTCGAACATCTCAAAGGCCACATCGGCCTTGAGTTTCGCCTTTTCCATGCCCTCGCCAAACCACGGACGATCAAAAGTGCGCCCGCCAAACGGGTCGCCGCCCTCATAGGCAAAGCTGTGCCAATAGGCGACGCCAAAGCGAAGGTGATCTTCCATCCGTTTGCCCATCACAACCTCATCGGGGTTGTAATACTTATAGGCGAACTCATTGTGCGAGGCCGGGCCTTCGTAATTGATTTGCGGAATGCCTTTGAAAAACTCAGTCATGTCAGCCCCTTAATGGCAACCTGAGCCGCTTTGAACCGGGCGAACCCGTCTTCAAACGCAGCACTCAGGCTTTGGTTTGGTTCAATCGTTGTCTCGATGGCGGGTGTGGCGGCCAGTTCGGTCCCGCCCCCCGTTGCGGCCATTTGACCAAGGCGCGCCGCGCCATAAGCGCCGCCAAAATCCCCCGCCACGGGCAGGTCCACGGCGACATTCAACGCGGTGGCGATGGCCTCGACCCAGTAGGGAGAGTTCGACCCACCCCCGACCGCCAAAAGCCGTTCAATTTTGGTGCCGGTTGCGGCCAGTGCCTCGGCGCAATCTTTGATCGCGAAAGTCACGCCCTCAAGCACCGCGCGGGTGCCCGCGTGCGTGTCCGTCGCGTGTTCAAGGCCAATAAACCCGCCACGAATGGCGGAGTCGTTCAACGGCGTGCGCTCTCCGCCCAAGTACGGCAAAAACCGGGTCTTGCCGGGGGCTTCAAGCCCACCAAGCGCACGGGTCAGCGTGACCGCGTCGTGGCCGACAAAGCGCCCATACCAATTGAGCGCATCGGTCGCCGCCAAGATCACGCCCATCTGGTGCCATGTGTTTGGCAGCGCGTGGCAAAAGGTGTGAACGGCGGTGGCTGCGTCCGGTTGATAGCCGTCGTTGGCAGCAAAGAGCACGCCTGAGGTGCCCAGGGACACAAAGGCCTGCCCGGCTTTGACCACACCGACCCCGATGGCCGAGGCGGCATTGTCGCCGCCGCCCCCCGCGATCACACAGGTGGGCGAGACGCCCCAACTGGCGGCCAATTCGGCGCGCAATGTGCCAGAGACCTCAGAGCCCTCGACCAACCGCGGCATGAAAGAGCGATCCATGTCGGTCGCGGCCAAAAGATCATCGGACCAATCGCGCGCGCCGGTGTCAAACCACGCGGTGCCCGCACTGTCAGACATCTCGCCCACATGCTCCCCGGTCAGATAAAGCCGCAGGTAATCTTTCGGCAAAAGCACCTTTTTGAGCTGTGCAAAAATCTCTGGCTCATGGCGTTTGACCCACGCGAGTTTCGGCGCGGTGAATCCCGGAAACACGATATTGCCTGTGAGGGCACGAAAACGCGGATCGGCGTCCATCTCCGCCGCCTCGACATGGGAGCGGGTGTCATTCCACAGGATGCAGGGACGCAACACCTGATCCGCGCCATCCAATAAGGTCGCGCCATGCATATGCCCCGAAAGACCAATGCCTTTGACGCCGGAAAGATCCGCCTTGGTGCCAAGTTCGGCCATCACCCGATCACAGGCAGCAAGCCATGTGGCCGGGTCCTGTTCCGACCAGCCATCCTGCGGGCGCTCATTGGTCAGGGCCACATTGGCTTCGGCGACAACATCTTGCGCCTCAGTGATCAGGATCGCTTTGAGACCGGAGGTCCCGAGATCAAGTCCGATATACATGGGAAATCCATTTGTTGTGTGGCGGGCGACCAAAATGCAATCGCCCGCCCTGTAAGGAGGTTAATACGCTTGCGGCGGCTTTTTTCCCATGATGATCATGCCCAGAATGTCCTCATCCGTGACCTCGCCGACGTTGACCGTGCCAACGCTTTGGCCGTTTTTCATCACCATCGCGCGGTCACAGAGCCGCATGACGTTGTGGATGTCATGCTCAATGAGGAAAATCCCAAGGCCCTGTGCTTTGAGCTCTTCGATCAACTCCGCGACCATCTGGGTTTCATGTGGACCAAGCGCCGCTGTCGGTTCGTCCATGATCAGGATTTTGGCGTTGAAATAGACCGCGCGGGCAATGGCCACCGATTGGCGTTGACCGCCGGAGAGCGCACTCACCGGCTCTTTGAATTTCTGGAAATTCGGGTTCAACCGCCCCATGATCTTGCGCGTCTCAGCCTCCATCGCCGGTTCATCGACAAAGCCAAACGGTGTGACCAATTCGCGACCCAAAAACAGGTTCGAGGCGGCATCGAGATTGTCAGCCAAAGCCAGCGTTTGATAGATGGTTTCGACATTGTATTTGCGCGCATCGCGGGTGTTGCGGATCTCCGCCTTCTCGCCGTTGATGTAGACCTCGCCTGCGTCCTTTTGATAGGCGCCAGACAAGCATTTGATCAGCGTCGATTTGCCCGCACCATTGTGGCCCAACAGGCCCACGACCTCGCCGGGGTGCAGATCAATCGAGACATGATCCACCGCTTTGATCCCGCCAAAAGAGATCGAAATATCTTTGAGTTCCACAAGCGGCGTGCCGATGTTGGGGTTCTTGCCCATGGTTGTGTTTGCACTGTTTTCCATGCTCATTCCCCCTTAAATCTTCATGCCAAGGCGTTTGCGGTACTGAATGTCGATCCAGACAGCAAAGACCAAAACCGAGCCAACCACGATATTTTGCAGCGGGGCATCGACGCCCACCATCGCCATGCCCGATTGCAAGGACTGCATGATCAAAGCGCCCAAAATTGCACCGTGAATGGTGCCGATCCCCCCCGACAACGCCGTGCCGCCAATCACCGCCGCCGCAATCACGCGCAGCTCATCGAGTGTGCCAATGTCATTGGCGTGGCTTTGCAGACGGGCCGAGGCGATCACCGCAGAGAGACCACAAAGAAAGCCCATCAGCGCAAAGATTTTGACCGTCAAAAGTTTGGTGTTGATGCCCGACAGTTCCGCCGCATCCGGGTTGCCCCCCGTCGCAAAGATGTATTTTCCAAGACGGGTTTTCTTGGCCACAAGCGTCATGGCAATGGCAACGACAATCAAAATGATCACCGAAATCGGCAGACCATAGGCCTCGGTATAGCCCGCGGGCATGATCTCGCCGCGCGCTTCAAACAGGCGTTTGAGCTTGCCGACCGGGATGTCATAGGCGTTGAGCGTGGCGATATAGCCAAGGATCGCGGCGACAGCGACACCGCCGATGGTGACTTCAGCCCACAGCGGCTTGATCGGAAAACCGTGGCTCTTGCGGGCGTTGCGCGCGTTCCACAGGGCGTAGATCGTGAAGGCAGAGGCCAAAATCCCAACCGCCCATGATAGGGTGACACCCAATGTGCCCTCAGCTCCGCCCAAAACGGTAAAGGTCTGATCGAGCGGCGCAATGGTTTGACCATCGGTGACATACCAGCCGACATAGCGCCAGATCAACAGACCGCCCAAAGTGACGATAAAGGCCGGAATTTTTTGATAGCCCACCAGCCAGCCATTGAACGCCCCGATGAGGGTGCCGACCGCCAGACAGGTCACAATCGCGATCGGCGCGATCAATGGATTGCCGTAATCAAGCCCGACAATTTGTGGCAACCAACGCGCCTGCATCATCGCGCCAATGGCCGAAGAAATCGCCAACAAAGCCCCGACCGAGAGGTCAATGTGACGGGTGACAATGACAAACACCATGCCCGTCGCCATGATCGCGACAGAGACGGTTTGCACGGTCAGGTTAAAAATATTGCGCGGTGTGACGAAACGCCCATCGGTAAACATGTTGAACGCCAGCGCGATGAGGATAAACGCCCCCACCATGCCCAAGAGCCGCATGTCGATCTCCAACTGGGAGAAAAACCCCTTATTGCTGGAATTCTGAGGGCCCGTCTGTGTGTTGGCCTGTGTCGCCGCTGTCTGTGATTGGTCCGCCATTGTCGCCTTCCCCTAGGTCTGAACGAGGTCTGCGCCTCGTGTGCCTCATGTCCCGATCTTTGTGTCTTGATCTCTGCCCTGCCCCCTCGTGTCGGTAACCCGGCCGCGGGCGCACTGAGGCGGGCCGCCCCCGCCGAACTCCGGCGGGAACAGTCCTAAATGCCCGGCGAACCGGGAGGATTTCGGTCCTGAAACCGATCAGTTACAGGGGGCCGGACCGCTTTCAACGCCCTGGCACAGCGCGTCTTTGGTGATCCAACCAGCGTCCACAACCACCGACAGATTGTCTTTGGTGATCGGGATCGGGGCCAGGAATTTAGCGTTCATGTCATTGCCACCCGGTGTGGTGAAAGCGACGGTGCCATCAACATCGGGCGCCATCATACCGCCCGCCAATTCAACGGCGATCTCAGCGGCATTTTTGCCAAGCTCACGGGCGTCTTTCCACACGGACACCGTCTGTGTGCCCAAAGCCACACGGTTCAAAGCGGCGTGATCGCCATCCTGACCGGAGACCGGGATACCGGCCATGCCTTGCGCCGCCAAAGCGGCCACAACACCGCCTGCGGTGCCGTCATTGGAGGCCACAACCGCGTCCACTTTATTGTCGGTCGCGGTGAGGATGGATTCCATGTTGCGCTGTGCGTTGGCCGGGAGCCACGCATCGGTGTAGGCCTCGCCCACAATGGTGATCGCGCCGGAATCAATTGCCGCCTGCAACACCTCTTGCTGACCACCGCGCAGGAAGTCGGCGTTCGGATCGGTCGGCGAGCCTTTGATCATCACATAGTTGCCGGTCGGCTGAACATCGAACACAGCTTTGGCCTGAAGACGCCCGACTTCAACGTTATCAAAGGTCAGGTAATAGGCGCGCGGATCTTCGATCAGGCGGTCATAGGCGATGACCGGAATGCCTTCGTCCGCTGCCATTTCGACGGCGGGAATGATCGCTTGGGTGTCTTGCGCCAATACGATGAGCGCGTCCACGCCCTGCGCGATCAGGCTTTCAATATCGGAAAGCTGTTTGGCCGACGACGACTGCGCATCTGCGGAAACATAGTCGGCACCAGCCGCCTCAAGCGCCGCTTTCATCGCGCCCTCATCAGTTTTCCAACGCTCTTCTTGGAAATTGGACCAGCTCACGCCAACGGTGAGATCGGCGGCGAACGCCGAAGTTGTAAAGCCAGCAGCCACAATAGTGGCCGCCATCAACATGGATTTACGCATGAATATCCTCCCAAATAGCCACGCCGGTCCCACTCCTCCTCCTACAGATAAGTGCCGACGGGTCCCGACTCGCGGTCGGGATGGCGAAATCATGGCATATTTAATTTGAGTGTCAAAATAATAATAACGCCCATCCTTCACTTTCTGATGGATATTCAAAATAAACCATGCATTAATCGCTGAAACCTTAGGCGAAAAGGTGCGTAAATCGTCTATTAAATTAGATTGGCGAATTTTTATGATCCCTGACGTAACATCAGACATCCCAATGGAACCCTCCGTTGATCCGCTCACCCAACCCCACCCAAAAGCGGGCTGTGGACCCCTGTTCCCGAACGCGGACACCGGGGCAAAATCCTTTCGGCGTCAAGTGTTTGAGGCGGTGCGCGCGGCGGGGGCCGTTGCCCGTGTTGATCTGGCACGCCAGCTTGCGATCTCGCCCGCGACCGTCACCCAAATCGCCTCCGATCTGATTGGCGCAGGCTTGATCGAAGAAACCGAGCTGCCCCGACGTGACACAGACTCCACCCGTGGCCGCCCCCGTGTCGGCCTCAAAGTCAACACCAGCTCCGGCATCATCGTCGGGATCAAAATTTCGGACCGCTCCAACTCCGCCGTGGTGCTGGATTTGGCTGGCAATCTATTGGGCTCGGCCACCCTGCCCGCGCCGCCGATGGCGCGCACGACCGATGAGATCCTGATTGAGGCCGAAACCATCGTCGCGGCAGGTCTCAAGGACGCCAACCTCACCGGCACACGGCCCACCGCCGTGGCTCTCGGCCTGCCCGGCATGGTTGATTTTGACGCGGGTCATATGCTGTGGTGCCCCTTCATGGAAGCCGCCGACATCCCGTTGCGCGACCTATTGGCCGACCGTTTGGGTGTTCCCGTGCGGATCGACAATGACGCCAACCTTTTGGCGCTGGCCGAGTTGTGGTTTGGTGCTGGACGCGGATTGGACAACTTTGCCGTGGTCTCGATCGAACACGGCTTGGGCATGGGGCTTGTGATCCGACACCAATTGCACCGCGGCGGCATGGGGCACGGGATGGAACTTGGCCACACCAAAGTGCAACTTGATGGCGCGCTCTGCCGCTGTGGGCAGCGCGGCTGTCTTGAGGCCTATGTCGCCGACTATGCCTTGGTCCGTGAAGCCCATACCGCGCTCAACATCGGCCCGCAAAGCCGCAGCGCCGACGACATGTTGGAAACGCTCTATCGCCAAGCCAAAGACGGCAACGCCTTGGCGCGGACGATTTTTTCGCGGGCTGGGCGCTATTTGGCCGCAGGGCTGGCCAATGTCGTGACCTTGTTTGACCCGGCATTAATCCTTCTCTCCGGCGATCGTTTGCGTTACGATTTTCTCTATGCCGAAGATGTGCTGCACGAGACCCGCATGTTGACCCACAAACCCGGACGCCCGCCGACCCCGGTGGAAATTCACGCCTGGGGCGATCTGGTTTGGGCGCGGGGCGCGGGCGCATTGGCGCTTGATCTGGCCACGGAGATGCTTGTGGGATGACCCACCGATTTTTATTTTTCCTCTTTGGCCTTTGTGCCCCCACAGCCCTTATGGCGCAATCCATTCCGCAATTCCAAGATCGGTCCGACGCCCTGCCCGCACATATCTACAGCGGCGGCTGGGAACATTTTGTCGGCGGCGGCGTGGCCTCTTTTGATTGCAACGGCGATGGGATGACCGATCTCTTTGCTGCCGGCGGTGACACCCCCGCCAGCCTGATGATAAACCGTTCCGAGCGCGAGGGCGCGCTGACATTTGAGCGTGGCGACATCGCGGCCATCACCGGCGTCACCGGAGCCTATCCGATTGATATCGACAGTGATGGGATCACCGATCTCGCCGTGCTGCGGGTCGGGAAAAATCTACTGCTCAAAGGCTTGGGCGAGTGCGCGTTTGAGGACGCCTCAGAGGCATGGGGATTTGACGGTGGCGACCGCTGGACCACCTCTTTTGCCGCCGGATGGGAGGGGGACAACACCCGACCGACCTTGTTTTTCGGCAATTACGTCGACCGCGACAACCCGGACGGGCCATTTGAGGCCTGTGACAGCAACGAATTGCACCGCCCAAACGCAACAGGATGGGACAAAACCATCCTAGAGCCGGGCTTTTGCACACTCTCCGCCCTGATGTCCAAAGGTGCGCGCGGGGTGCAAAGCCTGCGACTTTCCAATGATCGGCATTACTACGTCAAAGGCGGCTATGAGCAGGTCTATGATCTTCAAAACAATCGGTTTTTAGATGAGAGCGATGGCTGGGACAGGGTTTCCCTTTGGGGCATGGGCATTGCCGAACGCGACATCAATGGCGATGCGATCCCGGATGTGATGTTGACCTCGATGGGCGATCAATTGCTGCAATTTGGCCGCGCGAATGGTCGCTATGAGGCCGCGCCTTTTGACATCGGCACCTATGCCCATCGGCCGCATCTGGGCGATGACGGGCGGCCCTCGACCGGCTGGCAGGCGGATTGGGGCGATGTCGACAATGACGGCCGCGCCGATCTGTTTATCGCTAAGGGCAATGTCGAACAAATGCCCTCAAACGCCGCGCGCGACCCCAACAACCTGTTGCAGCAAAAGCCAGACGGGACGTTTCGCGAGGTCTCGATTGCGGCAGGCGTGGCATCTTTGGAGAAATCACGCGGTGCGGGATTGGTGGATTTGAACGGCGACGGCAAGCTTGATCTCGTGGTGGTCAATCGCGGCTCGCCCATGGAGCTTTATGAAAACGTGACGCCCAACTCCGGACAGTATCTGGATGTCTCTTTGGTGCAATCCGGGACCAATCAAACCGCCGTCGGCGCAGTGGTGTCGGTTCTGACCAACCTTGGTTTGCAGGATCAAGAAATCACCATCGGCGGCGGGCATGGATCGGGCAAGGCGGTGCCGCTGCACTTTGGCCTTGGTGACGCGGTGAGTGCGAAAATTCAGGTCACATGGCCCGATGGCTTTGCAAGCGATTGGGTGGAACTGACCCGGTTCGATCGCTGGGTTGAGTTGGCGCGGGAGTAAGATACCAGCTTTGTGCGAGCCCAAACCGGCCTATCACCGCAGGTTTGATCGCGGCTTTATGTGTGGGCCGAACGGCAGGTACAACAATGAGACGAGCAGGTCTTTTTTCCTGAAATTCCGGCCCAGTCACTGCCGCAGAGTAGATTTTCAGGGATTTCTTCAATGGCGCCTTTTGGGCCAAAAACATCCCAGATGTGTTCCCATCCCCCAGTCGAATATTTCGATACGGCTATGTTTTCTTTCCATTTTTCTAGCCACATCTTAACCCAAAGAAAATCGTGCGCGAAGACTTCATCAAAGTCCTCGACGAAAATTGTGGCTTTACAAAATTCTGGCATGGATTTTTCCATCACTTTGGGAACTGTTCTTTTGGGACGCAAAACGAGGGTGCCGCATCATGTCACCCTGTCCTCAAATCGGGCCTCATGACAAAAGCCGCGGACAGCGGCCTTATGTCCTCGCCCTACTTCTCAAACGCCAATCCAGACGGCACCGTCTCCGGCACGCCCAGTCGATTTGGATTGTCCTCAAGCGCGCGCAAAAACGCCATCAGCGCGTCGATTTGATCCTCAGGCAGGCTCCGGTCCGGCACTTTGATCGCCGACAGGATCGCCGCGACATCGGCCTCTGTGTTCATCACCTCCCAATCCTCGACCGGCAGATCAGGCAGCACCGCCTGAGCGCGATCATAGGTCATCAACGCCTCAGAGGGGGCAAGATGCGCCACCACAAAATCGCGCAAATCGGCGTAGGCGCCCGTGTGACCATAGGGGGATGTCAGCGTAACGTTGCGCAGCGCGGGCGTGCGAAAAGCATAGAGGTCTTGCGGCTGGCCGGTGACACGGAACCGGCCTTCGTCGCGCGCGCCTTGTTCGAAAATCAACGTCTTGCCGGGGCCAAATTGCGGCTGGCCCATGGCGTGAAACGCGTGATCGGTTTGAAACGCACCGGAATGACAGGCGGCACATCCCGCCTCGCCATAGAACAGCTCCATCCCCGCTTTGGCCTGAACACTCAAAGCCGCCTCATCACCGCGCAGGTATCGGTCAAAGGGACTGTGATCAGAGCGATATTCAAAGGCCATAAATGCCGCCAGCGCATTGGAAATATCCGCAAAGGCGATGTCGCGGCCAAAGGCGATGGCGGGATAGGCGGTCTTGAATCGCGCCTCATAGTCAGGGATCGCCGCCACCTTGGCCGCAATCAAATCCCAACCGCCACCGGGGCCGGAAAATTGCCCCTTGCGGATGGCTTTGGACAGAGGGTTTTCGCTAACCTGCCCGCCCATTTCATCAGGAGAGAGCACGGGGAACGCCGCTTGGGTCGCCAAAACGCCCGACACGGTTGCAAAGAAACCATCCTCAATCGGCACGCGCAAATGACCATCGACCTCCTCGACGCGGCCATCATGAAACATCCGCGTGTACTCATGCGCGCCCAAATTATATAGCGCGGGGGCGTTGCGCGGCACACGGTGTTCGGGCAGATTGCTTTGGTCCGCCACTCGGCTCGGCCCAAGACCGATCCCGCCTTCCCCCAAGCCCAGTGAGAGCCCGTCCGAGGTGCCCAATTTCGGGTGGTGGCAGGTGGAACAGGAAATATTGTCATTGCCCGACAGGATCGGATCAAAAAACAACAGTTGCCCTAAAGTGACCTCGGACATGCTTACTGTAAGGTAATCCTCATCCGTGACCGGCGCGGGCAGATCAAACCCCAGCACCGGGCGCGCCAAAGCGGCCAAAATCAGGGCCGAAACACCGGCTTTAGTCCGCGTATTCAACATAGGCAAATGCCCCCCCATCGGGCGACCATGACGGCACATTGATCGTCCCCTGCCCGCCGGTCAATGTCACCAGCGTGTCACTCGGGTGCCCCGGTCGCCACAGCCGCAATTCCACATGCATCATCGGTGGATGGCCCACCGTGCCTTCAGGATAGGCCAAATACACCACCGCGTCACCTTCAGGCGCGGGATGCGGGAACCAATTGACCATCGCGTCTTGGGTCATCCGCTCCAACCCCGACCCGTCAAGGCGCACCCGCCAAAGCTCCGAGGCCCCGGTGCGGTCCGAATTGAACCAAATCCATTCCCCATCTGCGGAGAAATCCGGGCCATCGTAATGATGCCCGCCCTCGATCACGCAATGTTCGCCGGACCCGTCGCTTGCGGCAACATAAATACCAAACAACCCTTCGCGCACGCCCGTGTAGCAAATCCATTGGCCATTGGGCGATATGCCATGAAACCACGACGGGCGTTTTTCGGTGACCTGTTCCGGGTCGGCGTCGCCATCCAAGGATTGCCGCCAAATGATCGCGCCGTGACCATAGGTATGATCGGAAAAATACAGGGTCTCGCCATCGGGCGAAAGGCCGTGATCATTGTTCAAATTGATGCACAGGCCGGTGTCGATCTCCAACAATTCCGGCGCATCAAGGTCAACCCAAAACAGGCTCCCGCCACCGTTCACGATCAACGCCGATCCGTCCGGCGTCCAATTTGGCGCAGCAATCTCGATGTCGGTTTCAAGCACAGGCGTGCTGATCCGATCCTCAAGATCATAGATCATCAATCGCGACGTCCATTGCCCGTCAAATTGAGGCCCGTCAAATTGAGCTGTCTCATTCGTCATCGCGGCCCCTCCCGAGCGTATGTGCGCTTAGAGTACAGCCTCCAAGAGAAGCCGCCAATGACTTAAATCACAACCACTTAGACTAATCTTGATCACTTTCAGACGACAGGGCCCAAAGGTTGATTTTCTCCTCATCAGCCGCCTCATCAATTGCCGCCAATTCCGCAGGCGTGAAGCTCAGATTGCTCACCGCGCCGACACAATCGACCACCTGCGACGGCTTTGACGCGCCGATGAGCGCCGTGGTGATGCCCTCATCGCGCAACACCCAAGCGATCGCCATTTGCGCCAATGTCTGCCCACGCGCCTGCGCAATCTCATTGAGCGCATTGAGGTTTTTGATCGCCTGATCCGAGACCATCGACGGGGCCAAGGATTTGCCTTGGGTCGCGCGCGAGCCTTCGGGGATGCCTTTGAGGTATTTCGCCGTCAACATGCCTTGGGCCAAGGGCGTAAAGGCGATGGAGCCAACCCCCAACTCTTTGAGCGTGTCTTTCAACCCGTCCCGTTCGACCCAACGGTTGAGCATATTGTAGCTCGGCTGATGAATCAGGCAGGGCGTACCCAAGTCTTTGAGAATGGCCACCGCTTCGCGGGTGCGGGCGGAATTATAGGACGAAATCCCAACGTATAACGCCTTGCCCTGTCGCACGATGCTATCCAGCGCGCCCACGGTTTCCTCCAATGGCGTGTCAGGATCAAAGCGGTGCGAATAGAAAATATCAACGTAATCGACGCCCATCCGTTTGAGCGAGGCATCACAAGAGGCCATCAGATATTTGCGCGACCCCCATTCGCCATAAGGCCCCGGGTGCATGCGATAGCCCGCCTTGGAACTGATGATCATCTCGTCGCGGTAACCGGCAAAGTCGGTTTTGAGAATCTCGCCAAAGGCTTCTTCGGCGCTGCCCGGAGGGAGGCCGTAATTGTTGGCCAGATCGAAATGAGTGATACCGAGATCAAAGGCGGTGCGCAGGATGTCACGTTTGGTTTGATGCGGCGTGTCATGGCCGAAATTGTGCCACAGGCCCAGCGACACGGCGGGCAGTTTCAGCCCGGACTGGCCGCATGTGCGGTAAACCATCGTGTCATAACGGCTTTCGGCAGGTGTGTAGGTCATCAGGCCTCCTTTCGGCTCAAAGCCAGCTGTCATAATCGCTGACCAACAGGTGCAGCGGAGTGTCATCTTCTTCGATCTGGCTGAACCGCCCGATCGGTTGATGGAAAATATTATCGGTACGGTCATCATTCACATTCGACACTTCGCCGATCAACACCTTACCGCCCTCACCCCAAAACGCGTGCCAATGCCACGGCTCCAAAGTGACGCTTTCGCCCGGTGCCAGCGCCAAATGTTCGCCCGCTTTCAGGGTTCGCAATTGCCCGTCGGTCATCACCTCGACCGGGGCCGTATCATTGAGAACACCGTCCTCGGTCCGGGTGTAAAGTTGCAACACCAAGGTCGCGCCACCCCGGTTGATGATGTCCTCGGTCTTGTAGATATGGTGATGCATCGGGGAAATTTGGTTCTCCTGCGAGATCAACAGTTTTTCGGCATAGAGCGGCCCCATGCCCCGTGCCACATTGGCGGCAGTGCCATTGCGCAGAGTAAACAGGAACAGGCCCAAAGCGTCGAAATCGCCCTGGCCATAATCCGTGATGTCCCAGCCCATCATATGATCGCGGATCATCATACCATCGCTGGCCACACGCGCTTTGAGCGCCTCGGGCGTCAGATAGGCAAAGGGTGGCATGACAAAGCCGAATGAGCGCATAAACGCATCCGCCTCGCGGATGATCTCGTTGACAGTGGATCGTTTCATTTGGCCCCTCCCAAGGTCGCCTTATAGAGGTGTTGAACTGTGAAATTCGTATTTATATCTGCATCTTGCGGCACAAATATGATCTTTTGCGGCATGTTGGGCAAAAGCGTCACTGCATTGGCCGAAAACCGCCCCGGCTGATCCGCGTCAAGCGTGACAAAAAGCGCAAGCGCCTCGGCCGCAAGTGTGATCTCAATTTTTTCGCGCAACTCATTGGTTTCAATCACAATATGAGGATCAATCAGATCATAGGCCTTGAACGGTTTCGGCGCATGAATGTCGCCGCCTTCGCCGCCCTCATTTTGCCCTTCATGCTGCCCCCTATACTGCCATGTAAAGACGTAGAATTCATCCTGTTTTAACAGGTCACGCTCCAGTTCCAAAACCTCAAACGCCTTATGGGTCATCGCCGTAACAGAGACCTCTGCCAAAGGCCGCACATCGCCTTTTGGAGTGACGGCAGCGACTTGAATAGACACATCCACCTCATCCGATAAATCATTGATAAGTTTAAATACATCTCTACCATACTGCGGCACGATCGTGACCAAAACCGGGGCATAAAACCGCGCGGCCATATGGTGCAAAATCTTCCAACCGCCACCATAATCCAAGCTCGACCAAGAAGCGCAGGGCCATGTGTCGTTGAGTTGCCAGTAGAGCGTGCCCATGCAATGTGGCTTAAGCGCGCGCCATGCGGTGACGGCGGTTTTGATCGCGAGCCCCTGCTGCACCTGCGACAGGTACACGAGGTCCTCAAATCGCTCCGGCAGACGAAAATCGCGCATCATCGTGCCCACGATCCGCGCATTGCCGCCCGCGTTTTTTTGATGCGCGTCCATCACCGGGGAGGCCATATTGCGATCTTCGGGCGCGATGAAGCGACGGATCACATCCATCGAGGGAAAGGACTGAAATCCAAACTCAGACACAAAACGCGGCGTCATCTCGCGGTAGGCCTCAAAAGGCATATTCTCGTGCCACACCGTCCACACATGCATGTCGCCCGAGCTGTCCTCATGCCAAGCATCACCGTAATTCAACGGACCCAAAGAGGGCGAAGATGGCCACCAATTTGCCTGCGGGTCTGCCTCAAAAAGCGCGCGTTCCAAGGTCTGATTGAGCCGATCATACATCACCAAATAGCGGTCGCGGTTCGCCCTCGCCTCGGGGAATTCATGTAACATGCCCAACAGCTCATTGTCGCCACACCACAGCGCCAAACAGGCGTGATGCTGCAATCGCTGCACCTGCTCAACCACTTCTGCCGCGACATTGGACAAAAATGCCCGATCCGCCGGATACAAATTGCAGGCGAACATAAAGTCCTGCCAGACCATCAATCCCATGTCATCGCAGAGATCGTAAAACCAATCCGGCTCATAGCGCCCGCCGCCCCAGACCCGGATCATGTTCATGTGGGCATCAACGGCGGATTGTAAAAGATCGCGCACCTTGTCGCGTTCAATCCGCCCATGCAGCGCATCTGCGGGAATCCAATTTGCCCCTTTGGCAAAGACATCGCGACCATTGACCCGGAATTTAAACCCGGTGCCTTTCGCGTCTTTGACAGTTACATGTTCGATCCGCCTAAGCCCAATCCGGCGCATCACAACCGCCGCGCCACACCTGATTTCCAACGAATATAGCGGCTGATCGCCCTGCCCGTTTGGCCACCAAAGCTGAGGCTCTTCGATAAAAAACACCGCCTGCGCCACGCCATCTGTGACCACGGCCTCACGCCGTCGACCGGCAAAGCGCATCTCCGCCACCGCGCCCTCGCCATGAACAACATGCGCCGTCACTGTAACAGAGACACTCTGGGCTTCAGTGTCATGATGCGCCTGCGCCACATGCAGATGCGCAATCCGCGTCTTCATTGCAGAGCAAATACTCACACCCCCGCTGACCCCAAACGGTGCCAAAGCGGTGTTCCAATCCCAGCCAAAATCGCATTGCTGTTTGCGCAGCATGTTGATGTTGGCGATCGGGCAATTGCCCTTGTGGTAGGGGATGTAAAACGGCTGGGCTTTTTGGCGGGCCTCTGCCGCTTGGATCACCGAGCGGAACCGCAATGCGATCTGGTTGTCGCCCAGCCGCGCGCAATGCGACAGGTCCACCCGCCAGGTCCGAAATGCATTGTCAGCGGTCACCACATCGACCCCGTTCACCGAGACACCGACGACGCCATCAAGGCCTGACAACACCAACTCAACATCCGTCTGCGTCAGCTCCACCGAGCGGCACAGCACCCAATCGCGCTCTGCAATCCAGCGCAGCGCGGCTTCCGCGTCCCCCACATATGGCTCCGGCGCATGCCCCGCTTTGACCATGGTCGAGACACTGTCAAACGGCAAAGAGACCGGCAGATCATAATCGCCCTCTGCGTCAAAAAATCTCCAACCCTCTGTCAGTTCGATAGTGACCATAATCCCTCCCAGACAAATAAACGCCGCGCCCCACCCAATCTAAAACGTTTTAGTATCCTGTCAAAAGCGATTCTTTCCCTCTCATGGGCCAAGATGATCCAACGGAGCGTTTTTCCATGCCGCAACTTTCTCGCGAAAATTCCCCCAGTAACGGCTCGACCCCGGCGGTCGCACAGGCGACACTGTTGAAACCAAGAGGCGGCGAATCTGACGCCCTTATAAGGAGCGGATATGACGGGTGAGGATGAGCACGAAAAGGCGGCCCCTGTGATCACGCCCCCTTTGTCTCCGGGCGAGCGCCCGACCCTTAAAACCATATCCCGCATCACCGGGCTGGCCATCGCCACGGTCAGCCGTGCGCTCTCAGATGCGCCCGACATTTCGGTCGAAACCAAAAAACGCGTGCGGGAGTGCGCCGATCACATTGGCTATCACCCAAACCGTGCCGGTCAGCGCCTGCGCACTGGAAAAACCCATGTCGTGTCGCTGTTGATGCCCACCGAGCCCGACATCATGTCCCACACTGCGCAACTGATTTCCTCCGTCGCCGAAGGCCTTCAAGGCACGCCCTATCATCTGGTCGTCACCCCCTATGCTCCGAATGAGGATCTGATGCGGCCGCTGCGCCATATGATCAGCACCGGTTCCGCCGACGCCGTGATCCTCAACCAAACCCTGCCCGAGGACCCCCGCGTCGCCTATTTGATGGAGCGGGGATTTCCCTTTGCCACCCATGGTCGTACCATTTGGTCTGATCGCCACGCGTGGTTTGATTTTGACAACCGTCGCTTTGCCGAAATTGGCATTGCCGCCTTGGCGCGACGCGGGCGGCGTCATGTGCTGGTCATCGCGCCGCCGCTGGACCAACTCTATGGTCAGGACATTTTTGCAGGCGTCACAGAAACTTGTCAGCATCATGGGATGACGCCGATCTGGCTCAAAAGCGCCACCTCGGACAGCCCCTCCACAGCGATCGAAGCCGATGTGAGCGCCGCCCTCAAAGAGGCCCCCGAAATTGACGCCATCCTTTGCGCCTCACCGATGAGCGCCATCACCGCCATTGACGCAGCCGAGCGGCTGGGCCGGGTGATCGGCGTCGATTTTGACGCCTTCGCCAAAGAGGCAACCCCGCTTTTGACCCGGTTTCGACGCGAGGCGCTTTCCTTGCATGAAGATGTCGCAAAGGCCGGCATTGCATTGGCCTGCGCCGCACTTCAGGCCGTTGAAGACCCAAACGGCCCGCCCATGAGTGGCTTAGATATTCCGCAGTATCTGGACCCTTTGGATCATTTGCCGGATCATTCACCGAACCTATCGCCGGGCAACGGCTGATTTACGTTGACCTGCTCCTGCGTCAGGTTAAACCGCTCGTGCAGTCCAGTCACAAAGGGTCCCAGATGTATCACCGCCTGTCCCTATGGATCGCGCGTTTGGCGCGACTGACCGCCTATGCAGGCGGGCTGAGCCTCATGGCTGTGATTGCGTTGACCTGCCTCTCGATTGCGGGCCGGGCCTTGGATGGCCTTGGTTTTGGTCCGATCCCCGGCGATATTGAACTGGTCGAATTTGGGATTGGATTTGCGGTATTTTCCGCCATGCCCTACGCCCAATTCGCCCGCGCCCATGCTCGGGTAGATCTGTTCAAACCGCTGTTGGGTCAGACGATCAACCGCCTGTTGGACCTGATCGGAGATCTGTTTTTGCTGGGCTTTTCGGCATTGATCGCGTGGCGACTTTGGCTCGGGATGATCGACAAAGGCGCCTATCACGAGACCTCATTCATTCTGCAAATCCCGGTGGTCTGGGGGTATCGCGCCGCCATGGCGACCTGTGTGGTGGCGGTGATTGTGGCGCTGTTTTCTGTGCTGCGTTCCACCCGCGCGCTGCTTTTGCCGCCCTCAATGCCACACGCAACGGAGACCTGACATGAGCCGCTTTGAAATCGGCCTTTGGTCTTTCCCCATACTCTTGGCCTTGATCTTTTTACGCATCCCCATCGGGGTCGCGATGTTTGCCGTGGGCTTTGGCGGGGCGTATGTTCTGAGCGGCAATTCCGTGATGATGTTGAGCCAATTCAAACATTTGATCTACGGCGAATTCTCGTCTTACTCCTTTTCCATCATTCCACTGTTCTTGCTGATGGGCCATTTCGCCACCATGGGCGGCATGTCGGCGGGGCTGTTTAAGGCGGCGGAAACCTGGCTTGGCCACCGCAAAGGCGGGGTCGCGATGGCCGCCGTCGGGGCCTGTGCGGGCTTTGGCGCGATCTGTGGATCATCCTTGGCCACCGCCGCCACCATGGGCAAAGTCGCCCTGCCGGAGTTGAAAAAATATGGCTACACGGGGCGTTTGGCCACCGGCGCGCTGGCGGCAGGCGGCACGTTGGGCATCCTGATCCCGCCTTCCGTGATCCTCGTGGTCTACGCCATGTTGGCCGAACAAAACATTGCCAAGCTCTTTGTCGCCGCCTTTGTGCCCGGCCTTTTGGCCGCGCTTGGCTATATGATCTGCATCTCGGTCTACGTGCGCCTCCGGCCCCAATCCTGTGGTCAGCGCGACAAAGCGCCACTCGCCGAACGCGTCTCTGCCCTCGTCGCTGTCTGGCCGGTGTTGACAATTTTTGTGGCCGTCGTCGGCGGCATCTATTTGGGCATGTTCACCCCAACCGAAGCCGCTGCTGTGGGGGCCGCTGGCACCGGGATTGTGGCGCTGATGAGCGGCGGATTGACATGGCGCGGCACGGGCGAGGCGATTTTGGAAACGGCCGCCTCTACGGGGATGATTTTCCTGATCCTGATCGGCGCGAAAGTGTTCAACAACTTCTTGGCGCTCTCAGGCGTGCCGATGCAGGCCGCCGCTTGGGTCGGCGCGTTGGGCCTCACCCCATGGGTGATTTTGGCCGCAGTTTTGTTGCTCTATCTGGCCTTTGGCTGCGTCATGGACAGCCTGTCAATGATCATCCTCACCATTCCGATCCTGTTCCCGATCTTGGAAGGTTTGGACTTTGGCCTACCGCACGGCGAGTTCGGCCTCTGGTTCGGCATCGTCGTTTTGATCGTGGTCGAGGTCGGGTTGATCACTCCACCCGTGGGGATGAACCTGTTTATCATCAATGCCTTGGACAAAGAGACGCCAATTTCTGAGACCTTCAAAGGCACCCTGCCCTTTGTGATCACCGACCTGATCCGCGTCGGATTTTTAATCGCCTTCCCGGTGCTGACCCTTGGCCTTGTGCGGTGGGTGTATTGATGTCGGCCCTACCCCCGAGCCACCTCTGGGGCGTTCAGGCCGCGATTGAACCAATCGGCGGCGGTCATCGCAATGCGGTGTTTCGCACCTCAGGTCTCAAACGCGATCTGGTGTTCAAATCCACCCGACGCACAGAAGCGGCGCTGAGCTGGCTCACCCCCGTGATGGAGGCCGCCGAAGCCGCAGGATTCACCGTGCCCCGGCTCATTCCGGCGTTGGACGGCGCTTTGATGGCGGCGGGATGGACCTGCGAACCCTATCTCGAGGGCCGTCCCTTTGCGCCCGAAAACATCCCCAAAGTGGCGGCTCAGATCGAACGGTTTCACCGTAAAACTCACTCCCTGCCGCAGCGGCCCGGATTTTTGAGCAGTCCCGATCTCATGGATGCCACCCAAGGTGGCGATGTCGATCTGATGGCCATGCCCGCCGAAATCATTGCGCTGTGCCGGCGGGCGTGGCAGCCGATGCAGGGCGAGATCGGCGTGATCCATGGCGATCTGAACGCTGGCAATCTGATCCATAGCGAGCATGGTCCCGCACTGATAGATTGGGATGAGGCGCGGGTGGATTTACGCGCCTATGACCTGATCCGTACGCATCCCGAACACGCGACGGCGGCGGAGAAAACCGCAGCTCTCGCTTGGGAAGTGGCATGCAGTTGGGGAATTGAACCGGATCACGCGCGGATTTGCGCACAGGTTTTGCAACGCCGGATTTAACCGGCCTCGCGTCCGTCGAGTTTGGCAAGATAACCCGCGAGCCCGGCATCAAGCGCAGCAAATTCCGCGTCCGTGAGCAGCGCGGTCAAGCGGTGCTGGGTCGCGACATGATCCTCAATCACCCGATCAATCAGGGCAAATCCTGTCTCAGTCAGACCGACAATCGCCCGGCGTGCATCCTCTTTGTCGGCGCGACGCTCCACCAGACCCTTGACCTCTAACCGATTGATTCTATTGGTTACAGTGCCCGATGTGATCATCATATTGTCCATCAATTGCCCGGCGGTGAGCGCATGCGGCGGCGCGGCGCGGCGCAACGTGGCGAGCAAATCGAAACTGGCTTGGTTCAGGCCATGGCGGGCAAAGGTCGCCTCCATTTCGCGTGACAACACGCGGGTGATCCGCCCCAAACGGCCAATCAGACCCATCGGACCCGTGTCAAGATCGGGCCGGGCTTTCGCCCATTGCGCCCGGATGTGGTCAATCTGAATGCTGTCATCGCTCATGTAAAAGGCTTTGCAGGAAATCATCTTGACGTCAAGATTTTTCACATTATCTTAACGTCAAGATAAATGCAGTTCCACTCAAAGGCCACCACATGCCAGATCCGTCCTCCCGCAGGTCCGACATCCTGCTCACCGCCCTCGCCCCTGCCATCTGGGGCTCGACCTACCTTGTCACCACCCGCTTTTTACCCGAGGGCATCCCTTTCACCGTTGCGCTCCTGCGCGCCTTGCCCGCCGGGCTTTTGCTGCTGGTGATCTTACGCCGCCTGCCACCGCTCGCACTTTGGGGCAAAATTTTTGTCTTGGGCGCGCTGAATTTCACTCTGTTCTGGAGTTGCCTGTTCATTGCCGCCTATCGCCTGCCGGGCGGTGTGGCGGCCACTTTGGGCGCGATGCAGCCGTTGATCGTGTTGATCTTGATGCGGGTCTGGATGGGCGCACCATTGCGCCCCTTGGCGGTGGTCGCCGGAAGTGCCGGCGTCATCGGCGTGGCGCTTTTGGTGCTCACCCCCGCCGCCACTTTGGACCCCCTTGGCCTCATCGCAGCCTTGATCGGCGCTCTGTCCATGGCCATCGGTACGGTTTTGACCCGCACATGGGCCTTGCCCGCCAGA
This sequence comes from Celeribacter baekdonensis, assembly GCF_003047105.1. NCBI lineage: Bacteria > Pseudomonadati > Pseudomonadota > Alphaproteobacteria > Rhodobacterales > Roseobacteraceae > Celeribacter > Celeribacter baekdonensis. The sequence goes on from NZ_CP028475.1 coordinate 1,153,571, forward strand.
CCGCTGACCGTGACGGCTTGGCAATTGGTCGCCGGTGGCCTGTTGCTTTTGCCCATCGCGCTGATCCTTGATCCGCCGATGCCACAGGTGAGCGCCACCAACATCATGGGCTTTGTCTATCTCGGCCTGATCGGCGGGGCTGTGACCTATTTCCTGTGGTTTCGCGGCATTGCCCGGCTGGACCCGCAAACCGTTGCGCCCTTGGGCCTGTTGAGCCCCTTTACCGCCGTGATCCTGGGCGTGGTGATTGCCCGCGAAGACCTGTCCGCGCTGCAATCGCTTGGCATGGTTGTGGTGTTGGCCTCCGTCTATCTGGGGCAATATGCGCAGGCCCCGCGCCGCATGAGCCCGGCCTGACCCCTTCCAAAGAAAACGCCCGCCAAATTTGGCGGGCGTTTTTTAGGCGGCTGTGTCGGCCTGAGTCGCAGGCGGCACAGGCTTTGTCACATCGCCCAGGGCCTTCATCGCCGCGAATTGCGACAAGAACACCTGCCCGCTGAGATCTTGCAACAAATGCGATTTTTGCAGCCGATCCATCACCGGCCCTTTGACCTCGGAAAGGTGCAACTTAATCCCGGCATCCGCCAAGCGGCGGTTCAATTCCTCAAGCGTTTCAAGCGCTGACGAGTCAACATCATTCACCGCCGGGCACATCAAAACCACATGTTTGATCACTTGATTGTCGGCAATCCGATCCAAAATGTAATCCTCCAGAAACCGCGCATTGGCGAAATACAGGCTCTCATCCACCCGGATCGTCACCATCTCCGGCACCGTCAACACGTCATGGCGGTTGATGTTGCGGAAATGCTCGGAGCCGGGCACCAGACCAACCTCGGCCACATGCGGGCGCGACGTTTTATAAAGGTGCAGTGCAATGGACAGGATCACGCCCGAGGACACGCCCGTTTCCACCCCGAACCACAGCGTCAACAGGATCGTGGCCAGAACGGCGGTGAAATCGGCTTTGCTATAGTCCCATGTGGTTTTGAGGATTTTGAAATCCACCAAGGACAGAACAGCGACGATGATGGTCGCGGCCAAGGTGGCGATCGGCAAGAAATAGAGCAAAGGCGTGAGGAACAAGGCAGCCAGCGCGATGCCCACGGCGGTGAACGCGCCCGCTGCGGGCGTTTCCGCGCCCGCGTCAAAATTGACGACCGAGCGGGCAAAGCCCCCCGTCACCGGATAGCCACCCGAGATCGCTGCGGCGATGTTGGAGGCACCCAGCCCGATAAGCTCTTGGTCCGGGATAATACGTTGGCGTTTTTTCGCGGCCAAAGTTTGTGCCACGGAGACGGATTCCACGAAACCGATGATCGAAATCAGAATGGCGGAACCGAACAATTGGCTCCAAATCTCCGGCGAGAAATGCGGCAATGTGAGCGGCGGCAAGCCACGCGGCACCTCACCAACGATTTTCACGCCGTGATCATTGAGCGAAAACACGAATGAAATCAGTGTGGTGACAACGACGGCGGCGACGGGGCCGGCCTTGGTCGCAATATCCGCCATGCGCGGGCTGACCCCTTTGGAAATCAACAAAGGTTTCAATCCTTTGCGCACCCAAAACAGAAACGACGTCGCGGCCACCCCGATGATCAGCGTGATAAAATTGGTCTCACCGATGTGTTCCGCCAGCGAAATCAACCGCTCCGGCAAGGTGCTGCCGGAGGCCGAAACACCAAAGATATGTTTGATCTGCGAGGCGGCGATCAGGATGCCCGAGGCGGTGATAAAACCCGCGATCACCGGATGTGACAGAAAATTGGCAAAGAACCCAAGTCGAAACACCCCCATCACCAAAAGGATCAAGCCAGAAATAAACGCCAATGTGATGGCAGCGGCGGCATATTCTGCCGTGCCTTGCAGTGCCATATTACCGACAGCCGCGGCGGTCATCAACGAGACCACGGCGACCGGCCCGACGGCCAAAGCCCGCGAGGTGCCAAAGATCGCATAGGCGACGAGCGGCAGGATCGAGGCGTAAAGCCCCATCTGCGCCGGAAGCCCCGCCAGCAAGGCATAGGCCAGAGATTGCGGGATCAACATGATCGTGACGATAATGGCGGCGATGCCGTCATTGGCGAAGGTCGAAGGCGTGTATTTCGATCCCCACTCAAGGATGGGGAGGTAACGGCGCAGTTTGCGCGGGTCAAATGACCGTTTCACAGACAAGGGACTGTCCTTTCGCTTGGACGCAGGATCGGGAGAAGGCGTCCGGGCAGAGGATGTAGTCTGCCCGGAAGAGTGTTTATTTGGCGTGAACTTTTTCCGGCTTGATCAACCATTCTTTGCCGCGCAACATGGCTTTCCAATAGACCGGCGGCAGGATTTGTTCCTTTAGAATCCAAGCTTTACGCGTCGGCTTCGTGCCATCCAAAAGCCATTTCGGGAAAGACGGCAACAACACCCCACCATAGCCGAATTCGGCCAAAACAATCTTGCCCTTCTCGACTGTAAGCGGACAGGAACCGTAGCCATTATAGGCCGATTGTGGTGATTTTCCGTCGATGTCAGCGGCGATATTATCGGCCACCACGGGGGCCTGCATCCGCGCGGCGGCGGCGGTTTTGGCGTTGGGCGCGTTCATAACATCGCCCAAGGACCAGATGTTGTCATACTCTGTGTGGCGCAACGTGATCTGATCGACATTGACCCACCCAGCCGCATCGGCCAACGGCGAGACACGGATGAAATCGGGCGCGACCTGTGGCGGCACCACATGGATCATGTCGAAATCGACGGTGATCGTTTCTTTCTCCGCGTCGGGTTTGGCGACCTCGAAAGTGGCGGTTTTGCCCGGCCCGTCGATCGCCACCAGATTGTGGAAGAAATTCACATTGGCACCGTAGCGTTTGATGTAACCTTCGAGCGCGGGCACATACTCTTTGACGCCAAACAACACGCCGCCCGCGTTCATAAAATCAATCTCGATATTGGGCAAAACGCCGCGCGTTTCCCAGTCATGCGCCGACAGGTACAGCGCCTTTTGCGGTGCGCCGGCGCATTTGATCGGCATCGGCGGTTGGGTGAAAATCGCCTTACCCCCCTTCAAGCCCTGCACCAGTTTCCAAGTGTAGGGCGCGAGATCATAGCGATAATTCGAGGTGACGCCGTTTTTGCCCAGGGTCTCGGTCAGGCCTTCAATGCGCGCCCAATCGAGCTTCAGCCCCGGACAGACCACAAGGCGATCATATTTCACCACCCGGCAGCCATCCAAAATCACCGCGTTGTTTTTCGGTTCAAACGCCGCCACGGCGGATTTGAGCCAATGCACCCCGCGCGGGATCAGGCTGCCCATGGTTTTGGCGGTGGTTTGCGCGTCAAACACGCCCGCGCCCACCATGGTCCAGCCCGGTTGATAATAATGCGTGCCCGCCGGATCAATGATCGCAATCTCAAGGTCAGGCTTGCGCGCTTTCAAAGACGAGGCCAGAGCCACACCCGCAGCCCCGCCACCAACGACAACCACGTCGAATTTGGCATCTTCAACATTGTCCGTCGGTGTCACGCCGCCATTGGCGATGCGCCGCGCCACGCCCGACATGTCGTAGCCTGCGGCTTTGGTCGCGGCCAAAATATCGACCACGGATTTCTCTTGCGCCATCGCCAAAGACCACAGTGTCGTGGTGCGCGTGCCCGTGCGGCAATAGCCAAACACCGGACCGGGCAATTCCGTCAAAGCGCTGCGAAACGCCTCTGCGGTCTCTTCGGTGACAATCCCCGGTGTGACTGGCAAATAGCGGAATGCCAAACCTGCGGCCTCGGCGGCGCGTTGCATTTCCTCGTGGGTCGGTTGATCGGGGGCCTCGCCATCCGGCCGGTTACACACCACCGCCCGAAAGCCCCGGCGGGCCAGCTTGGCCATGTCGTCGATCTGAATCTGTCCCGACACGGACAAGCCGTCCGTGATTTTTTTAATGTCCATCCTGCGTCTCCTCGCAAAGCAAGACGGATCCGGCTCCCGCCCGGATCTGTCCCAAAACCGTACATACCCCGTTCGGGGCCGTGAAAGCCGGGACAGAGACGCAATTGGGCGCGTCTTAGCCCCTTAGAAAATCGGCCATGGAGCTCAGGTCATAGCCTGCGCCTGCGGCCTGTTCGACGATCTCATCAGCCGACAAGATGCCGATTTGGGTCAGCGCCCAAGTGGTGCACGAGCGCGTACCAGAGCGGCAATAGGCATAGACAGGTCCGTCCAGTTCGGCCAAGGCCTGGGCCATATCCGCGATCAGATCGGGGGTGAATTGCCCCGGCATGACCGGCAAGTAGAGGTAGCTCAGCCCAGCCGCCTTTGCCGCCTCTTCCATCACATCTGACGACAATCCCGGCTCAACTTCCATATCCGGGCGGTTGTTGATCAGCGTTTTAAAGCCTTTCGCGGCCAACCGTGTGACCTCGTCAGGGGTGATTTGACTGCTGACTGTCAGAGTGTCGTTGATCTTGTTGAAATCCATGTCTGATCTCCTGATGTGCGTGGGGCCGCCCTGCCCGTTCTTCGGGCCTGAAAGCGACAAAGCGGCAACGCGCCCCACGACATCAAAAGAGGTCTTAGAGCCCGTTCACCGGAACCTTCAGGAATGTCTTGCCATCCTTATCCGCCGGGGGCAACTCACCCGCGCGCATGTTGACCTGCAAAGACGGAATAATCAGCCGCGGCATCGCCAATTGCGCATCGCGTTCCTCACGGAATTTGACAAAATCGGCTTTGGTTTTACCACCGCCGACATGGATGTTATGGGCTTTCTCGTCGCCCACCGTGGTTTCCCACGCAATGTCGCGGCCATTGGGGCCATAATCGTGGCACATGAACAGACGCATGTCGTCCGGCAGGGCCAGCAGTTTTTGGATGCTGTCAAACAGGATACCCGCATCGCCGCCCGGAAAATCGGCGCGCGCCGAACCGCCATCGGGCATGAACAACGTGTCGCCGGTAAAGGTGGCGTTGCCCATGGTGTGGGTCATGCAGGCGGGCGTGTGGCCCGGCGTGTGCATGGCGAAACAGGTCATCTCGCCCACCTGATAGGTGTCGCCATCCTTGAACAACCGATCAAACTGCGACCCATCGCGTTGGAATTCGGTGCCCTCGTTGAACACTTTGCCAAACACGTCCTGGACCACGGTGATGTTTTCGCCAATGCCGATCTTGCCGCCAAGCTTGTCCTGAATATAGGGCGCGGCGGACAGGTGATCGGCGTGAACATGGGTTTCGATCAACCAGTCGAGCTTCAGGCCCTGCTCCTCAACATAGGCGATGATCTCATCCGCACTTTTGTAGGAAATGCGCCCGGCGGCGTAATCAATATCCATCACACTGTCGACCACCGCACAGGCGTTGGAAGACGGATCTTTGACGACATAGGAAATCGTCCATGTTTCAGGGTCAAAAAAGGCTTTCACCTCGGGATTGACCGACATATCGACGGGATAATTCGATGCCATTTCTCTCTCCTCTTTTTCTTCGATCTGCACCAAAGGCCTTATGCGGCCCGGCGCGCGGCCTTGGCCGCCGTGAACTTCATCATAAACTTGGCGGCAAAAATCCCCGCCACAAGGGCGACAAAAAACACCCAGACATTGGCATCCAATGAACCAAGCGCCGGAAGCGCCCCGCCCGGACAAAACCCAGCGATCCCCCAACCGACGCCAAACACCAGGGAGCCGCCCACCAGTTTGGCGTCAATCACCCGGCTCGTCGGCACGACAAAGCGCGGCTCAAAGGCCGGGGTCTCATAGCGTTTGAACAGGGCACGGTAGCCAAAAAAACTCACCATCACCGCCCCGCCCATCACGAACATCAGCGAGGGGTCCCATGTTCCGGCAAAGTCGAAAAAGTTCAACACTTTTGCCGGGTTGGCCATGCCGGACATGGAAATCCCAAGGCCAAAAATCAGCCCGGTGAGATAGGTCAACATATGTTTCATCACACGCCTCCCACCACTTGACCGAACACATGGCGGATCAAATAGACCGTCACTGCCGTCGCGACCATAAAGCTCAGCGTCGCCACAATCGAGCGTGGGCTGAGCCGCGACATGCCGCACACGCCGTGCCCCGAGGTACAGCCAGACCCGTAGCTGACACCAATGCCGACGATAAACCCGCCGATGATCAGCGCCGTTTTTGACACCGGCACCTCAACCACCGGCATATGCCCCGTGAACGCCGCAAAGGCCAAGGGCCCCGACGCCATCCCCGCCAGCAAAATCGCCCGCCACGCCCAATCCGAGGAGTTCGCCGGGCTTAGAAATCCCGCCAAAATCCCGGTGGCGCCGAAAATCCGGCCCTGAAGCGCCATCAACAAAACGGCGGCAAAGCCAATCAAAACTCCACCGATAAGCGAGGCCCATGGCGTAAACTCAGTTGGCGAAAACTCCATGATCATCTTGTCTGCCCTCCCGAAAGAGGGGCTTTGATATCAGCCCAATATGTCATCTGTGCGTATCCTTATGCGCGGGTTTCCCGCTTGTATGCGCCCAGTCTATGCGAGCGCAAACGGAGCTGTCGGTGAGTTTGTCACATAAGGGAGGGTGGTGGGGGAATTTGTGGGCGATGAGAGGGGGGATTGTACGGACAGAATGCGCGTTCTTTTTCGGTGGTCAGACTTCAGTTGGTGGCCCAAAGCAGCGATTAAAGCAAAGTCCTACGGAGAGAAAGCTGGCATTGAGGGCTACAAGGATGGATGACGGCAATGCGGGACGAAGCGCCACTTCGCTGCGGCTGCGCCAAGGTCTGCTTACGTTCCCGGCATCTTAGAAAACACGTTAGTATTGCGACATATTCTACAGAACCGTTGGGCCCACCTGTTCTGGGCTCAGGTACTACGTCAATTGCACTGTGGCTTTGGTTTGGCATTGGCAGCTGGCTGTTTCATCAACACGCCATAAGCTGTGGCCTGCAAATCATGATCGTCAAATCGGTCGCAGAAGTCTTTCAGTTGCTCCCATACCTGTGCCCTGTCAGTTTGTAGCTCGATTAAGTTTCGCTGTTGCATGCAATTATCTGCAAGTACGATGTTGAATGCGGTCCAGTAGCCTTCCGCCCATATGACAGACTGCCTTGCAAGCAGATCATCCTATGTCAGCCCCGAGAGTTCGCGACAAAGTACGGCTGCCGGTCCGGCCCTTGTCACTTCGGCCGTAGTCGCACTGCTAAAAACTGCGGCGAAAAGGGCCGCCATGGCAAACACCTTCAATGCTGAGATCTCCTATGATGACTGCAAGTGTTATATCGCAGGGGGCTTCGGAGCCTCAACTGAAAGGAGCGATTGGTTCGCTATGCAGCATCCGTCACTTCGGGCTCAAACCCACCATTCGCTGCATCCATGCTCAATGGCAGCTTCGGCGCAACTACACTCTCCGCGAGAGATCACTCCCGCTCACTCGCCTTGCGCATCGGCCCGGGATTTCCCCGACACGTTGAGCGCCAGAGTGGCGGCCATGAAACCGTCCAGATCGCCGTCCAGAACGCCTTTGGTGTCTGACGTTTCAAAGTTGGTCCGAAGGTCTTTGACCATTTGATAGGGCTGCAACACGTAGGAGCGGATTTGGTTGCCCCAGCCGGCGTCACCGGCGTTCTCATGGGCCTCATTCACCAAGGCCGAGCGTTTGTCCAATTCCATCTGATAGAGGCGCGATTTCAGGGCCTTCATTGCGATGTCACGGTTTTGGTGTTGCGATTTCTCCGAGCTGGTCACCACGATCCCGGTCGGAAAGTGGGTGATCCGCACGGCGGAGTCGGTGGTGTTGACGTGCTGACCGCCCGCGCCCGACGAACGGTAGGTGTCGATGCGGATGTCGGACGGGTTCACCTCGATCTCAATATTGTCGTCCACCACCGGGTAGACTTTGACCGAGGTAAAAGACGTGTGGCGCTTGGCGGCGCTATCAAACGGCGAAATGCGCACGAGACGGTGCACACCGGACTCGGATTTCAACCAGCCATAGGCATTCGGCCCGGAGATTTTATAGGCGGCGGATTTGATGCCCGCCTCTTCGCCCGCGCTCTCGGACTGCAATTCGACCTTATAGCCCTTTTTCTCGGCCCAGCGGACATACATCCGCGCCAACATCGAGGCCCAGTCACAGGACTCGGTGCCGCCTGCGCCGGAGTTGATCTCGAGGAAGGTGTCGTTGCCATCGGCCTCGCCATCCAAAAGCGCCTCAAGCTCTTTCTCAGCCGCCGTTTTGGTCAGCGCCATCAGCGCCGCTTCGGCCTCGGCGATGACCTCCTGGTCCTCTTCCATCTCGCCCATTTCAATGAGTTCGATGTTGTCTTTCATGTCCTGTTCAATGGATTTCGCGGTGCCCACCGCATCCATCAACATCTGGCGCTCGCGCATCAGTTTTTGCGCCCGCTCGGGATCGTCCCACAGAGTCGGATCCTCGATCATCGCGTTGAATTCCTCAAGCCGATGCGGCGCAGTTTCCCAATCCAGTCGCTGCTTGAGCAGTGCCACGGATTTTTCGATTTTCGCCACAGTGTTTTGGATTTCAGCGCGCACGGGTGTCTTACCTTATTCTTGTCTCAACGATCAAAGCGTCTCAGGGTCCGGCAAGATTTACGCGCACCGCCCCCAAGAAACAAGGGGGCGGGTCTGCCGATCTCGCGAAAGGGTTTAATACAGCCCGCCCGAGGACAGTGAGTTGATCGGGGCCTTTTCCGGCACTTTAATCACCCGCCCCGTCGAGGTCTGAACATCGCGTTGACCACTGCCAGCACTTGCGCCTGACACCAAGGGCAGATCCGCCCCCATGGCAAAGCCACCGTCATACATCAGGCCAAAGATCGGCTCTTCGCCATCGCGGAAATATTCGGCCACCACATTCGGGCCCGAGGCACTATCATTGAGGCGCGCGCCGGTATAGCGGTCGATTTTGATGAAATGCCCGCCCGGCGGCACTTTGAATTTGCCGCCTCCGTATTTTTTGACCGCGTCTTGCATGAAAGCGTCAAACACCGGGCCACAAAACCCGCCGCCCGAAGCCCCACGCATCGCGCGCGGCGTGTCAAAGCCGATGTAACAGCCCGCGACAATATTGGAGGTAAAGCCAATGAACCACGCGTCTTTGCCGTCATTGGTGGTCCCGGTTTTGCCCGCCACGGGCACGTTCAAATGCACCTTACCGGCGGCGGTGCCACGCGACACAACGCCCTGCATCATCGAGGTCAATTGATAGGCGGTGATCGCGTTCATCACCCGTTCGCGGTTTGCGGTAATGGTCGGCGCTTTGCCCGGCGCAAGTGTGGCGACCTCGCATTCAGGACAGGCGCGTTGATCATGTTTGTAGATGGTGCGGCCCCAACGGTCCTGCACCCGGTCGACCAGCGTCGGTTCCACCCGCTCACCGCCATTGGCAAACATCGCATAGGCCGAGACCATTTTGAACACGGTGGTTTCTTCGGCACCCAACGCGGAGGCCAAATATTGCCCCATGTGATCGTAGACACCAAAGCGTTCGGCATAGCGCGCGACCGTGTCCATGCCGACCTCCTGCGCCAAACGGATGGTCATCAGGTTCCGAGACTGCTCAATCCCGGTTCTGAGCGGCGTTGGCCCGTAAAAGGTGCGCGAAGCATTTTTGGGACGCCAGACGCCTTGGGGCGTGTTGATCTCAATCGGGGCATCGACGATGATCGTCGCCGGGGTAAATCCGCTGTCCAAAGCCGCCGCATAGACGAAGGGTTTGAACGAAGAGCCCGGCTGACGCGTCGCCTGTGTGGCCCGGTTGAACACCGAGTTTTGATAGCTAAAGCCACCCTGCATCGCGATCACACGGCCGGTGTTGACGTCCATCGCCATGAACGCGCCCTGCACCTGCGGCACTTGGCGCAAGCTCCAGCGGATCAAATCGCCCTCGCCGTTGTTGCCCGTGGTCATGCGTCGGATATGGACGACATCGCCGCGTTCAAAATTGTCGCTGAACCCGCCTTTGATCCATTTGATGTCCTCGCGCGGCACCGTGACTTCGCCGACCTGTTCGACCATCACCGTCATCTCGGAGGAGCCAATGGTGTTGACCGCGCCGACCGACCATTTGCCATCAAGCGTCACGTCCCGCGCCACATTCACATTCTCAAGCGCATTTTCCCAAGTGCCATCCTCCAGCGTGGCGACATCAATCGTCTTGTCCGTGCCGCGCCATTGGCCCCGGCCCCGGTCCAACTCTTCGAGCCGCTTTTGCAACGCATGGGCCGCGTTGGTTTGCATCTCCGGGTCCATCGTGGCGCGGATTGAGAGGCCACCCTCAAAGAATTCCTCTTCGCCAAAGTCCTTGGACAATTGGCGGCGGATTTCGTCGGTGAAATAATCGCGCGGCGGCAGGGTTGAGCGGAAGCTTTCGTAATCGCCGTTTTGCACCGATTTGATCGGCTTTTCCCGCGCGGTTTCATAGTCCGATTGGCTCAGATAACCGTTCTCATACATCTCGCGCAAAACGAAGTTGCGCCGTTTGAGCGCCGCATCGTAGTTTTTCACCGGATGATAGGAATAGGGCGCTTTCGGGTGAATCGCCAAAAACGCCGCCTCTTCCGGGGCCAATTCAGACAGGGATTTGTTGAAATAAGACTGCGCCGCCGCCGTCACCCCAAAAGAGCGCACACCAAGGTCGATCTCGTTGAGATAAAGCCCAAGGATTTGATCCTTGGTGAGGGTCTGCTCCAACCGCGTGGCCAAAATCAGCTCTTTGATTTTACGCTCAGCGGAACGATCCGAGGAGAGCAAAAAGTTTTTCATCACCTGTTGCGTGATGGTCGAGGCCCCGCGCAACGCACCGCCCTTGGCCGCATCCAAAGCCGCTGCCGCCATCCCACGCACATCATAGCCGTGGTGGGTGTAGAAATTTTTATCCTCGGCGGAAATAAACGCATATTTCACCAGATCAGGGATCTCTTCGGGCGGGGTATACAGGCGGCGTTCCTTGGCAAATTCGTCGATGATTTTGCCTTCGCCGGAGTAAATCCGCGAAATCGTCGGCGGGGTGTATTGCGCCAAGGCTTCGTGATTGGGCAAATCGCGCCCATACATCCAGAAAATCCCGCCGATGACCAAAGCCAACAGAAAGGCCCCCGTGGTCACCCACGAGAAAATCGTCCCGAAAAAAGAGAGGATAAATCGAAGCACGTCTTTGCCTTTCCCACCAACTGACCCGACCCTGACTCGCATCAGTGCCCGATCTTTGCCCCTCCTTATACAGGCCCGGCCCCGCGGTCAAAACATCCCCCGCGCAAATGTGAGCAGAAAGACGCCGCTTGTGATCGCGGCCAATACGGTTAGGCTTGCCCTGCCCCGCCTGCCCCCCTATCTGCTGGTCACCATGACACCCGAAAATATCTTGCCCACCTACGAACGCCAAGCCAAAGGCTTTGATCGCAACCGCAGCAAGGCCCTGTTTGAACGGGTCTGGCTGGACCGGCTTTTGGCTCACGCCCCGCAAAGCACTGGCAAACGCCGGGTGCTTGACCTTGGCTGCGGCGCAGGTCGGCCGATTGCGCAATATCTGGTGGATCGCCGGGTTGAAGTCACAGGCGTCGATGGCGCCGCGGCCATGGTCGCGTTGTTCCAAGAGAACCTGCCCAATGTGCGGGTGTTTCACGAGGACATGCGCGGCCTTGATCTACAAGAAACCTTTGATGCGGTGATCGCATGGGACAGTTTCTTTCACCTCTCCAAAGATGATCAACGGGCGATGTTCGCCACGTTCGCCCACCACCTCGCGCCCCGCGGCGTGTTGCTGTTCACCTCGGGTCCTGAGGACAGCGAAGTGATCGGCAATGTCGAGGGCGAAGAGGTCTACCACGCCTCGCTCGGCCCCGACGAATACCGCGCCCTGATGGCTGAGCAAGGCTTAGAGGTGCTGCGCTACGTGCCCGAAGACCCCGAATGCGATTTCCACACCGTCTGGATGGCGCGTTTGGCGGGGTGATGTGATGGGTTTGCCGAATGGCGGCGATGCGGGACAAAGCGGGCTTTCGCAGCGGTCGCGCCACTGGCCGATTTCGTAAAGCCGCAGTTGATAAACTGCAATTCTTACCGTTCCAAAACGGTCCTTTTGGGCACTGGCTGACTTGATAAATCAACGCCCAATGCCCTAATGATCTGTGCCGCGTTGCTGGACGATTTGCATCGCGAACTTACCGTTTCCAACTGACCAATCTGAATGGTCGTTTTCGTGCATGAAAATGAGAACATCACGAGGCTCAACGTTCGCATCTCGTTTCAGATTGTCGACAATAGCCGCATAAAGTGCTGTTTTCATCGCGTCACTTCGTCCACGGCGCATTGTGATTTCCACAAGGATTACGTTGTCAGATCTTGCGATACCGTTGAATGTTCGGCTGTAGAAAAAGTCATCTGGATCGTAGTCTTGAACAAGGTTGAACAACTCGTCTTTCGGCATTCCAATGCCTGAAATAAGAGCGTTATGGATGCCATAAACGATCTTTTCCTTTATTTCTTTAGGGGTTCCGGATTTAACGGCAGTACGTACAATTGGCATCTGCAAACCTTGCGCTGAGTGAGTTTCCAAGAATGTGTAGCTTTGCGTGAACAGGTTTGGTAACGATTTTTCGACATGGAAACTGTGAGTTTTTCTCAATGAAGGCCCGTTCTAAAGTATCACTTAACGCGCTCCGCACATTCGAGGCTGTCGCGCGCCACAAAAACATGGTTCGTGCCGCAGACGAGCTTTTGGTGACGGCTGGTGCCGTGAGCCGACAGATATCCGAGCTGCAATCCTCATTGAGTTTTGACTTGTTTGTCGGTCATCGCACGCATCATATTCTGACGCCTGCCGGTCAACAGCTTGCCGCAAGCGTCACCAAAGCTTTAGACGATATTGAAGCTACGCTCGGTGCCATTGATACCGAAAGGGACAAAATCCTTGATGTTGCCTGTCTTAGCACTCTTGCTGTCCGGTGGCTGATCCCGCGTCTTCACAGGTTCCGAACAGAGCATCCTGACATTGATGTGCGCCTCTCTACTGACCCTCGCACTCCGCACAAAACGGGACACCGCATGGATGTCTCGATCTTGGCGCACGCCCCTGATCATGAGATTGGCGAACGGGACACTATACTTTTTCGAGAAAAGCTGGGGCTGGTGATGACGCCTTCACTGGCTGGATCACAGCAAGCTTTGCAACCAAACGACCTACAGGACATTTCCCTGCTTCTGTCGAAAACCCGTCCAAATGCATGGACGTCATGGCTTGCGATCCAGAACGTCCCGGACCGAAAGCCACCGCATACATCGACGTTCGAACATCTGTCACTTGCAATAGAAGCGGCTGCGGCGGGATTAGGAATCTGCGTTACGCCAGCTCATCTCGTTCTCGACGACCTTTCAAGTGCAAGGTTGTCAGCGCCATTCGGATTTCAAGACAGCGGATATGTCTATGCTGCCCACGCTCATGGCAGACCAAAACAGAAAGTGGCCGACTTTATCGACTGGCTCTCCCGCGAAACAAAATCTCTGTAAACAAGGGCCTTGGTGGCAAAACAGGTCACGAAAGACCTGCCAAAACCCTCGTTTTTGACACGGCCACCAAACATCTACCGATTTTCAAGAAACGCGTGCGCCGCCAAAAGGCTTTCGGCGAGGCCGTCGAAAAAGCCCGGCACGCCAATATCTATCAAATCTGAGGGCGCGTTTTCGTCTTGCGTCGTCGCGCCTTTGGCGGGTTTCATATGGACAAGCGCGGTGGGAGTTTCAAGCAACTCCCGGTAGCTTGCGCCTTTGCCGTGTTTGAGCACGTTGATGGCGAGATAATAGACGTGAATGCGCTCGGCGAGCTCCCCGCGTCCGGCCTCTTTGAGGGCGGCGGTCAGTTTGCGCGAAAACGGCCCGCGTTTGAAATGGTGCTGCATCCGCGCCTCGAACAGCGTAAAGGCATCCACGGCCGCCAATTCAAGCGCGACATGTGCGGCGCGCAGGTCTTGCGCGTCGAAAGATGCCTGCCCTGCCAAAATGATCTCTTCGGATCTCTTCGCTTTGGCCTGTGCTGCGGCAATCAGCTCCGGCACGCTCTGTGATGCTGTCATCGTTCATGTCTCCGTATGGGTCCCCCTCCCATACGCGAAGCGGCGGGGAATGATAGGGCGAAACGGGTCACATGAGCCGCATAAACTCATTTCCGCAATTTGCGCATCGCCGCCCGTTCCTCATCCTGCCAGGCATAAAGCGCGTCGCGAATGGCCCAGGCGGCGCGGGTGCGCCAAGCCGGATCATTGAGTTTGGCGCGATCTTTGGGCGAGGACAGAAAGCCCAGTTCAAGCAAAACAGAGGGCATATCAGGGGCTTTGAGCACGGAAAATCCGGCCTCTAAGCGCGGGCGTTTGTGCATGCCGACGCTGTCTTGCAACTGTTCTACCAAAGCATTGGCCAAACGGTCTGTGCGCGGCGTGGTTTCAGTGCGAGCCATGTCCATCAGCACGCCAGCGATGACATCGTCTTGATCGCTCAAATCCACGCCGGCCAACAAATCGGCGCGATCATGACGTTCGGCCAGTTTTTGCGAGGCCGCATCCGAGGCGCGATCGGCCAACGTATAAAGCGTCGCCCCCTCGGCCCGGCCCTCAGAAATCGCATCGGCGTGGAGCGAGATAAACACCTCGGCCCCCGCCTCACGCGCCAAGGTCAGGCGGGTTTCAAGCGGCACGAACACGTCATCTGTGCGGGTCAATGTGACGTCAAACCCACCGGCGCGGATCAACACATCCTGCAATTCACGCGCAAAACTCAGCATCAAATCCGCCTCGCGTACGCCATCGCGTTCAGCCCCCGGATCAATGCCGCCATGGCCGGGATCAAGCACGACCTTCAACGGCCCTTCGCCAAATTTTTTGCGTGGGATCGCCGCATCGTCCGGCTCGGAGCGGCGCACAAGCTGCGCCTCCAACGGCGTCCCGGCCCCCAAAGCAAATTCATCGGCGGCCATCGGATCAAGGTTAAGCCGCAACACCGCCCCCGCCTCATCGCGCGACATTTCGGCATGGACCAGCCCGTAAGGGGCGGCCAAATCCATCACCATGCGCGACCAGCCGGGGACAAACCCACCCACCCGCAGCGCGGTGACGCCCTCAGCCGTGTCAAAGGCCTGCGTGTCAAACCCGGTCCAATCGACCTCAGAAAAATCCACCACGATGCGTTTGGGATCATCGAGCGAGAAAATCCGAAACGGCACAGGTTGGGACAGACGCAGCATCATCTCAAGACTGTCCCCCTGATCGACCAGCGCCGAGGCCGAACTGTCGGCGCGGGCCAAGGCGGTCAGCCCATCTTGCGCCTCTGCTCTGTGGACAAAGGGGAAAACGGCGAGCACAGAAAGAGCGAGCGCTTTGAAAACCTGCATCGAAACCTCATAAAACCGGCCGCGTGTCCGGCCCTTGGCACAGTGTAGCCGGACAGGCGTGGCCTGAACAGCCATCACCGGGGCAAAGGCATGATCACATTTGTGCCAATTCTTCGGCCATAAAGACAGCCATAAAAACGGAAAGACGGCGCAGTCCTTCGCGGATGTCCTCGGTCGAGCGGGCATAGGAAAACCGCATCGTCTGATGACCGCGTTTGGGATCAAAATCCAACCCCGGTGTCACGGCCACCCCGGCCTCATCCAAAATACGGGCACAAAAGGCGCGACTGTCCTCAGTCAACTCCGACACATCGGCATAGATGTAAAATGCCCCGTCCGGGGGGGCGATCCGGTCAAAACCGATTTTCGGCAGCTCGTCCAACATCAAACGGCGGTTCTCGGTGTAAACATCGACCAGCGCCTGACACTCATCGCGACCTTCCAACGCGCCCAAGGCGGCAACCTGTGCGGCATGCGGCGGGCAGATGAAAAAGTTTTGCGCGATGCGTTCAATCACCCGCACATGATCTTCGGGCACCACCATCCAACCGACGCGCCACCCCGTCATAGAGAAGAATTTCGAAAACGAATTGATCACATAGACATCATCGGACAGCTCCAACGCCGTCACCGGAGGCGTGCCATATTGGATGCCGTGGTAGATCTCATCCGAGATGAACGACACGCCGCGGTCCTGGCAGGTCTGGATCAACGCGCCCATGGCCTCTCGGTCCAACATCGTGCCCGAGGGGTTGCCGGGGCTGGCGACGATCAAGCCATCCAAACCGTCGGGGATCTCGCTTGGCACCGGCTGTAGGCGGTTCTCCATTTGGGTCTGAATGCCCACCGGCGTGATGTCCAACCCCGACAGGATCTGGCGATAGGACGGATAGCCCGGCTCGCCCAATCCCACCTTGGCCCCGGCATCAAACAGCGCGGTAAACGCCAAAATGAACGCGCCCGATGAACCCGGCGTGATCACCACGCGCCGCCAATCCAAATCCACCCCGTACCAGTCCTGATAGAGCGCCGCGATGCCTTTGCGCAACTCCGGCAGGCCAAGCGCGACGGTGTAGCCCAAAGGCCCCTGCTCCATCTCTTGCGCCAATTTGGCCCGCGCCGCGTTGGGCGCGCCCGTGGCCGGTTGACCGACTTCCATATGGATGATGTGCCGCCCGGCCTCCTCATGCGCGCGTGCCGCCTCCATCACATCCATCACGATAAAAGGATCGACAGCTGAGCGGCGGGAGGTTTTCATCGGGCATGTCCTGTGATTGTTTGGGGCCTGAAATGCCAGCGACAGAGGGGAATTGCAATGCAGCAGATGATGCGCCAAGCGGTGACGATATGTGTGGCCGTTGCGGTGATGCTCTGCCTGCCGCTTTCGGCATGGGCCAAGGGAATTTTGCGTGACCCGGACATTGAATATGCGCTTGGCCGTTTGGCCGGACCAATCTTTGATGCGGCGGGTCTGTCGGCGGCGCGGATGAAAATCGTCATCATCCATGATGACCAACCCAACGCCTTTGTCGCTGACACCTCCCATGTCTTCATCCATTCTGGCCTGCTTTTGCGCCTTGATACAGCGGCGGAAGTTCAGGCGGTGATTGCCCATGAAGTCGCCCATATCACCGGCGGCCATATCATCAGGCGTCAGGTCAATATGCAAAATGCCTCGACGGCGGCCGCTCTTGGTGTGTTGCTGTCGGGGGCTGTGGTGGCCGCCACGGGCAATGGCGAAGCGGCGGCGGGCCTTGCGATCGGGATCTCTGGATCGGCGCAGCGGGTGCTGTTTGGTCATACCCGCGCCGAGGAAGCCTCTGCCGATCAGGCCGGCATCCGATATATGGCGCGCGCGGGCATTCCGCCACAGGCGATGCTGGATGTGCTTGAAATGTTTCGCGGCCAAGAGGTCCTCTCCGAAAGCCGCCAAGACCCCTACGCGCGCACCCATCCTTTGACCCGCGACCGTCTGCGCGCGCTCAGGGGCTATGCGGCCGCCTCCAAACTCACCGCCAATCCTGACCCGGAGGCCAATTATTGGTACGCCCGCGCGCGCGGCAAGTTGGAGGCCTTTATCCGCCCGCCCGCCTACACGTTGCGCCGGGTGCCCGCCTCGGATGGGTCCGACATCGCGCTGATGCGCCGCGCCGTAGCACTGCACCGTGTGCCCAAGCCGAAAGAGGCGATGGCCACCATGGCCCGCCTCGTCGCGCTGCGTCCAAACGATCCGTATTACGCCGAGCTTCAGGGGCAGATTCTCTTGGAAAGTCGGCAATTTGACGCCGCTGTTACCGCCTATCGCCGGGCGGCGAAAATGGCACCAAATGAGCCGCAAATTCAGGCCGGTCTGGGCCGTGCGCTTTTGGCGACGACCAATAAGGCCAACCTGCCTGCCGCGATCAAAGCACTTGAGGCGGCGCGCGCGCGTGATGGCTATGATCCCGTGCTGTTGCGTCATTTGGCCTCCGCCTATGCCCAATCGGGTCAGGACGCCATGGCCGCACTCAATGCCTCAGAGGCCCATATCATGCGTGGCGATTGCAAAGCCGCGATGCCTTTGGCTCAACGTGCCACAGCAGGGCTGAGTCACGGAAGTGTTGGGTGGAACCGGGCGCAAGATGTGATAAACGCGTGCGAAACCGCTCTCAAACGGAGATAGAGATATGCCTTTTGCCAAAGCCTGCGCCCGCCTCGGTGCCGCGGCCCTTTTGACCGCTTCCACTGCGCTTGGCGCCGCCGCTTTTGACATGCGCGACATGTCAGATGCGGAACGCGAGGCGTTTCGCGCCGAAGTCCGCGCCTATCTTTTGGACAATCCTGAGGTGTTGATGGAGGCCGTGGACGTTTACCAAGCCCGTCAGGCCGAAGCTCAGGTCTCCAGCGATGCCGATATGATCGCCGCCAATGTGGATGCGATTTACAACACCGAATTTGATGGCGTCTACGGCAATCCAGACGGCGACATCGTGATGGTCGAATTCACTGACTACCGCTGTGGCTATTGCAAAAAGGCCTTTCCGGATGTGAAAGCGCTTTTGGCAAAAGACGGCAATATCAAACTGATCGTCAAAGAATTCCCGATCTTGGGCGACGCGTCAGTTTTGGCGTCGCGCTTTGCCGTTGCGACCAAAATGGTGGCCGGAGATGACGCGTATTTGACCTTCCATGACGCACTGATGGAAGCACGGGGCGATGTCACCGTGGGCTCGCTACGCCGCTTGGCCACCGACCTTGGCATCGACGCCGATGCGGTTGTCGCCAAGATGGACAGCGAAGACGTGACCACGGTGATCGCGAAAAACCACCAATTGGCGGCCGAGCTGCAAATCTCCGGTACGCCGACCTTTGTGATGGGCGACCAGATGCTGCGCGGCTATGTGCCCTATGATGCGATGGTTGAAATCGTGGCGGAGCTGCGTGGGTAACTTCTCGCAGCTTTCGAGCCGACAAAACCCCGCCAGCGGCGGGGTTTTTCTTTGGGATTGTGAGTATTTGGGCTGCAATGAAGCGGCTGTGGCGCTTATTCAGCCGCCTCGGACGCGGTCTGAGCGGCGATCTCGGCGGCTTTGGCTTCGACCTGTTCGACGATATGTTCGACCATATTGTCATTGGACATTTTATGGCTCTGCGCCCCGCCGAGATAGACCATGCCATGCCCGGCTCCGCCGCCGGTCCAACCGACATCGGTCATCAGCGCCTCGCCGGGACCATTGACCACACATCCGATGATCGACAGGCTCATCGGCGTTTTGATATGCTCCAACCGCTTCTCCAACGCCTCAACGGTTTTGATCACGTCAAAGCCCTGACGCGCGCAGGACGGGCAGGAAATGATGTTCACGCCGCGGTGGCGCAGGCCGAGTGATTTGAGAATTTCATAGCCGACTTTGACCTCTTCGACCGGATCGGCAGACAAGCTGACACGGATCGTGTCGCCAATGCCCATCCACAACAGCTGTCCCAACCCGATGGCCGATTTGATCGTGCCAGACATGAGGCCGCCCGCCTCGGTGATGCCCAAATGGATCGGTGCGTCGGTGGCCTCGGCCAATTGTTGATAGGCGGCGGCGGCGAGGAACACATCGGAGGCTTTGACCGAGATTTTGAAATTGTGAAAGTCATTGTCTTCCAGAATTTTGATGTGATCCATGCCGGACTCGACCATCGCATCGGGACATGGCTCGGCATATTTGTCCAACAGATGCTTTTCGAGCGAGCCAGCGTTGACGCCAATACGGATCGAGCAATTGTGATCCTTGGCGGCTTTGATCACCTCACGCACCCGCTTTTCGTCGCCAATATTGCCCGGATTGATCCGCAGACAGGCGGCCCCGGCTTCGGCGGCCTCGATAGCACGTTTGTAATGGAAATGGATGTCAGCGACGATCGGCACCGGGCTTTCGCGGCAGATCTCTTTGAGCGCCAAAGCCGAGTCGCG
This sequence comes from Celeribacter baekdonensis, assembly GCF_003047105.1. Classification (NCBI taxonomy): domain Bacteria; kingdom Pseudomonadati; phylum Pseudomonadota; class Alphaproteobacteria; order Rhodobacterales; family Roseobacteraceae; genus Celeribacter; species Celeribacter baekdonensis. Next base: position 1,173,365 of record NZ_CP028475.1, read on the forward strand.
GTCGGGGGCTGAGACGCGGACAATGTCGGCACCGGCCTCGGCGGCGCGCAGCACCTGATCCAAGGTCGCTTTGACATCGGTGGTCAGCGTGTTGGTCATGGTTTGCACCGTGATCGGCGCATCGCCCCCCACCGGCACAGTGCCCACCCAGATTTTGCGGCTCACGCGTCGGTCAATGTTGCGCCAAGGACGGATCGGATTGTGCGACATGGGAGCCTCTTTGGGAAACCGTGTTTCAGTCCTCCTTAGATAAGGCGGCACGCTGCGAAGGGCAAGGCGTGTGGGCGCTGAACGGACAGGGCTTATTGGCTGTTTTGGGCGACTTGGAACGCGTCCGCGACCGTGTCATTGGCGGCCAGATCGACCTGGGCAAAACTGTCAGACACATCCGCGACCGAGAGGGCCACGTTTTTCACCACAGAACCGGACGCACCGACCGGGCCATAGGCCTGACCGTTGACAGCGAAATAAACGCCACCGCCATTGCCCGTGCGCAAGATCGGTGCTTTGTCCATCGCCGGAACGATGTAACGTTCGCCCGCATCGAGAATTTTCTCAAACAAAACAGAGCCATCGGCGGCCTGCACACGCACCCAGGACGGGCGCACGGCGACCAGCGCCAATTCGGGCGCGCCATCTTCGACCACACGCACAGCACCCTCGTCCATGCCCGAAAGCGCCGCCATGGCGATGTCAGAAGACATGGCGTTCAGACGATCTTCGCGTTCAGCCTCACGACCTTCGCCCGCCAAAGCGCCAACGGAACGGGGATCAAGCGCGGCAATCGGCCCGTCACGCGGCACCAAAACCGGCACATCCAGCGCCTGTGGACGGTACAACCGATCCAGCGCCTCAGCGGAAGGGGTCGCAAGACCAATGCTCTCGTCCATCTGCGCCAAACGGGTCTCGGAGCCAGCACCGCCAAGGGGTGCGACTTCGGCGATCACGGCCGGGGCTTGATCCACCGGGGCCATTTTGACCTTTTGGATTTCTTGTAACACCGACCAGCCACCATAACCGATCACCCCCAACAGCGCGAGCAACACAGCGGTTGATCCCAACGCGCCAGGTTCGATTCGGGACATAAGGCCCTGACCGCGCGGCACAAAGCTGGCGTTGGGGTCGGAGAACGGATCTTTTCGAACAGGGGCCGCAGCGGCCGTGGCCGGTTTGCGCTTGGTCGACGCCTCGGGCGACATGCCGTGGGCAACCGCAAAGCCACTCTCGGAACAAAAGCGCACAAAGGCCCAATCCGGATCAAGATTCAGGTAGCGCGCATAGGAGCGCACATAGCCCGCGATGAAGCCTTGGGTTTCAAACACCGAGGGGTCAGAGTTTTCGATGGCCGCAATATAAGTCGCTTTGATCTTCAGCTCACGCTGAACATCCAAGAGCGATTTGCCGAGGGTGGCGCGTTCTCCACGCATGACGTCACCGAGCTGAAGCTCGTAATCATCAAAACCGCGAGGATGTTCTTGCTCCTCGACGCGTGGTTTTGTCCACCGCCTGATCATGCGTTCGCCCCAATTTAGCCTGCCCATCTTCAGACGACGATTCGTCGCCTAAAGTTGATCTAGTGTTACCATAGGCTCGACAGGGCCGCCCAGCGGATATCGAGGTTAACCCGCCATTTCGGCGCGATTCAGCGCACAATGGCTCCAGAGCGCGTCCAAAGCATGAATCAAAGCGTCCATTTCGCGCGGGCCATGCACCGGAGACGGCGTAAAGCGCAACCGCTCAGTGCCACGTGGCACGGTCGGGAAATTGACCGGCTGAACATAAATGCCATATTGGTCCAGCATCATGTCGGACATGAGTTTGGTGTGTTTTGGATCACCCACGATCAGCGGCACAATATGCGAGCCATTGTCGGTGATCGGCAGGCCAAGGCCTTTGAGGCGCAGCTTGAGGATTTTCGCTTGGGTCTGATGCTCTTCGCGCAGTTTCACCCCGCCCTCGCCCTTCAGGAACTGGATCGAAGCGGCAGCGCCCGCTGCAACAGCCGGCGGCATAGAAGACGAAAAGATAAAGCCCGGCGCGTAGGAGCGGACCGCGTCACACATTTTGGCAGAGGCCGCGACATAGCCGCCGACCACACCAAAGGCTTTGGCCAAAGTGCCGTTGATGATGTCGATACGGTCCATCAGACCGTCACGTTCGGCCACACCGCCACCGCGCGGACCGTAGAGGCCAACACCGTGCACTTCGTCAAGGTAAGTGAGCGCACCGAACTCATCGGCCAAGTCACAAATCTCTTTGATCGGGGCGAAATCGCCATCCATGGAATAGACCGATTCAAAGGCGATCAGTTTCGGAGCGCTGGGATCATCCGCCGCCAAAAGTTCGCGCAGGTGATCCAGATCGTTGTGACGGAAAATACGTTTCGCGCCGCCGTTGCGACGGATGCCTTCGATCATCGACGCGTGGTTGAGCGAGTCGGAATAGATGATGAGACCGGGGAACAGGGTCGGCAGGGTCGAAAGCGTTGCGTCATTGGCGTTATAGGCCGAGGTAAACAGCAAGGCGGCTTCTTTGCCGTGCAGATCGGCAATCTCAGCTTCGAGACGAATGTGGTAGACCGTGGTGCCCGAAATATTGCGCGTCCCACCTGAGCCAGCGCCCGTCGCATCAATCGCATCTTTCATGGCAGCCAGGACAACGGGGTTTTGCCCCATGCCAAGATAATCATTGCCACACCATACTGTCACCGACTGCTCCGTGCCATCAGGGCGCGTGCGTGTCGCGTGGGGAAACTGTCCGCGCTTGCGTTCAATATCGATAAAGGTGCGATAGCGCCCTTCGTCGTGCAACCGTTGAAGTGCTTCGTCAAGCTTCGCCGTATAGTCCACTGTTCGTCCTTTCGCGCGTCTCAGGTCCGCCTCTTTTAGCGGCATCAAACGAAAATTGCGACTCATATTCACATTTCGCAAGATAATACCACCACAGACCCCTATGGGCATCTCTCTGCCCTGCCTTATCAGCATCCTCTTCTTAGGATGTATCAATTCCCTTTCAGAATGATCTATGTCAACCCGCCCTCCCCCTCTGGACACCATTTTTCAGAGGCGTAAGCTGCGGCAAAACATCCCGAGCATGATAAAAGGTTTCCAATAATGAACTCTCGCCTCGCTCCGGTGCTCGATCGCATCGACGCCGATCTCGACGCAACCCTTGATCGTTTGATGACATTTTTGCGCATTCCCTCGATCTCGACCGATCCGGCCCATAAGGCCGATTGCCAAACCGCGGCAGAGTGGCTTGCCGCCGAATTGACCTCTTTGGGGGCCAAGGCCGATGTCTGCGCCACGCCCGGTCACCCGATGGTGATGGGCAAAATCGGCTCTGGTGGGCCGCATCTTTTGTTTTACGGCCACTATGATGTGCAGCCAGTGGACCCGCTCACCCTTTGGGACCACGACCCGTTTGCCCCCTTTATTGAAGAGCGCGCACACGGAAAAGTGATCCGGGGCCGCGGCGCCTCCGACGACAAAGGCCAGTTGATGACTTTTGTTGAGGCCTGCCGCGCCTGGATTGCCGAGAACGGCACCCTGCCTTGCACCATCACGTTTTTCTTTGAGGGCGAAGAGGAAAGCGGCTCGCCGTCCCTGATCCCCTTCATGAAGGCCAACAAAGACCGTCTCGCCGCCGATCTGGCGCTGATCTGTGACACCTCGATGGTCGCCCCCGGCGTGCCCTCGATCTGTAGCCAGTTGCGCGGGATGCTCAAAGACGAATTCACCCTCACGGGTCCGACGATGGATCTGCATTCGGGTCATTACGGTGGTCCGGCACTGAACCCGCTGCGCGAGATCTCCAAAATCATCAGCACCTTCCACGATGATGCGGGCCGTGTGACGATCAAAGATTTCTACGACGGCGTGCATGAGGTGCCCGAAGACATCCTGCGCCAATGGCAGGGCTGTGGCTTTGACGAGGCGGATTACCTGTCCGGCGTCGGCATGACCGAAGCCCATGGCGAGACCGCCTATTCCACCTTGGAACAACAATGGGCGCGGCCCACGTTGGAGATCAACGGGCTTTGGGGCGGCTACCAAGGCCCCGGCACCAAAACCGTGATCCCGTCTGAGGCGCATTGTAAAATCACCTGCCGTTTGGTGGGCGATCAAGACCCGGATGCGATCCGCAAAAACCTGCGCGCCCATGTCGAAAGCCGCTTGCCGGTCGATGCCAAAGTCACGTGGAACCAAGACCTCGATGGCTCTCCCGCCGCAGTGATGAACACCGCGCGTGCGGAATTTGAAGCCGCGCGTCAGGCTTTGTCCGACGAATGGGATCGCGAGGCGGTGTTTGCCGGCATGGGCGGGTCGATCCCTATTGCGGGCTATTTTACCACGATTTTGGGGCTGGATTCGATGTTGGTGGGCTTTGCCGATGATGATGACCGCATTCACTCTCCGAATGAGAAATACGGCCTCAACAACTTCCACAAAGGCATCCGCTCCTGGGCACGGATTTTGGACGCTGTGTCCAAAGCCTGAGTTTCGGGCCTAAGTTTCGGGCCTAAGTTTCGGGCCTAAATCTTGCATCTATAGAAAAAGCCCCGGAGATCGCTCTCCGGGGCTTCTTTTATGGGGTTTACGCCAGATCGGGTTCGATCGTCGTGGACCACAACAGCGTATCAGCCGCATCCAAAAGCGACACGGTCATCGTCCGGTCAGCAGCGGAAATATCGACCTTGCCAAAGAACTGATAGCCATCAGAGGGCGGCAGGTTGAACTCGCCTTCCGGCGGCGCTTTGGCAAATTCGACCTTTGGGCCAAAGGTGTTGTCATACTCACTCGGACCAAAGGTGCCCGCGTGCAGCGGACCGGAGACGAATTCCCAGAACGGCTCAAAGTCCTGAAATTCGGCACGCTCCGGGCTATAGTGATGCGCGGCGGTGTAATGCACATCAGCGGTGAGCCAGACCGTGTTTTTAACCTTGGCATGTTTGATAAAGGACAGCACTTCGGCAATGTCGAATTCCCGGCCCAAGACCGGACCATCGCCATTGGCCATGTTTTCAAACGCCTCTTTGCCGTCGCGCACCATCATGCCGATCGGCATATCGGCGGCGATGACTTTCCATGTGGCTTTCGAGGTGGACAAAGCGCCTTTGAGCCAGGCGATCTGTTCGGCGCCCAGGAAATCCTTTGGCGTCGGCTGGCGGTTGCCATCGTTGTCGTCGCGGTAGGTGCGCATGTCGAGAAAGAACACATCCAACATCGGGCCATAGGAGACCTTGCGATAGACGCGCTTGGGTTCTGCGGCGTTGACGCGGATCGGGTACATTTCAAAAAACGCCTGCGCCGAGCGGGCAAACAGTTTGGCGGCGGATTTTTCGGTGTAACGATCATCCGAGGCGAAGGTTTCGTTCGGATACCAGTTGTTGGTGACCTCGTGGTCATCCCATTGATAGAGGATCGGAACCTCGGCGTTAAATGCGCGGACATTCTTGTCGAGCATGTTGTATTTATGCGCGGCGCGGAATTCGTTCAGCGTCTCAGCGACCTTGGCCTTTTCCTCGATCATGGTGTTTTTCCAGATCGTGCCGTCTTTCAACTCGACCTCAGCCGAGAGCGGACCATCGGCATAAACGGTATCGCCAGAGTGGATCATGAAATCCGGGCGATGTCCAAGCATGGTCGCATAGGTGGTCATGCCGCCGCGATCCTCATCAATGCCCCAGCCCTGACCGGCGGTGTCACCCGACCAGACGAAAGACACATCACGCAGCGAGCCCGGCGCGGTGCGGAAATGGCCGGTGACGGCCTCAGAAACCGAATTGGTATCCGACAAATCGGCCATGGCGACGCGGTAGAAAATATCTTGGTCCGAGGGCAGACCTTCGAGCACCATTTTACCGGTGAAATCGGACGTATCGCCCACCGAGAGCGGCTGAACCCGTGTGGCATTGGCAAAGGTGTCGGTGGTGGACCATTCCACCATCATCTTGGACTCACGGTCGGCGCGGGCCCAAATCATTGCGCCATCATGGGCGACATCGCCGGACTGAACACCGTGGGTGATCAACGGACGGGAGGCGGCGCGGGACAGGCCGGGCATGGCAAGGGAGCCGGCAAGGGCAGCGCCCCCGGCAAGCGCCTGACGGCGCGTGATACGGATGGACATATAAGGTCTCCGGGTTGGATGTGCGTTTATGAGACACGAGGCTGGTCCCCGTCGTCTTCGACCGCACTGTCTCGGAGAAATGTGTCAGACAATTTTCCAAATGGTAAAATATATCAGACAGTTTCGTGACACGCGCTTTGGTGACACACGCTTTGGTGACACGCGGTGACTAGGCACCCTGCCCCCGCGCCAGCTTGACCGCCAAAAGCGCCCAAGGCAGACCGTGAAACACCAGATCAAAAATATCAATCGGCCGAGCCAACTCGCCCGCCAGTAGCATTTTGATCTTTTCCCAGATATGCGGTTCCGGCAAAAACGGCGCCAGCCCCAGCGTCAGCGCGGCAATCACAAAGGTGGAGGTCGGGATTTTGTCAAAAAAGCTCATAGACCCCTCCTGCCCCAACTCATGCGCCCAAACCAGAGGGCGTCATGCCGCAGGGGGATCGCTCGCAAGGGCGTGGGTGACATAGGCCTCCGCCGCCTCTGGCGTCTCAAGCACACGCGCCTGATGACCTGAGAGCACCGTCACCACGCCCTGAACATGGGGCAATGCGGCGATCTCATCTATGGACAGTCCACAGATGATCCCGCGCAAAAAGGCCGAGACCACGCCATGAGACACGATCACCGTAGGCTGGGTGAGGCTTTCCAAATAGGCGCGGCAACGGGTCTCCAAAGCTGCGCCCCCCTCGCCATTTGGCGCAGTTAAGAACAGCGAAAACATGTCCTTTTCCTCCGCCGAGCCAAAGCCCCGCTCCGCCACAACATCGGCGCGCAACCGGCCTTCCCATGTGCCCGCCGAGACTTCTTTGAGACCGTCCATGGCCTGAACTGCGCGTCCTTCGGCGACGATGGACGCGGTGCGCCATGCCCGACCCAAAGGGCTTGCGTGGATCGCGATCCCCGGATGCGCAGTCAAAATCGGCGCCAAAATCGCCCGTTGCGCATGGGCCTGCGCTACGCCCGTCTCCGTCAGCGCACTGTCAAGACGGCCCTGAAGGCGGCCTTCGACATTCCATTCGGTCTGGCCATGGCGCAAAAGATAGAGGGTGGGATAGGTCACAGAATAGGTCATGAGATCGAACTACTGTGCCGAACCGGGTCTGACAAGTTGGATTTCGCGTCCGCCCTGCGGCAGAGCCATCATGAGCCAAAACAATCTGGCAAAGCCCCGATCAAAACGCCCCGCAACTGATAAGACGCGCCGTCCCTTTACACCACCTCCGCAGATACGACCCATGCGCGACTGATCGACCTTGGGGTGGAACCATTCGTGGTGAAAGACCTGCTGCGCGGGGTGCTGGCGGAAAGGGGAGCGGCGCAAAGGCCTTGGAGCCTATGAGCGAAGGTTCTCCATAAACCAAAAGCATGCATGACGAGTTTCCACTACGCCGATCGACTTTTATTTCTTTTGGAAAGTCGCTCCCAGACATATTCCGACAAGAGTGACGAACAAAGACCGCCCCACACAAGGGGAGCCCCAACAAAAATCGAAGTCCTGACCCAAACCAGAACATCAAAATCAGCTTCGATAAGCTCCACGCGAACAAAGAGACCTAGCCACAAAATGAAAGTGCCCAAACGAACAAGGGCTCTTCGTCTTACATTCAGTTTGCGAGACAACAAGATCGTAATGATGGACATAATGCCGTAGAAAACGATTAAGTATGCCAGGAACACCAAAGCACAGAGGCTTATGTAATAGTGCCAAACCCCATCGCCCGGGGGAATGTCGTTTGAAAATGGATCCGAGATATTAAAACCAAAGATAAAAATGACGGCAATGAACGGCGCCAAAAAAATATCGACCAAAGCTAAAGTCAAAAACCGCCATAACCCTCTCAACGACATCTTCGTTTTTTTACTTTGTTCTTTCATTTCGTCACTGCCTCAGAGTGTCTTTTCTGGCGTCTCGCGTGGCCCTTATGGCCTTCCGGGCTGCTTGTCGCTCAGATCTTCTCTCGCGCTCCACTGTCCCAAGAGCTTGTCCAATTTAAGCGCGGCCTTTCATGTCTCAGCGTCCGAGAGATCAGCGGTTTCCAGTTCAGCCAACCTCGCCCCCCTCACAACACATTTCCGGCATGATGCCCGCCTGCGCCAACGCCTCTTTGATCGCGCTTGCAGTAAAACTCACATATATTCGCCATACATTTTGAAAGATTTTCACCATAAAATTGAAGTTGGCGTGAGAAAAAGTTTATTTACAAACAAAATGTGGAAAATGGTGGGTGATAAGAGATTTGAACTCCTGACATCTTCGATGTGAACGAAGCGCTCTACCACTGAGCTAATCACCCGCCGTGGCGCGGTGTTTAGCGCCACGGTCCCTTCGATGCAAGAGGTGAAATGCAGATTTTTAAGGCGGGAGGCTTTAGCTTTCTGCGGCTTCGGTTTCTGTTGCCTCGGCGTCTGAAACATCGCCCTCTTCAGCGCCCGCCATCATGGCTTTTGGACGACGCAGTTTGGCGATGATAATATGGGCCCCGGAACCTTCGCGTTGGCGGTTGACCGACACCTTGCCGAGCGGCGGCAGGTTCAATTCATCGCCGCGCTGAAGCGCATCGCCCAGCTCGGCCAACACCGCTTCGAGCACTTTTTTAGCCTCAGAGCGTTTCACACCAGAGGCCTCAGAAACTTTGGCGATCATGTCTTTCTTTTTCATCGTGGTCACGACACTTGTTTCAGGCGCATCAACCGGAGCGGCCTCTGTGCTGCTGGGGACGGTTTTTAGCGGTTCTGGATTGGAAATTGTTGTCACAGGGGACTCCGATTTTGGCGTGATTGCCGCTTTGGTACTGCGACGGGTGGATGTTGATTTGGATGTGGTTTTCCTGACAGCGGTCGGTGTTTTACGGCTGCTGGTCGAGGATTTTCGGGTTGCCATATGAACCTCTTTTGAACCTCGTTGTTTCGCTCACGGAAACCTTAACGCCACTGCCCCCCCGCGTGCAAATGGGAAATGAGCGAATGGTTTATCTCAGGCCCTGCGGCGCAGTTGAACAGTATGATTGCTCAAATCTCCGGCAATCTCCGCGTGAAACACAGCGGTTTGGCAATGCATCAGCCATAAAAAACCGGCCCTCAGGCCGGTTTTTCATCATGATTGTTTCCGAAACAGGATCAATGCGCAGTTGCGCCCTGCCCCTCACCGGTTGAGGTGATTTTGGCCAAACGCGCCGCCTCATCGGCCTCCGCGTCCCATTCCACCGGCTCAGGTTGACGCACCAGCGCGTATTTGAGCACTTCAGAGACGTGAGTGACCGGGATGATCTCCAGCCCCTCTTTTACATTGTCGGGGATGTCGGCCAGATCTTTGACGTTCTCTTCAGGGATGAGAACGGTTTTGATCCCGCCACGCAGCGCCGCCAAAAGTTTCTCTTTCAGCCCGCCAATCGCCGTTGCATTGCCGCGCAGGCTGACTTCGCCGGTCATGGCGATGTCTTTGCGCACCGGGATTTGCGTCAGCACCGACACAATGGTTGTGACCATGGCCAGACCTGCGCTTGGTCCGTCTTTCGGCGTCGCCCCATCAGGCACGTGGACGTGGATGTCCATCGTGTCAAACAGCGGCGGCTTGACCCCAAGAGAGGGCGCGATGGAGCGCACATAGGAACTGGCCGCGTCAATGCTTTCTTTCATCACATCGCCGAGTTTGCCGGTGGTTTTCATCCGCCCTTTGCCTGGCAATTTGAGCGCCTCGATCTGCAACAAATCACCGCCAACGGACGTGTAGGCCAGCCCGGTGACAACACCGATCTGATCTTCTTTCTCCGCCAGGCCGTAGCGCGCTTTGCGCACGCCCAGAAACTCCTCAAGCGTCTCGGAGGTGACATGCACCGCCTCGACCTCTTTGCGCACGATTTTGGTCACCGCTTTGCGCGCGATCTTGGCAAATTCGCGCTCAAGGCTGCGCACCCCCGCCTCGCGGGTGTAATAGCGGATCACATCCATGATCGCGCCATCGGTGACAGAGAATTCCTTGGCTTTGAGGCCGTGGTTTTTGATCTGTTTCGGGATCAAATGCTGTTTGGCAATCTCGGCTTTTTCGTCCTCGGTATAGCCCGAGAGCGGAATGATCTCCATCCGGTCCATAAGCGGTCCCGGCATGTTATAGCTGTTCGATGTGGTCAGGAACATCACGTTGGAGAGGTCATATTCGACCTCCATATAGTGATCCACGAAGGTGGAGTTTTGTTCCGGATCAAGCACTTCGAGCATGGCAGAAGCCGGATCGCCACGGAAATCCTGACCCATCTTGTCGATCTCATCGAGCAAAATGAGCGGATTGGTGGTTTTGGCCTTTTTCAGCGCCTGGATGATCTTACCCGGCATCGAGCCGATGTAGGTCCGGCGGTGACCGCGGATCTCGCTTTCGTCGCGCACGCCGCCCAAAGAGATGCGAATAAATTCGCGCCCCGTGGCCTTGGCGACAGATTTCCCAAGCGATGTTTTCCCCACGCCCGGAGGCCCCACAAGGCACATGATCGGGCCTTTGAGTTTCTGGCTGCGCTGTTGCACGGCGAGATATTCGACGATGCGCTCTTTGACTTTTTCCAAACCATAGTGATCGGCGTCGAGGATTTGCTCGGCCCGGTTCAGATCCTTTTTGACCCGCGATTTCACGCCCCATGGGATTGAGAGCATCCAATCCAAATAGTTGCGCACCACGGTGGCTTCTGCCGACATCGGGCTCATGTTTTTGAGCTTTTTGATCTCGGCATCGACCTTATCCTTGGCCTCCTTTGAGAGCTTGGTCTCGGCGACTCTCGCCTCCAACTCCGCAATCTCATTGGCCCCATCTTCACCGTCGCCCAATTCCTTCTGAATGGCCTTCATTTGCTCATTCAGGTAATATTCGCGCTGAGTGCGCTCCATTTGGGATTTGACGCGGGTTTTGATCTTTTTCTCGACCTGCAGCACCGACATTTCGCCCTGCATCAGGCCGTAAACCGCCTCCAGACGCTCATCAATCGCGAGTGTTTCCAAAAGCTTTTGCTTTTGATCGACCTCAACGCCCAGATGCCCGGCCACCAAATCGGCCAGTTTCGCAGGTTCGCGGGTCTCGGAGACGGCGGCCAGCGCCTCTTCCGGGATGTTCTTTTTCACCTTGGCGTAATGTTCAAACTCTTCGCGGACCGACCGCAGCAACGCGGTGATCGCGGACGGATCGCCTTCGCTCTCTTCAAGCGGCACGATCTGAGCTTCGAAATAGCTGTCATTTTGGGTGAATTCGCTCAGGCGGACGCGGCTTTCGCCCTCGACCAAAACCTTGACCGTGCCATCGGGCAGTTTCAAAAGCTGCAACACATTGGCCAAAACACCAACGCGGAAAATGCCATCAATATCCGGGTCATCGACCGACGGGTCCATTTGGGCGGCAAGCAGAATCTGCTTGTCTTGGTTCATCACCTCTTCCAGCGCCTTGACGGATTTTTCCCGGCCGACAAAAAGCGGCACAACCATATGCGGGAAAACCACGATGTCGCGCAGGGGAAGAACGGGGTAAGTTTGTGCGTGCTCGTTCATATTCTTTCCTTTTTGGCAAAAGAACCATGTCCCGCTCGGCGGCAACGCTCGGCTCTTTCCTATCTTGGTGATTATATCTGGGGTGGCCTCCCGCAGATTTCAAGCAAGACAAGTTGCATGTTGCCTAGCAGTCTGCCTTTCAACGCGCGGCCCTGCAAGAGAGGATTTACATTGAAGTCTAGGCAACGGCACCTGACACCGCGCGGCTTGATCAACTTTACACCAAAAGCCGTTAGAAAGAAAAAGAAAGCTCTGCTTGCCTTATCTTTCACCTTATCCTTGGCCGTGTTTATACCTTGGCGCAATATCGCCTTTTGACGGCGTTTTTTCGGCGCATGAACCGCGCAATTTACAACGGACCACAACGGATCACAGCGGATCAATGTCGCCCATTGCCCGATTGGCGTGAAAGTCCGCCTCCCAGATCGCGAATGTTCCCGCCGCAATCGCGTCGCGCATGCCCTGCATGATCTCTTGGAAATAATGCAGGTTGTGCCAGGTCAAAAGCATCCCGGAAATCATCTCTTGGGCGCGGAACACATGGTGCAGATAGGCGCGCGAATAGTTGGAGCAGGCCGGGCAAGTACACGTCTCATCGAGTGGGCGCGGATCATCGGCGTGACGGGCGTTTTTGATGTTCACCTGCCCGCGCCGGGTCCAGGCCTGACCCGTGCGGCCAGAGCGCGACGGCAACACACAATCCATCATATCAATGCCGCGTTTGACCGCGCCGACGATGTCATCGGGCTTGCCGACGCCCATCAGGTAACGTGGTTTATCTTGGGGCAAAAACTCGGGGGCGAAATCGAGGGTTTGGAACATCAACTCTTGCCCCTCGCCGACGGCCAGACCGCCCAGCGCATAGCCATCAAAGCCGATATTTTTGAGCGCCTCGGCGCTCTCTTCGCGGAAATCGCGCTCCAACCCGCCCTGTTGAATGCCAAACAGCGCATGGCCCGGACGATCCCCGAACGCCTCTTTCGAGCGTTCCGCCCAGCGCATCGACAGCCGCATGGAGGACGCAATCCGGTCGCGATCGGCAGGCAGCGCCGGACATTCGTCGAAACACATCACAATGTCAGAGCCCAAGAGCTTTTGGATCTCCATCGAGCGTTCCGGCGTGAGTTCGTGTTTGGAGCCATCAATATGCGAGCGAAAGGTCACGCCCTTTTCGGTCAGCTTGCGCAGATCGGACAGGCTCATCACCTGAAACCCACCCGAGTCGGTCAGAATCGGACGTTCCCAATTCATGAATTTGTGCAAGCCCCCCAAACGCGCGATGCGTTCGGCAGTGGGGCGCAGCATCAAGTGATAGGTGTTGCCCAACAGGATGTCAGCCCCGGTGGCGCGCACGCTTTCGGGCATCATCGCCTTGACGGTGGCCGCCGTGCCCACGGGCATGAATGCAGGCGTACGGATCTCACCACGCGGGGTGGAGATCACTCCGGTGCGGGCGCGCCCATCGGTGGCGTTGAGGGAAAAGGAGAATCGCGGGGTTTGAGCATCTTGGGTCATAGGGGGGATTTACCCGCAAAGCCGCGTCAGGACCAGAGGGTCGCTCTTTCCCCTCTACCGCATGGCCCTTTACCGCATGGCCCGCGGGCGCATGACAAGCCCGCCCCACACGCAGGGGACGGGCTCACTTGGATCAGCGGAGGTTACTCCGCCGCTTCAACCGTGGCTTTGGCATCCTCAGGAATGGCCAGAGACAGGATGATCGCCGACATCCCCGCCAGAGTGATCGGCGCGGCAAAGACTTGTTTGAGAAAATTCGGCAGGTGTTGCGTCGCATCCGGCACCAAGGTGACGCCAAGTGCCAAGCCAAAGGACACCGCCATGATATAGACCCGGCGCAGGGTCATCTCGACCGAGGACAGGATGCGAATGCCCGCCACAGCGATGGTCGAGAACAACACCAAGGTGGCCCCCCCAAAACCGGCTTTGGGATGATCAAAAAGAACGTGCCGATGATGGGGAACAGACCCAGCAGGACCAAGAACCCGCCCATATACATCCCGACATGACGCGAGGCGACGCCGGTCATTTGGATCACCCCGTTGTTTTGCGAAAATGTGGTGTTGGGGAAGGTGTTGAACACCGCAGCCAATGCGGAATTGACGCCATCGCCCAACACGCCGCCTTTGATGCGTTTCATATACAGATCGCCTTCGACCGGCTGACCGGAAATGACCGAGTTGGCGGTCAAATCGCCCGAGGTCTCAATTGCCGTTACCAGATAGAGAAAGGCGATGGGAATAAACAGGCCGATGTCGAAATCAATGCCGTATTTGAACGGAATCGGCAGGGCAAAGAGTTTGGCGGAACTCAGCGCGCCGAAATTCACCATGCCAAAGAAACTGGCCACGATGGTGCCCACGATGAGGCCAATCATGATGGCCGAAATCCGCAACGTTGGCTTGCCGAGAAAGGTCATCACCAATATCACCGCCACCACCAAGCTGCCCATCAACAGGTAAAGCGGCTTGCCAAGGTCTTCGCCCGCCCGTGCGCCACCGGCGAAATCGGTAAAGCCCGATTTGATCAGGCTCAACCCGATGACGGTGATGACGATCCCGGTCACAGTTGGGGTGATGATGCGTTTGAGCTTGTCCAGAAACTGCGACAGGATGATCTCAACCAAGGAGCCAACAAGGCACAGGCCAAAAATCATCGCCAAAATGTCATCGGGTGTCCCACCTTTGCTTTTGACCGCAAAGCCTGCGGCCAACACTGCGCCCAGAAAGGCAAAGGACGTGCCCTGAAGTGACAAAAGCCCCGACCCCACCGGGCCGATGCGTTTGCATTGGATAAACGTGGCCACGCCAGAGACGAAAAACGCCATCGCAATCAGGTACGGCACCTGTTCGCCCAACCCCAAAGCACCGCCGATGATCAAAGACGGCGTGGCAATGCCGACGATGGAGGCCAAGACGTGTTGGATCGCGGCCAGAGCGGCCTTGGATGGTGGCGGCACATCGTCTAACCCATAAACAAGCGGCATAAAGGTGTTTTTACTCATCGCGGTGATCCCCTTTTCGGTCGTTTTTCAGCTTTTGGTTTTCCCTGCCCCAAATCTGCGTCCCCACCGCCTGTAACAAAAGCGTTCCCTGCACCTGAGGTGGCCTACTTGGCCCGCGGTCTTTTCCGTGCCGAATAAATTGGCAGTTTTCGCGCGCGCCACCTCAGAATGTCCATTTCTTTAGCCACACGGGGTCTGTTGACCGGGCCACACCCCAGCGCTAAACGGGTCGAACCTTTGAGCCATGCCCTGTCTTGATGATCCGCATCCACACCCAAATGATCCGCGCCCTCGCTCACACCCAGACCATGCGGTCGCTGATCACGATGATCGCAGCGCTGGCTTTTGCGGTGCTTTCGGGGCTGCACGGCGCGCGTCCGGTCAGCCTTGCCCCCGCTCCGGCGGCCGACGCCGCCCTGTTTGCCGAGCTTGGATTTTCCGCCAGCGACATCTGCGGCTATGGCGGCACGGGTTCGGGGTCTGAAAGCCGCTGCCCGAATTGCGTCATCTCCACCGCGGCGGTGGTGCCATACGCCCAAAACCTCTTCGCCCCCAGCCGCAGCAACCACACATCCCCCCGAGTTTTTGCCCAAAAGGCCCGTGCGATCCCGCAGCTTATACGGGTCAAAACGGCGCGCGCGCCGCCCGTCCTCACCTAACAGCCGATCAAATACCATCGTCCCGCCCCTCAGGCGGCGCCGATGGGTCTGTTATGTGAATTTAGGATACAACAATGACCCAATTTTCTTTGCTGAAACCGGCTTTGGCCGGATGTCTGATCTCTGTCGCCCCTCTGGTCGCCCCCCTGGCTGCCATGGCCCATGCGAGCCTCGAAACCCAAACCGCTGCCTTGGGCACGACCTACAAGGGCGTGATGCGCATCACCCATGGCTGCGACGGGCAAAGCACCCAACGTGTGCGCATTGACATCCCCGAAGGCGTTGTGAACGTCAAACCGATGCCCAAACCCGGCTGGACCGTCACCACAGAGCGCGGGGCCTATGCCCATAGCTATGTCATTCATGGCAGTCCGGTCACCGAAGGCGTGCAGGCGATTGAATGGTCTGGCGGCACGTTGCCCGACGATTTCTATGACGAATTCATCTTTCGTGGCACGTTGGATGACAGCCTTGGGGAGGGGGTGATCTATTTCCCCACCACGCAATATTGCGCCGACGGCGAAAATGCCTGGGTCGACATCCCCGTCTCTGCCGACGCACCACACCCCGCGTCCCCCGCCCCGGCGCTGGAGCTGATGCCCCCCGCCCATGCGGATCATGCGGGCCACTGATGCGTCAGGCCTGATAAGGCCGCACTGACCACAAAAGACGGCGCGTTCCGGTTCACTGGGACGCGCATTTCTCTCTTTACCCCGGTCCCCATCGTCGCTGTCACAAAACTCACAAACCCTCTTGTCATACACACAGAAGGATGACATTGGGCGCGTGTAACGCGGCACACGGACATTGAACGTGGCCGCGACGGGACTTCCCCCAGTAAATGAAAGACGACAATGATGGATAAAGCTCCTTTCGCTTTGGGCTGGGAAGAATGGGCCGCATTCCCGGATCTTGGCCTGCCCGCGCTCAAAGCCAAGGTCGACACAGGTGCGCGCACCTCGGCGTTGCATGCCTTTGACATCGAACCCTTTGGCAAAGCAGATGCACCAAAAGTGCGCTTTAACATCCACCCCATCCCGGCGCGTGAGGATATCGTGATCTCCTGCTCTGCTGATGTGGTGGATCGCCGTGAAGTCACCTCGTCCAATGGCGAAACCGAACTGCGCTATGTGATTGCCTCTGAAATCCAGATGGGCGATCGGCGTTGGCCGATTGAAATCACCCTGACCAACCGCACCAATATGGCCTACCGAATGCTGTTGGGCCGCCAAGCCATCTCCGAAGACATGATCGTTCAACCGACTGAAAGCTTTTGCCAGCCCGTCCTGGACGACAGCGCCTATTTCACCACCGCGATCCGCGACACTTTGCCGTCGCGCGCGCTGCGCATTGCGGTCCTGTCGCGCGAACCCGACAATTACTCAACCCAACGCTTGGTCGATGAGGGCGAAAAGCGCGGCCATGTGGTTGAAGTCATCGACACGGCGCGCTGTTACATGGTGATCAATGCCATGGCCCCGGAGATTTATTACGATGGCGAGCGCCTGCCGCGCTACGACGCGGTGATCCCGCGCATTGGCGCGTCGATCACCTCTTATGGCACCGCCGTTATCCGGCAATTTGAAACCATCGGCACGTTTTGCGTCAATGGGTCCGAAGGCATTGCCAAATCGCGTGACAAACTTCAGGCCCATCAAGTCCTGTCGCGTCACCGCATCGGCATGCCGACCACCGCCTTCGCCTCCTCGCCAAAAGACACCGACAACCTGATTGCCTTGGCCGGACAAGCGCCGCTGATCGTCAAACTGTTGGAAAGCACCCAAGGCCGCGGCGTGGTCTTGGCCGAAACCAAAAAAGCCGCACAATCGGTGATTTCGGCCTTTCGCGGCCTCAAAGCCAATTTTTTGGTCCAGCATTTCGTCAAAGAGGCGGCGGGCGAAGACATCCGCTGTGTCGTCATCGACGGTAAAGTCGTGGCCTCGATCAAACGCTCGTCCTCGGGCGGCGATTTCCGTTCCAACTTGCATCTGGGCGGCACCGCCTCGACCGTGCGCATCACCAAAGCCGAACGCGACGTCGCCTTGAAATCCGCCAAGGCCTTTGGCCTGCGCATGGCGGGCGTCGATCTGTTGCGTGCCGAAGATGGGCCAAAAGTGCTGGAGGTCAATTCCTCACCGGGGTTTGAAGGCGCGGAGACCACCACCGGCAAAAACTTGGCCGGGGTGCTCTATGACATGATCGAAAAGCGCGTCCGGCCCACGCCCGCCCGCAAAAGCCGCAGCAAAGCCTGATCTCGGCCAGAGATCCCTCACACCGCCCCGGTCTCGGCATTCGGGCGGTGTTTCTTTTTTAAATCAGTCGCTTCCTTGATCTATGCCATAGCGCTGTTACACAAACAGGCGAACACTGGCCGCAACTGTCACAGATAGGTGCCCCATGTCCGCCGCCGCCTCGCATTCATCCCCGTCCTGCCCGCTCGCGCCCAATCCGGCCGATCTTTTGACGCGGTTCCGCGCCTTGCGCGATCACATCGCCACAGAAACCGACACGATCTGGAGCGATTGGGCCGATCTCGATATGCGCGACGCCTTTCGCCCTTCGGCGCAAAACCTCGCGACCTATCTGGCCTTTCGCCACACCGATCTCGCCGCTGTGCAACCGGATTTGGCCGCCTTGGGCCTTTCGACTTTGGGCCGTTGCGAACCACATGTGCGCGCATCTCTTGATGCCGTCGAGGCCGCGCTCAGTGGCCTGACTGGCGTGCCCGAAGCCTTTCCCGACCCCTCACGCCTGAACCGCGGCCCGGCCCGGCTCGCCGCACGTCGTGACACCGCCTTTGGCTGTGGCGCCTCCGGTGCGCCGCGCTCACGCATCTTGGTGACCCTGCCGACAGAGGCCGCAACCGACCCCGACCTGACCCGCGACATGATCCGGGCAGGGGCCGATGCGATGCGGATCAATTGCGCCCATGACGGCCCTGAGGTCTGGGACGCGATGATCACCCACATCCGCGCGGCGGGAGAGGAGATCGGGCGGTATGTGCCGATCCTGATGGATTTGGCCGGGCCAAAACTGCGCACCAGCGCGGTCGCCGGTCCCAATAAAGCGCGGGTGTTTGTCGGAGATCGGCTTGATATTCTGCGCGCGCCCCCGAAAGCCAAGGCCAAACACGCCGCGCTTTCGCTGAGCCACCCCGAGCTGATTGACCGGCTGACCCCCGGCATGGCCGTGTTCATTGATGACGGAAAGATTGGCGCGGAAGTCACTGAAATCACACCAAAAGGCGCGAAACTGAAAGTCACCCGCGCCGGGCCCGAGGGGGTCAAACTCAAAGCCGAGAAAGGGTTTAACCTACCGGCGGTTGAGATCGACATCCCGGCCCTGACCGAAGACGACCGCCGCGCGCTTGATTTCGTCGTCGGGCGTGCCGATTTGATCGGATACTCCTTTGTCCAAACGCCCGAGGACATCCGGCTTTTGATCGCGGAGGTTGATCAGCGCCTCCCCAAAGGCGGCCATCGCCCCGGTGTGGTGTTGAAAATCGAGACCAGCCAAGCCATTCGCAACCTGCCCCGGCTGATCGTGCAATCGGGTGCCTTGACCGAAACCGCCGTGATGATCGCGCGCGGCGATTTGGCGGTGGAAATCGGGTTGGAACGCATGTCGGAGATGCAGGAGGAACTCCTCTGGCTTTGCGAAGCGGCGCATACGCCCGTGGTTTGGGCCACACAGGTGCTTGAGGGGCTGATGAAAGAAGGCCTCGCCACCCGCGCCGAAACCACTGACGCCGCCATGGCCCAACGCGCCGATTGCGTGATGCTCAACAAGGGGCCCTATGTCTGTGACACGATCCGGTTTCTCTCGCGGGTTTTGGGCCGGATGGATCGGCATATGTCGAAAAAGTCTGCCCGTCTTGGGCCGCTGCGCTCATGGCGTGGCAACATTTCGGTGTAAGACCCCCTCTGGACGCCCGCCCGCCTATTCCCTATATGTTCACTCGGATATAGGAGAACGCGCAGATGAGCGAAGAGGCAAATCCCGTAGAGGGCACACCGCTGATCAAACCGTCGAGCACGGATCACCCGCTGCATGATGCTGTGGTTGAGGCCTGTCGCACGGTCTATGACCCGGAAATTCCGGTCAATATTTATGACCTTGGCCTCGTCTATACGATTGAGATCAATGACGAAAATGAAGTCCTCATCTTGATGACCCTGACCGCGCCGGGCTGTCCGGTTGCGGGCGAAATGCCGGGCTGGTTGGCCGATGCGATTGAACCGTTGGCCGGGGTGAAACATGTGGATATTGAACTGATCTGGAGCCCGCCTTGGGGCATGGAAATGATGTCTGACGAGGCGCGCCTTGAACTTGGCTTCATGTAAACGCCCGGATTTGACCCCGGTTTGAGACGCAAAATGGCCTGCGCTGCGGCGGCGGGCCATTTTTATGGCTGATCCTGTGGGGGCCGTCTTTTGGCCCAAGGCCAAACAAGCCCCCACCGCGCGCATCTCTCTCGACGTGCCAGCCGATCCTGTGCCCGAAGCCGCCGAAGCTCCGCCTCGCGCAGCGCTTTCTCGGTCTGATAGCCCGTTGGGGCCTGCGTGCCGACACGCGGCAGATGGATCGGAAAGAACGGCCACATCGGCACCTCCACAGTTGCAATTTTGAAAGATTGAGACAACTGTATCGGCAGAGACATCGCCCAAATACCCAACATATTGGCAATTCAGGTTTCAAAAATGAAAGATCCCCTTGGGCACGGCATGCCAAAACTGGATGATTATTACCTGTTTCTCGCCGTGGCGGATGCGGGCGGATTATCGGGGGCCGAAAAGGTCACAGGCACCTCACAGCCCACGCTGTCCCGCCGCATGGCGGACCTGGAACGCACCCTGGGCAAGCGCCTGTTCGAGCGCGGCCCCCGCGGCTACACATTGACGTCAGAGGGCCGCGCGTTGTTGCAAGAGGCCGAAGCGCTGCGCGAAGCGGCAACCAAACTGTGCCGCTTTCAACTCAGAGGCACCTCCCCCGAAGTCCGCATCACCGCAGGCGGCTGGACCACGCGCTATGTCGCCCGCCACCTGTCCCAAATATGGACGCCTGAGAGTGTATGGCGCCCGGCCCTTATGGCCTCAAATTCCAACGTCGATATTGCCCGACGCGAAGCCGACATCGGCATCCGCAACCGCCGCCCAGAGCAAAGCTGGCTCGCCGGGCGCAAACTTTCACCGATCACCTATGCCGAATATGCGGCCGGGCCAGAGGTGGCGGGCTATGTCACGCTGCACCACGATATGCCAACCACACCGTCGGAACGCTGGCTGCGCAGCACGCACCCCAACGCGATCATCGCCAGCGCCTCGGATGCCCGCTCCGCCGCAGACATGGCGATTGCAGGCATCGGCCGCGTGATCCTGCCAACCTTTGCCGGACGCGATGTCGCGGGTCTCATTCAGGTCTCGGCGGACATCAGCGCGCTAACCCATGACGAATGGCTGGTCTGCCACCACGACGCCCGCCATGACCCCCCTGTGCGCGCCGCGTTGGAGGGGTTGGCGGCGCTTTTGACGGCCCCGGAACGGCTTGCCACGTAGCGCAACCTGTTTTGGGTGCATAATCCAAAACGCAACCCAAAAAGGATGCAAACATCAGAACGCACCCTAAAATGGTTGCATATCATAAAACGCACCCTATATTGGGTGCATCATGCCTCAAAACACCCGCAAAATCGCCGTTTTAACCGGCGACCTCGTCAATTCCACGGGCCTTGGCCCCGCCAAAATCGAACGCGCCTTCGCAGCCCTCGAAGACAGCGCTGCGACGCAAGCCGAATGGATGGGCGAAAGCCTGCACTTCACCCGCCACCGCGGCGATGGATGGCAGGTCGCACTGGCCGAGCCGAAATACGCATTGCGGTCTGCTTTGGCGTTCCGGGCGGCATTGCGGGCTGAAGGGGAGGAATTTGATAGTTATATTGGGATTGCAGAGGGTGAGGTTGAGGGTGAGATTGGACCGGATTTGAATGAGGAAACGGCAAAAGCATTTTCTGTATCTGGAGAAAAACTAGAGCATGTAAAATCAGGGGAAGCCTTGGCAGATATAAAACTGTCTTCAACCGGAATACGAATGCTTTACGACCGAGCCACCCCACAGGATGCTCTCGCAATTGCTCTCGACGGATACGCTTCGGAATGGACGCAAGTACAGGCCGCAACCATTCAAGAAATTCTGTCTCCTGATTACGATCTAAACTTTTCAAAGACGGCGATAAAACTTGGAAAGTCACGCCAAACAGTTACGAAAACAATTCGTGCATCCCAATACGTGAGAATATCTCTCGCATTAGCGAGCATGGAAACTTGGATTGACAACAATGCCTGAAACCCTCGCCGCGCTCTTTCTTGCCCATGTCCTTGCCGACTACGTGTTTCAATCCGCCGCCATGGTCGACACCAAATCCAAACCTGAGACGCTGTTTCTGCATTTTCTCATCGTTTTGCTCACCGCCATGGCCGCCACCGGCCAAGTCGCCTCTCCGGCGATTTACGCTCTTGCGCTGGTCCATGTCGCGATTGACGCGATCAAGGTCAAAGTCTTTTCCGACAAGTTCCTGCCGCACCTCGCGGACCAAGCGCTGCACCTGCTCACCCTTGCGATCTTCGCCAAAGCCGCGCCAGACATCTACGCCACTGGCGCTTATGGCGACATCGCTTGGATGCCCAAACTCATGCTTTATGCCGCTGGATTGATTTATGTCACCCGAGCGGGCGGGTTTGCGGTGGGCAAATTGATGGCGGAATTTGGCGACAACCCGATTGAGGAGAGCCTTGATAAGGGCGGGTTTTGGATTGGGCTGTTGGAACGCGGGCTGATTTTTCTGTTGTTGATCGGCGATATGGCAGGCGGCATCGGCTTTTTGGTGGCGGCGAAATCGGTGTTGCGCTTTGAGGCCACACAAGACGGTAAAAAGGCGGAATGGGTGATCATCGGCACCTTGGCCTCGTTCGGCTGGGCCCTTGCGGTGACGTTGGCGGTGATGTTCGTGGGCGCACAGCTACCAGACCTTGGAATCGCGGACCAAACACCCTAGATTAGGGTCAAAGGAGACCTTCTCATGTTCGGCATCCCCGGAAAACAAGCTGTCACGCTCACCTCTGCCGCAACCAAGCAAATCGCACGGTTGATGGAGAAAGATGGCTCCAAAGGCCTGCGCATCGGCATCAAAAAGGGCGGCTGTGCCGGGATGGAATATACCATGGACTATGTGTCCGAGGTGGATGCGATGGACGAGGTCGTCGAACAAGATGGCGCACGGGTGATGATCGCGCCCATGGCGCAGATGTTCCTGTTTGGCACCGAGATTGATTACGAAGTTTCTTTGTTGGAATCCGGCTTCAAATTTCGCAACCCGAATGTGGTCGACGCCTGTGGCTGTGGCGAGTCGATCAAGTTTGACGAAAGCCTGAGCCCAAGCCAATAAGGGACAAGAAAATGGCCGTCTCCGACGAAGACATCGCCTTTGTTCACGAGTTGTTTGAGGCCGTCGGTCCCATCAGTCATCGCAAAATGATGGGCGGGCTGTCGATCTATTCGGACGGTCAGATTTTCGCAATCCTCTCCTCCGAGGGCCGGATTTACCTCAAGGCCAAGGACGATTTCGCCGCAACCCTCAAAGCCGAGGGAGCGGAGAAATTCGAGATGGGCGACGGGCGCGGGATGAACTACTGGACCCTGCCCGAAGCCGCGCTTGATGATCCAGAACTTGCGGGCGATTGGGCACGGCGGGCCTTGGACGCGCTTTAACGCGCCCCGCCCTTTCCGTACCTGTACCCTTACTGTTCCAAAGCGTCGATCATATCGACCCGTGTGCCGTGACGACCACCCTCAAATTCGGCCATCAAAAAGGCCTCTACGACACTGAGTGCAAGCCCCTCCCCAATCACACGCGCGCCCAGCGACAGCATGTTGGCGTTGTTGTGCTGACGGATCATGCGGGCGGAAAACTCATCGGAACAAACACCGCACCGGATGCCTTTGACCTTATTGGCCGCCATCATGATGCCCTGCCCCGTGCCGCACACGATGATGCCAAAGCGGCAGTCGCCAGAGGCCACACGCCGCGCGGCAGCTTCGCCATGGAGCGGATAATGCGTGCTTTCGGGGGTCGTCGGGCCAATATCGACCACCTCCCAGCCAAGAGAGGCGACATGAGTGGCAATCGCTTGGCGCAACTCAATGGCGGCGTGATCACTGGAAAGAACGATGCGGGTGTTGGCGGTCATGACAATGTGGTCCCGTTGTTTCAAAGCCGGTGTGCGGCGTGACTCTGGTGCCGCTTGTGGCGTCAATTTCACCGCAATTCAAGACCGCGTGGCCGCCTCTTTGCCGCCAAGGACCAGCCCAAATGTCGCAGATCCCCGCCATCGCCCCAAAGCGCAGCTCTCGACGGCACATTTCCCACGAATTGCGCCACATCAGAGACGTTAGCGCCCACAGTTGCTTGACTACCCTCAAGAGGCTGCAATGATGCGGCCAACATGGAGAAGGAGTGCACGCATGGGACGCAAACTGGCCGCAGGCAATTGGAAAATGAACGGGCTGAACGCCAGCCTGAAAGAGGCACAGGCTCTGGCAGAGATGTTCCCGGCTCCGAAGGTGGACATTCTGTTGTGCCCGCCCGCAACCTTGGTGGCGAGCATGGCCACCGCTCTGGCTCACACCAAAATCGACGTTGGCGGGCAGGATTGCCATATGAAAGCCTTCGGCGCGCATACGGGCGATATTTCGGCGGATATGCTGGCCGATGCGGGGGCGGATTACGTCATTTTGGGCCACTCTGAGCGGCGCGCCGATCATGGCGAAACCGACGCGGTGGTCTGTGAAAAAACCATGGCGGCGGTGATGGCGGGGCTCAAACCCGTGGTCTGCGTTGGCGAAACCCTGGCACAGCGCGAGGCAGGCGAGACATTGGGCATCATCCGCCACCAACTTTCAGCATCGCTGCCCGATGCGGTTGATTTGAGCAAACTCGTGGTCGCCTATGAGCCGGTTTGGGCCATCGGCACCGGCAAAATCCCGACCCTTGAACAGATCGCTGAGGTCCATGACGACATCCGCGCCACACTGACCGCGCGCTATGGCGACACGGCCAAGGATGTGCCGTTGCTCTATGGGGGCTCGGTCAAACCGGGCAACGCCGCCGAGATTTTCGCGACCTCCAATGTCGATGGCGCGCTGGTCGGCGGGGCCTCGTTGAAAGCAGCGGATTTTGCCGGGATCATCACAGCCCTGGAAGCGGCCTGACATAGAAACGCCGCGCGTTTTTCAAAGGCGCGGCGTTTTTCCATTGTCATTTGCCCCCTCTGCGAAGGCGTTGCCGCGCTCACCCAGCGGTCACATCATGATCGTAAAGCCAGGCAAATCGTTCCACCGCTTGGCGCGGTGCGATTTGACCGGCAAAGCGCAAAGCCGCATGGCCGACAAAGCGTTTCGCCCCGCTCAAATGGTAGTTTTTCGCATTGGCATTGGCCGCCTCGATCACTCGGACCACCCGCGCCCGACGCAAAGATTGATAGGCCGCAAGCGCCTGATCCAGCGGCAATTTCGCCAGACAATCGGCCAAGACCCACGCATCCTCCAAAGCCATATTCGCCCCCTGTGCCAAAAATGGCAGGGTCGGATGAGCGGCGTCGCCCAGCAGCGCCGAGCGATCCGAATGCCAGCGCAGCGCCACCGGATGCCGGAACAATCCCCAGCGCGCGACCTCCGTCACCCGCCCCAAAAGCCCTTTCACGCCGGGACAAAAATTGGCGAAATGGCTCATCATCTCCGCCGGATCACCGCGGTGATTCCAGCCCTCTTCCAGCCAGTCCGGGCGCTCTTCGACGGCGACAATATTGATCAAACTGCCGCCCCGTAACGGGTAACTGACCACATGCCGCCCCGCTGCCATATGAACCATTGCCAAAGGCGCCTCGCCGCCAAGCGCCGGAACCGTGGCGCGCCACGCGGTTTGGCCGGTGAAAAACGGTTTGGCCGGACCATTGAGCATCGGGCGCAACACGGAATTGACCCCATCCGCCCCGAGCACCACGTCATGACGCGCGTCTCGGTGTCCCGCCTCCGGGCCCGCAGCGAACACAAGGCTCACCCCATCCGCATCGCCATGAATGGCCTGCACCTGATGTGACAGGCGAATGTCCACCGCCAGATCACGCGCGCCCTGTTCGAGCAAGGCGATCAAATCGGCGCGGTGCATCAACAGAAAATCGTCATTTGGGCGGGCGGCTTTGACATCAAGATGCAAGACCTCGCGGCCCATATACCCATCCATCAAACTCACGCCCTCCGAGCGCATCGACACGGCTCCCGCGTCCAGCCCCAAAGCGGTCAAAACCCGCGCGCCATTGGGGGTAATTTGCAACCCGGCCCCGACTTCGGTGATCTCAGGCGCACGTTCATAGACGGTGACCTTGGCCCCGCGCAGCGCCAAAGCCCGCGCGAGCGCAAGCCCCGCCACCCCCGCGCCGAGAACGGCGATATCCTGACCAATCAACATGGAACGTTCCTTATCTTTGATCCCGCATCGTTGGTCCCGCTGTCAAAAAAGAAAACACCGGGAGATGCCCCCGGTGTTTGCCATATTTTTGCACAATCTGTCACGGGCACATATTGCCGCGAGAGAGGCAAGATCGCCAGATCACGTCAGTGATCAATCGTCGCGATGTACTTTTTCGCGGCGCTCATGGCGTTCTTGTGCTTCCAAAGTCATGGTCGCAATCGGACGCGCATCCAAACGCTTGAGCGAAATCGGCTCGCCGGTCACTTCGCAATACCCGTATTCGCCCTCTTCGATCCGGCGCAGCGCCTGTTCGATCTTGAGCACCAGCTTGCGCTGACGATCCCGCGTGCGCAGCTCAAGCGCGCGGTCGGTTTCCTCAGAGGCCCGGTCGGTGATGTCAGGAATATTGCGGGTGCCGTCCTGCAAGCCTTCGATGGTGTGGCGGCTTTCGTCCAAAAGATCGGCTTTCCACGCCAAAAGCTTGCGGCGGAAATATTCGAGCTGACGCTCATTCATGAAAGGTTCGCCCTCAGCGGGACGGTAGTCATCAGGCAGGAAAGCTTCGGCCTTCATCTTTGTCACCTTTGTCGTGTCAGTGAGCGTGCCCATAGCCAATGATGTATTGTCGTCAGCCATGCGGCACCCTCCAATTGCGGCTCGTTTACCGCGTTTATTCGGGGATGTCACGTCACAATCTCTGTCGCATTGCACCTTTCCCAAGCCTTGTTATGATCCGGCTCACCCCTTGTCCGAGAGCGCACATAAACCGATGAAATTCTCCTCCACTGACAGTTATATCGCCCCCACTGACCTCACCGTGGCCGTAAACGCCGCCATCGCATTGGAACGGCCTTTGTTGGTCAAAGGCGAGCCGGGCACGGGCAAAACCGAACTCGCACGCCAAATTGCCAATGCCTTGGGGCTTGAGATGATTGAGTGGAACATCAAATCCACCACCCGCGCTCAACAGGGGCTTTATGAATATGATGCGGTGTCACGGCTGCGCGACAGTCAATTGGGCGATCCCCGCGTCGAAGACGTGCGCCACTACATCAAAAAGGGCAAACTCTGGCAGGCGTTTGAGGCCGACAAAAAGGTCGTTTTGTTGATTGATGAGGTCGATAAGGCCGACATCGAATTCCCCAACGACCTGTTGCAAGAGCTCGATAAAATGGCGTTTCACGTCTATGAAACCGGCGAAACCGTCAGTGCCAAACAACGTCCGGTGGTGATCATCACCTCAAACAATGAAAAAGAATTGCCCGACGCGTTTTTGCGCCGCTGCTTTTTCCACTACATCCGATTCCCCGACATGGACACGATGCGCGCCATCGTCGATGTGCATTTCCCCGGCATCAAAGAGCGGCTTTTGAGCACCGCGCTCAGCCAGTTTTACGAGATCCGCGACACGCCGGGCCTAAAGAAAAAGCCCTCGACCTCTGAGGTTTTGGATTGGCTGAAACTGTTGTTGGCCGAGGACCTGTCGCCCGAAGATTTGGCACGCGACGGCAAGGATGCGCTGCCGAAATTACACGGCGCGCTTTTGAAGAATGAACAAGACGTGGCGCTGTTTGAGCGTCTGGCCTTTATGGCGCGTGGCGGCGGGCGGCGTTAACCGCCTTTGCCTCACTCCGCCTTTGCGGCTTTGGTCGCGCGGGGCTTTTTCGGCTTGGCGGCGGGTTTAGAGGCGACCTCTGCCTTGGTCGCGGCGGCCGCTTTGGCGGCGCGCGGTTTTGCCGCCGCCTTTTTGCGCGGGGCTTTCGGCTTTGGCGTCTCAACGACGGTCTCAACCGTCAGTTCCGCCTGTGCCGCAAGCCAATGCTCTTGGTCACGCCCCTCGGGTTGCCCGTCTTTGAGCCAAAGGAAATAGGCCGCATCGCGGATGTGATCGTCGGTTTGAGTCTGCTGTGTCATGTGTCAATCTGATCGGCTGTGGTGGGTCATGCAAATATACCATCGGGACTAAGGATGCGCGGTTAAGATTTTATGACAGAACCCGCAGCCTGCACCACCTTAGGGTGAAAACCGCCGCGCAAATGCACCGAAACCGGACAGGGCGCATAATTTCTAAGCGGTCGAGAAACGCACAGACGGGCTTGCCTCGAAGGACATAACCGCTCACATCTATAAATCGGACCCAAAGGATCACACCATGCCCCTGACCATTCGCCCTCTGACCCCTGAAGACCGCACGCCCTGGGCTGCGCTTTGGCGCGATTACCTGAGCTTTTATGAAACCGCCCTACCGCAAGAGATTTATGACGCCACATTCGCGCGTCTAGTCGACCCTCAGGCCGTGGAACGCGGCGCATTGGTGGCGGAGCTTGACGGGCAACTCATTGGACTGGTTCATTATATTTTCCACGCCCACAATTGGCGGGTCGAAGATGTCTGCTACCTCCAAGACCTGTTTGTCTCTGAGGCGGCGCGCGGCACCGGGGCCGGACGGGCGCTGATCGAGGGCGTTTATGCGCTGGCCGATGCCCATGGCACACCCAATGTCTATTGGATGACGCAAGACTTCAACGCCACGGCGCGCCAGCTCTATGATCGGCTCGCCACGCTGACGCCCTTTATCAAATATAGCCGCAGCTAAAGGCCCTGCTCAGGCTTTGATTTGCTTTTGGTGCGCAGTGCCGTAAATTCTCCCCAAATTGGAGACGCTCGCGCCACAGTTGATTGGTCTGTCTCTCTGATACTCAACTCATACTGCGTAAAGACATAAGGTTTGGCACAGATGACAACCGATCCCCTCGCGGCTTCAGCCCCCCCGCACACAGCGCCGGCAAAGCCCCGTGTCTTTCGCTCCGCTTTTGGCCTGTTGAGCCTGTCGCTCTTGGCCGCCTGCGCCACAGCTTTGCCGGATCACCCGCCCTCGGCGCGCGCCCCCGCAATGATGCTGGATCTGCCACCGATGAAAGTGTTTTCCGGAAGCACGCCGCGCCAAACCGCGCGCTCCAACGCGTCTCTGGCCCGCGACTTCCTTGATCTCAGCTTTGCCTTGGAAAACGGCACGCCGCTTGTGCAAATGACCCGGTTCGAAGGCCCGATCACCCTGCGTGTCACCGGCGCGCGCCCACCGATCTCGCTTGGCCCCGATCTGGCCGCGCTATTGCGCCGTTTGGACCAAGAGGCCGGGGTCAAAATCACCCGCGTTTCGGCCAATGGCCCTGCCTCGATCACCATCGAAACCCTGCCCCACGGCGAATTGGCGCGCCGCGCGCCCAACACCGCCTGTATCGTCGCCCCGAATGTCTCGGACTGGACCGAATTCAAACGCGCAAGGCGACAAAACCTAAGTTGGACCCAAGTTGACACCCGCACCCGGCTGGCAATTTTCATCCCCGATGATGTCGCCCCGCAAGAAATCCGCGATTGCCTGCACGAAGAATTGGCTCAGGCGCTTGGGCCGCTCAACGATCTGTATCGGCTCGCGGATTCGGTCTATAACGACGACAACATCCATTCGGTTTTGACGCCGTTTGACATGTTGATGCTCAAAGTCACCTATGCGCCAGAGCTGGACTCCGGCATGACCCGCGCCGAGGTGGCCGCCCGCCTACCCGCAATTTTAAAACGACTGCATCCGGCGGGCGAAACCGTCCGAACCCCGATCCAAAGCCCGACCCCGCGCGCCTGGACCGATCATGTGATCGACGCGATGAGCGCCGGGCCCATCCCGGCGCGCAAAGCCGCCGCCGAATCTGCCGTGGCCATCGCACGCGCCCAAGGTTGGGATGACACCCGCGCCGGGTTTTCGTGGTTCCTTTTGGGCCGTTTGGCGTTGAGTTCTGATCGTGCCTTGGCCCATAGTGCCTTGGCGCAAGCGGCAAAGATTTATGGCGCGCATCCTGAAACCCGATTTCATGCCGCCCATGTGGCGATGCAACTCTCGGCGCTGGCCCTCGCCGAAGGCCAAGACCAAGCCGCCTATGAAATTGCCGCCCGCGCCATTCCCGCCGCCACCGAGGCCGAAAACGCCGCCCTCTTGGCCTCGTTGATGCTGACCGAAGCCGAAGCGCTGGACGCGATGGGCCGCAGCGGGGATGCGCGCGCGCTGCGCCTCGACAGTCTGGGCTGGGCACGATATGGCTTTGGCTCAGATGCAATGGTTCGGGCCCGCGCCGCCGAAATTGCCGCCCTCGCCCCATAAAGGCATGCGGCTCTGATCGGTTCGCGCATGAATATGACGCGCGAGGCCTGCGCAAGGGAGCAAAAAGATGATCGTGATCCTTCTGGCGCTGATCGGCGGCTTTTATGGCTGGCGTATGGCCAAAAAACGGGGCGGTAATCGCCTTGATAAGCTGCAATATGCGGCGGTGTATTTAATGGCCGGCACGATGCTCGGCCTGCTGTTGACCGTGATCATCGAGCGGCTGATCTAAGGGGGCGGGCGCGATGTTCCTGCCGTTTTTCCATAACCTGCGTTCCGAGGGCATTCCGGTCTCTTTGCGCGAATATCTGGCCTTTTTAGAGGGCATGGACCGCGGGTTGACCCCTTATGACATCGACGGGTTTTACTATCTCGCGCGTGTCACCATGGTCAAAGACGAACGTCATTTGGATCGTTTTGATCGCGCCTTTTCCAAATCCTTTCAAGGCCTTGAAAGCATCTCCTCAGATGACGTGTTAAACGCTGTTGATCTGCCCGAAGATTGGCTCCGGCGCGAGATGGAGAAACATCTCAGCCCAGAAGAGATGGCCGAAATCGAAGCCCTGGGCGGCTTTGAAAAGCTGATGGAGACGCTCAAACAGCGTCTTGATGAGCAAAAAGGTCGCCACCAAGGTGGCAACAAATGGATCGGCACCGGCGGCACCTCGCCCTTTGGCGCCTATGGCTACAACCCCGAAGGCGTGCGCATCGGTCAGGATAAATCCCGCCACCGCCGCGCCACCAAAGTCTGGGACAAACGCGAGTTTCGCAACCTTGACGACACCGTCGAACTGGGCACGCGCAACATCAAAGTGGCGATGAAACGGCTGCGCAAATGGGCCAGGGATGGCGCGCATGAGGAGCTTGATCTCGACGGCACCATCCGCTCCACCGCCGAACATGGCTATCTAGACGTGCAAACCCGGCCCGAGCGGCGCAATGCCGTCAAAGTGTTGATGTTTTTCGATGTCGGCGGCTCAATGGATGATCACATTCGGGTGGTCGAGGAGTTGTTTTCCGCCGCCCGCGCCGAGTTCAAACATCTCGAATATTACTATTTCCACAATTGCCTTTATGAGGGCGTATGGCGCGACAATGCCCGCCGTTGGGGCAATAGCGTGCCGACGCGCGAGGTGATGAACACCTATGGCAAAGATTACAAAGTGATTTTTGTCGGTGACGCGGCGATGTCCCCCTATGAAATCGCCATGGCGGGCGGGGCCAGTGAGCATTGGAACCAAGAGGCCGGCGAGGTTTGGCTTGCACGCGCGCGCGAAACCTGGCCCGATCACATCTGGCTCAACCCGGTGCCGGAGGCGCAGTGGGGCTACACCCATTCCATCGGCATGGTGGAGGAAATTTTCGACCACCGTATGGTCCCGATGACCCTTGAGGGCTTGGAACGCGGCATGAAACTTTTGGGACGATAGAGCTTGGCCAACGCCCGCCCTGCCCCCATATTCATATCATGTTGAGATTTACCCCCATCCTCCTCGCCCTGATCATGGGCCTTGTCATGTACCGCGTCTCGGCGTGGCGCACCGTGCGGCAGTTGGAAGCGCAGTCCAACGAACTCGCCGACCCGGAGCTGGCAAAGGTGTTCCGCCGTTTGGCCGACGCGCTCGACCTGCCGCGCGTGCGGGTCTATCTCTATGAAATCGACCCGGTCAACGGCCTCGCAGCCCCCGATGGCAAGGTCTATATCACCCGTGGATTTTACAACAAATTCCGCGCCGGCGAGATCACATCCGAGGAAATGGCCTCCGTCATCGCCCATGAGTTGGGCCATGTCGCCTTGGGCCACTCCAAACGGCGGATGATTGATTTTTCTGGCCAAAATGCACTGCGCAGCGCTATGGCGATGATCTTTTCGCGCTTCATTCCGGGCATCGGCCCCTATATCGCCACCTGGCTCACCCAAATGCTGGCGGCCAAGCTGTCGCGTTCGGATGAGTATGAGGCGGACGCCTATG
Organism: Celeribacter baekdonensis; assembly: GCF_003047105.1. Taxonomy (NCBI): domain Bacteria; kingdom Pseudomonadati; phylum Pseudomonadota; class Alphaproteobacteria; order Rhodobacterales; family Roseobacteraceae; genus Celeribacter; species Celeribacter baekdonensis. The sequence goes on from NZ_CP028475.1 coordinate 1,205,349, forward strand.
CCTCCGCCCTGCTGATGAAAGCCGGGATCGGAACAGGGCCGCAAAAGTCGCTGTTTGATAAGCTCAACCGCCTGACCGGCGCGCATGGGGCCAAAACGCCCGCGTGGTTCATGAGCCATCCCAAGGTCGAAGAGCGGATCAAAGCAATCGAGGCCAATGAAGCGAAATGGGCGCGTTAAGCTGCCCTTCATTGCAGGTCAAATACTCAAATGCTTTACGACAAAGCCTTGCCCAAACGCGGCATCCGCGCCTTTTTCATCAGCTTGCGCAACTCCCACGGCTGACCTGAGAGACGTTCCGCCTCTTGCCGCACGATCTCAACGGCGCTTGCGACCTCGTCGGGATAATCCGACCAGAGCCGCCACAAAAAGCTGTCCGGATCCCAGCGCTCAAGCCCCTCTTCGGCCAAGATATGGCGTGGAAAATCCTGCGCGTTCATCGTGAGGATCGCATCGGCATTGCCGGCAATCGCTGCGGCCAAAACATGGATGTCGTTTTCGTCTTTAAGGTGCAACCGCGCCTCAAGCCCCGCGTGACGTTTGATCGAGGCGTTGGGGAAAGCGGCCTTGAGCAAAGCCACCTCACCCCGCGCCTGCGCCTCGCCCATCGGCCCAATTTTACGCGCGGCGCGCGCCCATTCCTCAAGGATGCGATCGGACCACAGCGGTGTGAAAAGCCCCTTGGACGCCACGGTCAAAAGCACCTCCCGCATAACGGTGGGGTACAAGACACAGGCGTCCAAAAGCACTTTCATATCAAGGCCTTTCGCACCGATCTTACGGCATCATGCGGTAGAACAGGGCTTTCAAATAGCCACTTTCCGCAAGCTGCGGCATCAGCGGATGATCCGCGCCCGCAAAGCCTGTATGGATCAATTGCGCCGAACGTGCCGCGCGGCCAATACCCCGGTTACAGGCATTGCGGAAGGTTTCCAAATCGGCGGCATGGGAACAGGAACACAGGCCCAAATAGCCGCCCTCACGCACCAAAGGCGCGGCCATCCGCGCCACCCGTTCATAGGCGCGCATCCCCTTTTCAAGGGCGTTTTTCGACGGCGCAAAAGCGGGCGGATCACAGATCACCACGTCAAACTGTTCGCCCTCTTCCAACAGCGCCGCCATCGTGTCAAACGCGTCACCTTTGCGGGTGGCAAAGCGATCTGTCGCCCCCATCGCGCCCGCGCCCTGTTCGGCCAGATCAAGCGCCGGTGCGGAACTGTCAACGGAGAGTGCCGATGTGGCCCCGCCCGCGAGCGTTGCCAAGGCAAAGCCGCCAACATGAGAGAAGACGTCCAAAACGCGTTGGCCGTGACCAAGACGTTGAGCGAAAGCGTGGTTCGGGCGTTGATCGTAGAACAGCCCGGTTTTTTGCCCGCCCATGATGTCGGCCATATAGGTGGCCCCGTTCATCTGGACCGGGATCGGGCCATCCACCGTGCCTGTGAGGATTTCGGTTTTTTCTTCCAAACCCTCAAGACCGCGTGCCCGGCCCGTGCCGTTCATCACCACCGTGGAGACGCCGGTCACTTGGCGCAAAGCGGCGGTGAGCATGTCGATACGCACATCGGCCCAAGCCGCGTTGGGTTGCACAACACAAGTGTCACCGAACCGATCAATCACCACGCCCGGAAGGCCATCAGCCTCGGCATGGACCAGCCGGTAAAACGGCGCGTCAAACATATGGGCGCGGTGCTTCAGCGCAGCGGTGAGTTTGGCCACAAACCACGCATCGTCAATCTGTTCGTCTTCTTCGCGGGCCAAGACCCGGCCAAAGATGCGCGAATTTGGATTGACGGCGACGAGGGCCAGAAAATGGCGTTCAGCGTCTTCCAGCCGGGCGATGGTGCCGGGCTGGATGGATTTGGTGCGGCGATCAACGACCAATTCATTGTCATAGACCCAAGGGGCGCCGTGGCGGATGGCCCGGGCGTTGGCTTTGGGTTTGAGGCGGATGGTCGGAATGGAAAATGAGGGCTCTGTCATAGAGCCCTCATATCTGTGTTCTGGCCCTTAGGACAAGGGGGATCGGTGCATGCGGGATCAGAGCGCCATCGGTTTGCTCAGTTCCAGCGCGATTACCTGCGCCAGATGGGCATCAATCCGCGATTTTTGGGTGAGACCGGCCCGGTCGGCCGCGATAGCAGCATTTCCACCGAGCGCATCCAGCGTCGCATTGACCATATGCGCAGGCACAATCACCGCGCCGGTGTTGGCATCTCGCACCGTCAAAAGAAATTCGATCTCATGTTTGCTGGGCAGGTTGGAATAGCGCACCCGTTCGGTTTGGGCATGAAACCGAACCAATTGAACATCCAAGATCACCGCTTTTTGGCCCGAAAGCGTTTTCGCGCCCTGCATCAATCCCGCTTCCATCACCGCTTTGACCTGTGCGTAGCGATCACCATAGGGATCTTCGCGCCACACGATGTCTGCACGCGGCTTGATGCCATTGTCCTCAGACACTTTTAACGTGTCGGGCACGACGACATTGACCTGAGTGACGCGGAAATCCGGGGCGACCGTGACCGCACCTGCGGACGACGTCGGTGCTCCAAGCGGCGCACTCAACGGCACAGCGCGTGAGATTGTTTCCGTTGTACAGGCGCTGGTGGCGGCTGCGAGTGTCAGGACTGCTGCGAGTTTGATGAGCTTTTTCATGTTCGGCCTCCGGGGGATCTCCCCTTTTCATTCATGGTTAATTTTCCATAAAGATTGAGGCGGAAATAAGAAAATCCCGGAGCATTTCCGGGATTTCATTGGCGTTTCAGGTCATTTACGGCTCAGCACCCCGAAAGGTGCCAGCCCCCTAAGCGTCAGGCCATTTTGGCGGAATGCGACGCAGTAAAGCGGCGGCGCAGCCATTTGCCAAACCCCAGAACCATTTCACGAGCAGCTTGGGCGCGCATCTGATGGGCCTCCTGCTCGATGGCGAATGTGTCGATATAAGAAACAGTGCGTGTGTCTGTATCAGTGTCCATAGGATCATCCTTTTCATGTCTGCTGCCGTTTTGAACGGCGGCCGGATCAGTGTGTTTTGATCCTCCCGTTGCCTTTGAAATTAGGTCACCACCGCTGACATGACGAGAGACAATCCCGAAGACCCGCTATGCGCCACCCGCAAAGCCTTTGCACAGGCGACATATCTCTGGCAGGTTGGGCCCAACCAGAAGCGCCGCATTGCCGCATGTTTCTCGCATGTGATGGACAGAGACGCCGATACAGTTTAGGTTAGCGCTAACGGGCACATATGGTCGCACACCCCACATCGGGCGCGCGCGGCACAAATGCGCCCAGCCACACACCGAAACGCACCCGAAGACACGCACCCAAAAGGCCACGCCATGCCCCTCAATGATCAAATCGCCGCCGTCACAGCCCGCATCATCGAACGGTCCCGTCCAACCCGCACCGCCTATCTCGAACGCCTCTCCAAAGCCGCGGATCAAGGCCCGGTACGCGCGCATCTGTCCTGTGGCAATCAGGCCCATGCCTATGCCGCAATGGCCGAAGATAAGGACACGCTGGCCGACGGTCGCGCGCCGAACCTTGGCATCGTGACCGCCTATAATGACATGCTCTCGGCACATAAACCCTATGAACATTACCCCGATCTGATCCGCGCCGCCGCCCGCGCGGCAGGGGGCACAGCACAGGTCGCAGGCGGCGTACCGGCGATGTGTGATGGCGTCACCCAAGGTCAACCGGGCATGGAATTGTCACTGTTCTCGCGGGACACCATTGCGCTCTCGGCCTCCATCGCCATGTCGCACAACTGTTTTGACGCAGCCCTTTATATGGGTGTCTGCGATAAAATCGTCCCCGGCCTGATCATGGCCGCCGCCGCTTTTGGCCATGTGCCAACCGTGTTTGTGCCCGCCGGTCCGATGACATCGGGCATCACCAATGACGAAAAATCGAAAGTCCGCCAGAAATTTGCCACCGGCGAAATCACCCGCCGCGAATTGATGGACAGCGAGATGAAGGCCTATCACGGCCAAGGCACCTGTACCTTTTACGGCACTGCCAACACCAACCAGATGCTGATGGAGATCATGGGGCTGCACCTGCCGGGTGCGTCCTTTGTCAATCCGGGCACGGAGCTGCGTGATGCGCTGACGACACAGGCGGCGAAACGGGCGATGGAAATCACCGCCTTGGGCAATGATTACCGCCCCGTCGGGCATATTTTGGACGAGAAAGTGTTTGTGAACGGTATCGTCGGCCTGATGGCCACAGGCGGTTCGACCAACCTTGTGTTGCACCTGCCCGCCATGGCACGCGCCGCCGGGATCATCCTTGATCTGCAAGATTTTTCTGACATTTCCGACGCCACGCCCCTGCTCGCAAAGGTCTATCCAAACGGCTTGGCCGATGTAAACCACTTCCACGCCGCAGGCGGGCTTGGCTATATGATTGGCGAATTGTTGGAGGCTGGGTTGCTGCATGATGATGTGAAAACCATCGCCGGAGACGGGCTGTCGCTCTACACCAAAGAACCGAAATTGCGGGATGGCGTTTTGACCTTTGAAGATGGCCCAGACGAGAGCCTCAACGACAAAATCATCCGCCCCGCCTCGGACCCGTTCCTGCCTGTGGGGGGGCTCAAAGAGCTGAAGGGCAACATCGGGCGCGGGGTGATGAAAGTCTCCGCCGTCAAACCCGAACATCATGTGGTCGAAGCCAAAGTGCGGATTTTCCACGAGCAGCATGACGTTAAAACCGCGTTTCAAAATGGCGAATTCACAGAAGACACCGTGGTCGTCGTCCGGTTCCAAGGCCCGCGCGCCAATGGCATGCCGGAGCTGCATTCGCTGACGCCAACCTTGGCCGTGTTGCAAGACCGCGGGCTGAAAGTGGCGCTTGTGACTGATGGCCGGATGTCAGGCGCCTCGGGCAAAGTCCCCGCCTGTATCCATGTCTCACCCGAAGCCGCCTGTGGTGGTCCGATCGCCAAATTGCGCGATGGGGACTTGGTGCGGGTCGATGCCACCCATGGCGTTTTGGAGGTGCTCGAAGAGGGGTTTGACGCCCGCGATCTGGTCACCGCTGATCTTTCCGCCAACGCCGTTGGCATGGGCCGCGAGCTGTTTGAAACCTTCCGCCAAAACGCCGGTCCCGCAACCGACGGTGCCTGCTCCTTGTTCTAATCTGCTCCGCCCCCAGCAGCAGGCCAGGGGCGGACCCGTTCACTTAGATGTCCAGTTTTAAAAGCGGGAATGGCAAGCCATTGTCATCAACCTCCCGCCGCCCGGTTTCGCGAAACCCAAGACTGGCATAAAACCCACGCGCCTGAGTATTGGCCTCATAGACCTCAAGGCGAAGGCCAGATTTGAGCGCCCGTGCGTGATCCAGCAAAGCGCGACCAATCCCTTGGCCCTGCACGGTGGGGTTGACAAAAACTCCGCCGACAAACGCGCCCCGATCATCAGGTAAAAGTCCAATAAACCCAACGGGTTCTCTCCCTTGCAGCGCAACCCATGTTTCCGAATTGGCAAGATAGACCGTCTCCACCAAACCTTGCTGTTCTGCGAGTTGCTGTGGTGAAAAGAACCCGTGTGCCTGCTCCGAGGCAGCCCGCCAAATCCGAGACAAAGCAGGTGTGTCCTCCGCCACAAACGGGCGGATCGTCAAAGAAAAAAATGTCATCTGAGTGACCTCAGTCAAAAGCGCATATGCGCATAGAAAATCATTCGGCCCCGTCAGGGCCGCCGTTCTGTGCCGCTCTGGGCTACGATGATTTTCTGCGCATAGGTCTCCTTTGTCTGAGGCGTTATATGTCGCACCCCGCCCTTTAAAATGCAACCTCTTCGCTCGAAAGCGAAGAGGAAGGAGCGGGGACGTTAGACCAATTCCGCCAAAGCGGCTGCATCAAAGTTTTGCAACCGATCCATCGCCCCGGCTTTGACCTTTTCGACCCAGAGCGCATCGCCCAAAAGCGCGCGGCCTACGGCGATCAAATCAAACTCGTCATTCTCCATCCGCTGCACCAGCTTATCTAGCGGCGTGACCTCCGAGCCCTGCCCGGCAAAGGCCCCGCCGAAGTCGCTCGACAGGCCGACGGAGCCGACAGAGATCGTCGGAACCCCGGTGATTTTCTTTGCCCAACCGGCAAAATTCAACCCATCCTCGCCATCGACCTCGGGGAATTCAGGTTCCCAGAACCGGCGTTGCGAACAATGCAGGATGTCCACGCCCGCATCGACCAAAGGCTGCAACCAGCGTTCCATCTCTGCCGGATCTTTGGCCAGTTTGGCGACATAATCCTGTTGCTTCCATTGGCTCAGCCGCAGAATGATCGGAAAATCTGGCCCCACAGCGGCGCGCACGGCCTTGACCACCTCAACCGCAAACTTTGAACGCGCCTCGATGGTCGCGCCGCCCCACGCATCCGCGCGCAGGTTGGTGCCGGACCAAAAGAATTGGTCGATCAAATAGCCATGCGCGCCGTGCAATTCGGCGACATCAAAGCCCAAGTCCTTGGCCGCTTTGGCAGATTTGGCAAAGGCTGCGATTGTCGCCTCAATATCCGCCTCAGACATCGCCACGCCGCGCGGATCACCGGGGCCGACCAAGCCGGAGGGGCTCTCTACCGGGGCCTCTGGTTCCCATGCGCCCGCACGTGTCGATCCGGTGTGCCAAATCTGCGGCCCCATTTTGCCGCCCTGCGCGTGCACCGCGTCAATCACGCCCTTCCAGCCTGCCAAAGCTGCATCGCCATGGAAAAACGGAATGCCCGGCAAGTTGCGCGAGGCCGGGCGGTCGATCACCGTGCCCTCGGATAGGATCAACCCCACCTCATGCGCGGCGCGTTTGGCGTAATAATCCGCGTTGGCGGCACGCGGGATGCCTTCGGGGGCCATGCCGCGCGTCATTGGTGCCATGACGATGCGGTTTTTGAGGGTGAGGGATTTGTAAGAAAACGGGCGGAAAAGCGTGTCGGTTTTCGCCAGGCTATCTGTCGTCATCGTGGTCTCCGGGGACTATATGTGAATCGATCCCGCCTAAGATATGTTGGCGCAAACACCGTACAAGGGCCGCGCAGGGGCCTGAACAAAAACGCTCATCCCGGCCCCCTCCCCCAAACTGTGAGCAAAGCCATGCTCCCATCAAGTTTGACTTTATTTCCGACGCATTTAGCGCTAACAGGGTGGCGACCCTCCAGACCCGAAAGGACACGCCATGACCCCGCAAGAGGCAAGCCTGAAAGCCGCCGAAATCTGTGCCCTCGCCCCCGTGGTGCCCGTGCTCGTGGTCCATGACGTGGCCCATGCCCGCCCTCTGGCAGAAGCGTTGGTCGCGGGTGGATTGCCCGCCCTCGAAGTCACGCTGCGCACGCCTGTCGCCCTCGATGTGATCCGCGAAATGGCCAAAGTCGAGGGCGGTGTGGTCGGTGCGGGGACGCTTTTGACCCCCGCCGATGTCAAAGCCGCGATTGCAGCCGGTGCGACATTTGGCGTCTCACCGGGGGCAACCGATCTGTTGCTCGATGCCTGCGAGGCCGCCGATCTGCCGCTTTTGGCGGGCACCTCTACCGCTTCTGATGTGATGCGCCTGTTGGAACGCGGCTATACGGTGGCGAAATTTTTCCCGGCAGAGGCCAATGGCGGTGCACCCGCGCTCAAGGCCATCGGTGCGCCTTTGCCGCAGATGAAATTCTGTCCAACTGGCGGCATTTCGTTGAAAAATGCCAATGACTACCTGAGCTTGTCCAACACGATGTGCGTCGGCGGCTCTTGGGTGGCCCCGTCGGATTTGGTCAACAAAGGCGATTGGAAAGCGATCGAAGAGCTGGCGCGCGAGGCGGCGGCCCTGCCCCGCTAAGCCATTTGCGAACGGATCCAAACAATCGGGTCAGAGCCACCGCTCTGGCCCTTTTTGTGTCAGGCCCTTTTTGTGTCAGGCCCTTTTCGTTTCGGGCCCTTTTATATTTAAGGGCGGCGCGCCCGCGATCCGCCCCGGCGGTGCGGCGCCTCCGCCAACTCCCCTAAGCCCTCTTGCAACACAACCGTCATCGGATGCGACGGCCCGCCATAGGGCGCATAGAGCGCCAAAAGGCGGCGAATGGCGATTTGGGGCTGTAGCTCAGGCGCGAGTTTGATCGCCCAATCGAGGAAAATCGAGCGCGCTTCAGACAGACCCAGCCCGTCAATCCGGTAAGATTCCCGGATCAACCCGCCGGGATCAAGCGCCGCATCCACCGTGACCTCTGAGGTCAATTTTTGATCCGAACTGGCCATGGGTCTCTCCTGTTGCCCCGCGTCATCTGTCCCGGTGCTATCCCTCGCAGGCCGGGCGCGCAAGCACCTGATCCAAGGTCTGCGCCGCAGCCCGCGCCCGCACCGCCACTTCTTCGGAAAGCGCCGCCATGCTCACCGCCCCGTTCGAGCGCAGCAAAAACGCCCGGCCGCCCTCGCCCACGGCCTCGGGGTCCAATTTTTCGCCAGTCAAAAGTCGGGCCGCCGATTGCAAACGCCACATCAACCGATAGGTCTCACTGAGCAACGCATGTTCCGCCTCGGTCCACCAGCCACAGTCCAACCCGGCACGCAATTGCGCATAGACATCTTGACAGCCCGCGCCTGAGATCAAGGCTGCGGCCTCCGCACTCAGCTCAATATCCATCATCCGACCGGGACCGTTTTTCGGGTCCCAAAGCGAGCCGGGTTTGGCCTCGGCCAAGCGCACCCGCATCTCTTGCGTCTCTTGCCGAATGCGGGATTCATCTTTTGGCGCTGTGAGGATTTCAGTGCGAAACTCTTCAACGGCAGTGACCAAAGCCTGATCCCCCGCAATCGCCGTCCCCCGCGTCAAGGCCAGATGTTCCCAGACCCAAGCCTCGTTTTTCTGATAGTTTTCAAAGCTTTCATAAGAGGTCGCCACAGGCCCCTGTTTGCCCGAAGGCCGCAGGCGCATATCGACCTCATAAAGCCGCCCCTCGGCGGTTTGCGCCGTCATGGCGGTGATCAAGGCTTGGGTCAGGCGCGCGTAATAGGTGCGCGCGGGCAAGGACCGTGGGCCGTCAGAGGCCTCAACGCCCCCCGCATCATAGATCACGATCATGTCCAGATCAGAGGCCGCTGTCAGACGCCCCGCGCCCAATGAGCCCATGCCCAAAACCATCGCACCCTTGCCCGGTGGCGGGCCATATTTGCGCGAAAACTCCGCCACAACCCGCGGATAAAGCGCGGCGACACAGGCCGCAGCGAGGTCGCAATATTGCGCCCCGGCCTCATCTGCGGTGATCAAATCACGCAATTGATGCACGCCGACGCGGAAATGCCATTCCTTGGCCCAACGACGACAGGTGTCGAGTTGCCGCTCATAATCCCCGGCGCGTTCCAACACCTCGCACAACTCCGCCGTGATCCCCGCCCGCCCCGGCCAAGGCGCGAAAAACGACCCACCAATGACCGCATCCAAAACGCTGGCGTTGCGCGACAGATAGCGGGCCAAATGCGGTGCGGTGGAAACGATGTCGAGGATCAGGTCAATCAACTGAGGATTGGCCTCAAACAGCGCAAAAAGTTGCACGCCTGCGGGCAGTCCGGCCAAGAAACCGTCCAGATGGGTAAGCGCCTCTACGGGGCGATCAAGCCGTTGAATACGCGCCAAAAGATCGGGTTTGAGCCGATCGAAAATCTGTTGCGCGCGCAGCGTGCGCAGACAGGGATAGGTTGACCAGCGCTTGGTGATCTCCTCTTGTTCGGGGGGCAAATCCGGCGCGGGGGCGGCCTCTCCGGGGGCAAAAAATTCCTCGGTCAACCCATGCACCCGCAGGCAGCGCTCACGCAGATCGGCGCGCATCGCCTCCGTTGTCGTGCCCATCAGGGCGGCCAAACGGTCAAATTCTTCGGGCGTGTTGGGCAGGCTGTGGGTCTGAGCATCGCGCAGCATTTGCAGGCGGTGTTCGACCTCGCGATGCGCCTCATAATCCCGGCTCAGCGTCTCGGCCACCTCCCCCTCAACCCAGCCTTTTTCGGCCAGTTTTGCCAAGGCTGGCACGGTGCCACGCGCGCGCAGTTCCGGGTCACGCCCGCCCGCGATCAATTGCCGGGTCTGGGCGAAAAATTCGATCTCGCGAATGCCGCCAAGGCCCAATTTCATATTGTGCCCTTCAAGTTTCAGCGCCCCGCCCAACCCCTTATGGGCGCGGATTTTCAACCGCATATCATGGGTCTCGCGGATGGCATTGAAATCAAGGTGCTTGCGCCACACGAAGGGGGTGAGTTGGTTCAAAAACCGCTCCCCCGCCGCGATGTCACCAGCACAGGCGCGGGCTTTGATATAGGCGGCGCGTTCCCAAGTTCGGCCGACGCTTTCATAATAGCGCTCAGCGGCGTCCATCGAAAAACACACCGGCGTCACCGAGGGGTCCGGGCGCAGCCGCAGATCGGTGCGAAACACATAGCCGTCGCCGGTCAAATCCGACAGCGAAGCCATGGCGCGGCGAGTGGCGCGGATAAAACCCGCGCGCGCTTCCATCTGATCCACACCGTCAAATCGGCTTTCGTCAAACAGGCAAATCAGGTCAATATCAGAGGAGTAATTCAACTCCGCCGCGCCATGTTTGCCCATGGCCAGCGCCACCATTCCGCCACAGCTTTCGATGTCGTCTTCGCTCTGTCCGGGGATCTTACCCCGCTTGATTTCGCGCGCCACATGCGCCCGCATCGCCACATGACAGGCCCGATCCGCCAACAAAGACAGCGACCCGGTGACATCGGACAGCGCCCAGACCCCACCCAAATCACAGAGTGCGGCCAAAAGCGCGATGCGCCGTTTGGCTTGGCGCAGGCCGGGGTCGATTTGATCAAAGGGCAAGGCCTCAATCCGGGCGACTTCATCAGAAAGCGCGCGCATCGGATCATCAAAGGCGGGCCTCAACCACACAGCCTCTTTCAACACCAAACCATGCAGATAGGGCGCAGAACCTGCGGCCCCCTCGACGAGGGCGATTTCGTCTTTGCTTAGACCCGCCACGGCCTCGGCGGCCTCGGCCCCGCGTTCGGGGTCATAGGCGCGCGGCAGGCGAGTCATGCGACGGGACACGGCGCTGATGTCGGACATGGTTCCTCCTCAAATCTTGTCCTGAGCATGGCCGATTGCACGTCTTGCGCAACCCAAATCGACATGGTTTGGTGCGGCAAAGCAAACGGAGCCTCCGATGTCCAAAAGCCTGAAACGTGTCGAAACAGCACTCAAGCAGGCAGGCCACGCGATCCATATTTTAGAGATGGACGGCTCCACCCGCACCCCAGTGGAGGCGGCGGCGCAGGCGGGCTGTGCCGTCGATCAAATCGCCAAATCCATCGTCTTTAAAGGCGTGAAAAGTGGTGCGATCTGCGTGTTTATCACGCCGGGCGGGCGTCAGGTGGACATGGCCTTGGCTGCACAGGTGGCAGGCGAAGCCTTGGCCCGCGCCGACGGCAAAGAGGTCCGCAACGCCACGGGATTCGCGATTGGTGGCGTCTCGCCCGTCGGGCATTTGACCCCGCCACATGTGTTTTTCGACCCGGCTTTGTTGGCATTTGACACGGTTTGGGCCGCCGCAGGCACACCGCGCCATATCTTTGAAATCGCGCCTGCAGATTTGGCAACGGTTGCGCAGGCGCGGATGGCCGCCTTCACCTGTTGAGCCGTCAAGCGCGTGCCGCAAAACCGGCAAGCAGCGCCGGGAATTCCTCTGGATCGGGCATCCGCTCAAAGCTGTGCTGGGCCGGGAAACACACCCAAGGCAACCGGGCACAGGTCATTGTTTCGATGAACGGCACGGTCCACTCAACGACCTCAAACAGGGTCGGACGCACATTCACCAGCGCCTCAAAGCCGGTGATACGGGTGAACATCCATGTCTTGCACCTGGAACAGACATAGTGATCCAATTCAGGCCCTTGAAGACCGCCCTTGACCACCTCGCCGCTGACAACGCGAAAGCCCTCAGCAGGCACCATCGCGGTCAAGGAAAAGGCGCTGGCGCTCATTTTCTGACAGCCGCGGCAATGGCAGGCGGAGGTCATGACCGGGGCTTTTGCCACCTCAATCACCACCTTACCGCATCGACATGAGCCGGTTTGCGGCAGTTTAATGTGTGTCATCACGCTCAATCTCCTTTTCAAAATGGGCTGTGGTGAGACATAGAAACCTGCAGCAAGCCCGATCAACTGAAAACAGCCAAAGCGACAATCTGACAGCGCCCGCCCGCCTCGACATCCTAGAGGGCGCACTCTGCCACGCCGGGGGCGTAGGCCAAACGGCCTGTCCCACTGAGCCGCGCCCCGGATTTTCAAACGCTTTGCTTGGTCGTTTTGCCCGCAAGACCCAAGACCCAAGCCCCAAGCCCCAAGACGAGGCGGACATGGACAGGGCTATTGCAGCACCACCTCCGCCGAAATCATGCGGTGCTCTGCTGGCTCGGTCGGTGCCCCAGACAGGGTGCCGCGTTTGACGACTGTCACGGCATAGCCTCTGTTCCGAGCCGCAAGGACCGTTTTCAGAACGCAATAGTTGAAATCCAAACCAACGATGCGCAGAGTTCCGACCCCCAGCTTTTCGAGGAGCGGGTCGAGATCCCCTGTCTCGAAAGCGTCCTGGACACGCTTGACGAGACCGTGGTCGGCAAGTCCGGCGAAGGGCTCGGCCAGTTCGGTGCCAAGCGTGCCTTCGACGGCTTGTCCCCTCATTGCCATCCTGGCGATCATTTTGGTCACCGGGATCGACCACTCTTGGCGGATGGCAATAACGGGATGGCCCATCCGTTTTGCAGCCCTGACTTCCTCCAGAATGACAGCCTTGGCAGCCAATTTCGCGGTGTCAGAATAGGGACCGCGATCCCAAAAGACCGTTTGAAGATCAATGAGCAGCACGGCCGTTCCCGTCCGGTCACCAAGCCGCTTTCCGCGACTGATCGCGCCAATGCGAATGATCCCGAAAACAAGCCAAGCAAATGCGGCAATCACCGCCGCACCAATCCCATAAACCAGCGTCGTCATGGCTGTTCCTCCACCATCTCTTTCAGTTTTGCCGTCATCGCCCGGACCACCCTCAAAGCCGTTGCAACGTCTTCGTCTGTGAAATCGGTGCCAAGATCTCTCATCAAATCCATTTCCTGACATGTGATGTCTTTGATCAAGTCGCGTCCGCGGTCGGTCAGCGCCAGAAGCGAAGATCGTTTATGCCGAGGGTTCGGACGTTGCATCGTAAAGCCCGACGCCAATGTTTCGTTCACCATCACTTGGACATACTGCCGTTTGATGTCGAGCTTTGCCGCAATATCGGGAACGGACAGCGCGCCATGCGCAAGCAGCATTTCCAAAACGGCACGCATCCGCACCGTCAGATCGGTTTCGACAAGTCCCTTCTCCACGCAAGCCTCCGCCGCCTGCATCAACGGACGTGACATCCAAACGAGTTCATATAATTTTTCTGCATTCATATCGACACTATACATGTCATTATGACAATTAAAATGTCATAAAGTATGGTCAAACCCAAAAAGACCGAAACTCTGCCACCAGCGCACATGGTCTTTCCCATCAAACGCCCGCTGGCAGCTGCGTTGCACGATGTGGTCAGGCTCATGGAAACCGTACCGGGTGAGGTCGATCCCCCTCCCTTCGCAGGCAATAGGAGCGCAGTTCAAGGAGCGCTCACAACCCTACAAAAAATCTGTGCAGACAAGCCAACGTGTCGCCGTTTCAGTGTCCGCAATCGCGCTCATATTGCTGATCCCAACAGGTGCAATCTTTGAGCACAAATCAGTCCTGTTGGCGATTGTCGTGGCGGTGGGGTACGCTGGGAACATGTTTTCGAAACGGATCAGGGTCCGCTTCAAGAGCACAGCGTTTAACGCCTGATTAAGGCCCTTCACCCAAAAACATGTTTGCTGCAACTTTCGGTGTCATTCACTGCAAAAATGTCTGTCGCGCTACAGTCATCACACAAATTAAAATCACATAATACATTGTTTTTATTCACTTTTGTAAAATAATGTAAAAAACATTCACATAGAACCTTGCACAAGAAACTGACCGAACCCATTTTGGTAATGTGAAAGACATTCACATCAAACATGACAACCTTCCGAAAGGGTTCACCAATGACCGACGTCACCTCCACCTACACCGCTCAGGATCGCCCTATGGGCTGGTTCCGTCGGGCCGAAGGCTGGCTTGACGATAAGGGCAAAGGGGCCTGGATCGCCGCAATGGTCCTCGGCTTCGTCTTCGTCTGGCCGGTCGGCCTTGCACTTCTCTTTTACATGATCTGGGGTAAAAAAATGTTCGCTTGCAAAAATCGCTCTCATCACCGCGCTCACCGCTGTGGCTCCCATGGCGAAACCTTCCGTGCCGCCCGCGCCGCTGCGCGCCCGTCTGGCAACAGCGCTTTTGACGCCTATAAGACCGAGACGTTGATGCGTCTGGAAGAAGAACAGGATCAATTCGAATCCTTCCTTGAGCGCCTGCGCGCCGCAAAGGACAAGGCCGAATTTGATCAGTTCATGGAGGACCGCGTGAAAAAGGCCGCGCAAGCGCGCGACCAAGATCACGACGAGAGCGCCGACAAAGAAGACGCTTGAGCCATCCCCCCGAGATCGGGCAGACTCGACCCTGAGTTTGCCCATCCCAACCACCCTGAAACCCGTCACCCCACCTGACACAGAGATATGAGTGAGACCATGTTCCACGATGACACCGCCCTTTGGGGACTTCCCGACCCGGAACGCCAGCCGGGGTTTTACGACGCCGTGCCCACCAAACGCGCGCTTGCCTTTGTTGTGGACCTGATCGTCACCACTTTGATCGCGGCGATGATCGTGCCGTTTACGGCCTTCACCGGGATCTTCTTTTTCCCCTTCCTCGTGGCCGTGGTCAGTTTCGCCTATCGGGTCGTCACCTTGGCCAATGGGTCGGCGACGCTTGGAATGCGGCTGATGGGGATCGAGTTTCGCACCTCCAAGGGCGAGCGATTTGATCTGGGCATGGCGTTGTTGCACACGGGCCTGTTCACGGTCTGGTGCTCGATCGGCCTGCCACAGGTGATCTCTGTCGTCTTGATGCTGACGACGGGCCGCAAACAGGGGCTCAGCGACCTGATTTTGGGGTCTGCGGCAATCAATCGCGCTTCCGACTACTAAATTAAGGGTTTCAAACTGTCTGAAAATGAGAGAAAGGGTGCGAAATGCGCCCTTTTTCCGCGTTTTTGAGACGAAAACCGCGCATGAATTTACTGCGATGTGATCGGGGGGCTTGGCGCGTGGGTCAGGACTTGCTACTTTTCTCTCGCGTACCGTTAACGCGTCCTTTGTGAAATCATCCTAAGTCGACTTTATGCGTCATACCCTCCCCCTCGCGCCGCAGTTCTATGTGACGGCTCCGCAGCCCTGCCCCTATCTTGAGGGCCGGATGGAACGCAAACTGTTCACCTCCTTGCAGGGTGAGAGCTCCGATCAACTCAACAACAGCCTGTCGAAACAGGGGTTCCGCCGGTCGCAAAATGTGCTGTACCGCCCGACCTGTGCGGATTGCAGCGCCTGCATGTCCGCCCGCATCCGGGTGGCCGATTTCAAACCGTCGAAATCCCAGCGTCGCGCAATCAACAAAAACAATTACCTCAAACGCGCCGCCACCAGCCCGTGGGCCACTGAGGCGCAATATGAGCTGTTTCGCGAATATCTTGAGACCCGTCACGCCGATGGTGGCATGGCCGATATGGATGTGTTTGAATTCGCCGCGATGATCGAAGAAACACCGATCCGCACCCGCGTCATCGAATATTACATCACCTCACAGGGCGGGACACCGCGCGAATTGGCGGCGACCTGTTTGACCGATCTGTTGGATGACGGCCTCTCGATGGTCTATTCGTTTTACAAACCCGATTTGGTCAAGGACAGCCTTGGCACCTATGTGATCTTGGATCATATCGAAATCGCTCGTGAGGCGGGACTGCCCTATGTCTATCTCGGCTATTGGGTGCCGGGATCGCCAAAAATGGGCTATAAGGCACGGTTTTCGGCGCTGGAGGTCTATCAGGGGGGCCAATGGGTCGACATGATCGACCCCGACGATTTCGCCGCTGAGGCTCATCCGCTTGAATCCGAACCGATCGCACAGCAGGTGGCAAAGATCGACTTGCCGGACACCCATACTGTGCCCCGCCCGTCGCGCGCGCCTCGGTCAGAGTATTAAGCCGCATCCCTTAGTGATAGGCGCCAGGCGGGCGCATCGCATGGGAATCCACGCGGATGGCGGTCTGAATCAAAAGCCCCAATTGTTCGGCCAAAGACACCGCCAAAGACGCAATGTCGGCACGGATCAACAGCATCGCCATCAAGGCAGCATCCTCGCGCGCGCCGTTTGAGGCAAGCCGGACAAACCGCACCATCACCGCCTCATCCGCTCCCAGACAGATACAGTTAGGCGCGTGCCACATCAGGGGCCTGCGGGCATGGCGTTCGAACACCATCATCATCTGGCCGTAAACCTTGGCGATGTCGCTGTCCTTGGCCGCAAGCTTTGCACCGCGCATCAAGGCCACGACCAGACGGCCGTGTTCGTCGAGCTGGTCGATCCGTCCAACTGGCTCAGCGCCCTCGGCCTCCTGTGCGCGATCACGACCAAAGGGATCGTAGGGGGAATATGACATGGAAAATCCTTCGATTCATTACCTGAGTATTTTTATCGGATAAATTCAAATCCCACAAACCCTATTTTCGATCATAAAAAAGCCCCGCTCAACGGCGGGGCTTTTGGATGATGTCACAGCCAGTCGAAGGTTCTATTTCGACAACAGGTTCGGCACGATGGTGACGATATCAGGGAAGGCCCAGAGGATGCCAAGCCCGATAACCTGAATGAGCACAAAGGGAATGATCCCGCGATAGATGTGCCCTGTGGTCACAGAGGGCGGCGCCACCCCGCGCAGGTAGAACAGCGCAAAGCCAAAGGGCGGCGTCAGGAAGGAGGTCTGAAGGTTGACCGCAATCATGATCGTCACCCATTTCGGGTCCATCGTGCCGCCGTAGATCACCGGGCCGACGATGGGCACAACGATGTAGATGATCTCCAGGAAATCCAACACAAAGCCCAAGACGAACAGCACCAGCATGACCAAAAGGAAGACGGTGAATTCATTGTCAAACGAGCGCAGGAAGCTTTGGATGTAATGTTCGCCGCCGAACGAGATCACCACGAGGTTCAGCAATTGTGAGCCGATCAGAATGGTAAACACCATCGACGTGACCTTGGCGGTTTCGCGCACCACGATCCCCAATGTGCCATCGCCCCACAACACCCAGCAGGCATAGAGAATGCCGAACATCGCGTAGTAAAAAGCCACGAGGGCAACGATATACGCCACCCAATCCTCAAACGGCACATCGCCCCGGCCCAGACGCAGGTCAAAATTTGACCCGACCAGGATCATGATGACGACGGAAAACGCCGCGCCCAAAATGATCTTGCCGGATTTATGGTGATCGGACAGTTTGCGATAGGCGGCCAAAAGGATCGCGCCCCCGGCCCCAAGCCCTGCGGCAGGTGTCGGGTTGGTCACCCCACCCAAGATCGAGCCAAGCACCGCCACAATCAACACAAGCGGCGGGAAGACCACGCGGAACAACTCGTTTTTGCCCAATCGTGCCGCCGCCGCTTTCAGGCCATAGGCCATAAACAGCGCCGGGATCAGGTAATAGACAACGGCCGTGCCCGAGGAGGTCAGCGGACTGACAAACAAGGCGTCCATCGCCAAAATACCCGCGATCCCAACCGCACCAATCAGCAAAGGACGCGGATCGGCGGAGGGTGCAACACCGCGGCCAAAGGCCAAGACAACGCTCAAAAGCACCATCACAGTGAGCAAGCCCTTGCCAAGTTTCGGCGCAGAGTCCACCGCAATGGCGGTCAGCCGTTCGATCTCTTCCGGGGAGCGCTGAACACTTTCCACAGCGCCACCAGAGGCTTCAATCGCGGCCTGCTCAGACACGGCGGTGGTCCACGCCTCTTGCCCATGCAGCTCGATCATCGCCGCCTCACATTGCTCCGACACATTGGTGCGCAGCGAAGCGCGCGCGCCCGCGTCAGTGTATTCCTTGACCAAAACCGATTGATTGCCCGCAATCCCGACCTGACCAAAAACAATCGCGCCGCCGATCAAAATCACCGGGATCGCCAAGAACCACAACAGACCTTCACGGCGGGTGATGGTGTCATGGCTGGTGTGCGACAGATGCACGGGCGGGGCTTTATGCGGGTTCAAAAGCGCATAGCCAAAGGCGTACAGCGCATAGAGGAAGGCCAAGAAAATCCCCGGCAACATCGCCGCCTGAAACAGGGTGCCAACAGACACAACCGCCGGCTTGCCGAGATAGGTCAACGCGTCAGTACACCCCACCGCCTGTGCCCGCGCCTCTTGGGCGGCCGAATAGAGATCGCCCGCGAGCGTGCCGAGCAAAACGATCACGATGGAGGGCGGAATGATCTGCCCCAAAGTGCCCGAAGCCGCGATGACGCCGGTGGCAAGCTCTGGCGAATAATTATGCCGCAACATGGTCGGCAATGATAAAAGCCCCATGGTCACAACGGTCGCGCCCACGATGCCCGTCGAAGCGGCGAGGAAGGCGCCAACGATGACCACGGAGACCGCCAAACCACCAGGGATCGGGCCGAAAACCCGCGCCATGGTGGTCAACAGATCGTTGGCGATTTTGGACCGTTCCAAAACGATGCCCATCATCACGAACATCAGCACCGCCAAAAGCGTTTCAATCGACGCGCCCGCAAAGACGCGTTCATTCATCCGGTTGACGATAAAGGACAGGTTGCGATCGACCGCTTGTTCCCAACCGCCCGGAAACAATGGCTCCATATAGGTGGGCAAATCTGGATATCTGAAATGCGAGATGGTGACCGGGTTGACCCCGGAATTGACCAGATCGCGATAGGCCTGTGAGCCGGTATCAAGCGCTTGGTGCACCAAAATCCCAGCACCATCCAAGGCGGCGATAATGCCAAAGGACAACAACCCCGCCCCGCCGATGGCAAAGGCCACCGGGAAGCCTGTGAGAATTCCACTGAACAGACAGAGGAACACGATGATGAGGCCGATTTCTACGCCATCAAGTCCGAAAAGCATGTCTTTGATCCCTCTTAGTCTTCTGTGTTGGTCGCATTTTCGGACCGGAAAACCGGTGCCCACTTTTCCTGAAAATGCTCCAGTGTGTTGGTCGCATTTTCGGACCGGAAAACCGGTGCCCACTTGTCCTGAAAATGCTCCAGTGTGTTGGTCGCATTTTCGGACCGGAAAACCGGTGCCCACTTGTCCTGAAAATGCTCCATATTAGTGCGTGCCCTCAAAGGCTTCTTCGCCCGCGCCAAGCGTGTCTCGGTCAAGATATTTGCCAGCCGCGTCTTCGCCCTCAAGGAATTCGAGGTAGGAGCGATAGAAAAACGCCAACGCCTGAATGATCACCAGGCTGATGAAACACAGCATCAAGATTTTAAACAGGAAATAGCCGTTAAACCCGTTCGCCGAAAACGACACCGTTTCGACATTCCATTTCACGATCCGCGCTTTGCGCAGCATCAACTCAAGCTTGTCAGAGGCTGAGACTTTCGGCGTGATCAGGTGCCGCCAGAGGAAGAACCACGCGTACATCCATGTCAAAAACGCCACTGGCAGCATGAAAAACAGCGAGCCGAACATGTCGATCACCCGTTTCGCCCGATGCGACACACCCGCGTAAACCAAATCGACGCGCACATGGCTGCCCTGCACGAAAGCGTAGGAAACGCAGAGCGCGACGACGAGGGCATTTTCAAATTTCAAGCTCTCGGAAAACCAGCCGACCGACTGGGTGAACCCCGCACCAAACGGCGCGATGGTGATTTCGCCCAATCGAAAAATCGACTGAAGGAAAACCACCATAATCTGTTGCAGCACCATCAAAAGACCGGCCCAAGCCGCCAGACGACCAACCGTGTTGGTGATTTTCTCAAGCCCGCGCACCAGCCCCCACATAAACGGGCGGTGGAAAAAGCCGATCAGGCTGATAACGATGATGATGTCGAGGAAAACAAACAAAAATTCTTTGGACCCCCCAAAATAAACAAAGCGCAACAGGCTTTCTTTATTCGACCAATCCAGCCATGCGCCCGGATGGGTCACGGCCTGAATGATGTGCCAAAATCCAAGGCCGAGATTGACGACAAGGGCCAAAAGCCCGTCGAACACCGCGCCAAAGAAAGATGTGCTGGCCTGCTCTTCCATGGTTGCTGTCCCCTTTTCGGACCGGCTGATGCGATCCGCTCTTTTCTAAATGCGTCTGGGCGGTGCCTTATACCTGCCACGCCCCAGCGGCAATGTCTCAAGCCGGAAAATGCGCGCGAAACCCGCGCGCATTTCCTTTTTTTTTGCAATGCGATGGCTTACTTGAGGTTCGCCAAAACGCGGTCACGCTGAGCGGTATAGGCGCTGTCAGAGCGGCCAGACCAACCGGACGTGGACGCCATTGCGGCCTCAGCGGAGGTGCGGACTTCGGCAAAAAGCTCGTCACTCATATAACCGTCGAGAACGGTTTTGGAGGCCGCGCCATACGCATCCCAGACATCGTCGGAGAATTCTTTGACCTGCACGCCCGCAGAAATCAGACGCTGAAGCGCCGGACCGTTGTTGGCCATGAACAGCGCGTAATTGTGCTGATGACCTTCGCCACAGGCGATTTCGATGGCTTTTTGCTGCGACGGGGTCAGGCTTTCGAACACTTCGAGGTTGGTGACAACGGACAGCGCCGCACCCGGCTCGTGGAACCCGGCGGGGTAGTAGAAATCACAGACCTCTTGCAGGCCGAGTTTCTCATCCGACCACGGGCCGATCCATTCGGTGCCATCGAGCGCGCCAGAGGACAGCGCTTGGTAAATCTCACCGCCCGGAAGCACCTGAACAGAAGCGCCAAGTTCGGACAAAGCCTGGCCACCCAGGCCCGGCATACGGAATTTCAGACCTTGGAAGTCAGAGGCGGATTTGATCTCTTTGCGGAACCAACCGCCACCCTGCGCGCCGGTTTGACCGGCGATAAACGGTTTAAGACCAAAGATTTCGCCCAGCTTGCTGTGCAAATCCATGCCGCCCATGCCGTAGTACCACACCATCATTTCCGGTGCGGTCATGCCAAAAGGCACGGTGGTGAAATAGGCCCAGGCCGGGTGTTGGCCGGTGAAATAGTAATCGGCACCGTGGTACATGTCGGCCTGACCTGCGGTCACGGCGTCAAACACTTCGAGACCGCCCACGAGCTCGCCCGCGGCTTTCGGTTCGATCGTCACCGCGCCATCGGTCAGCGCCGTGACAGAGGCTGCAATGCGCTCAACGGAATCCCACACACCGGCCAAACCGCGCGGCCATGTGGTGACCATGGTCAGCGTGCGTTTGCCCTGTGCATACATCGGCGCGGCCAGTGTTGCGGCTGCGGCGGCGGATGCGCCCCCAAGAGCAGAAGTTTTCAAAAAAGAACGACGATCCATAGATGGTTTCCTCCCAAAATGGTCTATGGCAAATGGTAATGGGGCATTCGGCAGCACCAAGTTCGGCTGTCGCGGCTGACCGCGAAACTCCCCCGTGTAACCCCCTCGCACCCCGGGTCCGACCGAAACCGAACCAAGCTTGTTTGGCGACGTTAACGCTGTCACTACGGGGTTTAAATACCCAACTCTACGCAGCTAAGGTGGTTTTGTGACGCGACATTGCCGGTTCAGCGCAATTTTCGTGCGGCTCCTCCGAGAAGGCCGCCAGATCATTGACCTGTCCCCTCGCCCCGCTATCCTTTGATTCGTTGCATGACACCCCGCCCTCTTGGCCCCTCTTAGGATCTCTCGCTTCTCAATGCCCCGCCTGATCCCCGAACTCACCTATGCGCGCAAATTGTTTTTGCTGGCCACCCTGCCGTTGTTGATGGCGGTGGCAGCGATTGCCGTTTTGGTGGCGGATCAATCGCGCAACATGGCGGATCACGAGATTTCCGAACTGGAGGCGCAACTGATTTCGGCCAAGCGGCAGGAATTGCAAAACTACCTGCAATTGGCGCGCGCCGCCATCACCGCAGAATACAATCCCGCGCCGCCCGACGACGAAGAGGCCAAGCTCAAAGTCACGCAAATTCTGTCGGCCATGACCTATGGCATCGACGGCTATTTCTTTGTCTATGACTATAATGGCACCAATCTTGTTGCCCCCCGCGACACACGGTTGATCACTCAAAACTGGAGTGGATTGGCCGACAGTATCGGCACGCCGGTGGTCGATGAACTCATCACTTTGGCGCAACAAGGCGGCGGCTATCACAGCTATCTTTGGCCGAAACCCTCGACCGGGGAAGAGGCACAAATGATCAGCTACGTGGTCGGGCTACAGGACTGGCAATGGGCAATTGGCACCGGCGTGTTCATTGACGATGTGTTGACCTCGGTTGCCGCCGCACGCGCCGAGGTCGAATCCCGCATCCGCCGCACCTTTGTCTATATCGGCGCAATCACCATGGCCGCCACGCTTTTGGTGTTCATGTCGGGCGTCACGATCACCATCCGCGAACGCCGTTTGGCCGATGCCAAACTCAAACAGCTGACCCAGCGCATTTTCGACACCCAAGAAGAAGAACGCGGCCGGGTGGCGCGCGAATTGCATGACGGGATCAGTCAGATTTTGGTCGGCGTGCGCTATGCATTGGAATTGGCACGGCGGCAATTGGCCAAGGACGACCCGAAAGCCCCCAACAGTTTGGATCGCGGTGTCGAGATGTTGGGCGGGGCAATCACCGAAGTGCGCCGCATCTCGCGCGATCTGCGCCCCGGCGTCTTGGACGATCTGGGACTGGGGCCTGCGCTCAAGGCCCTGACGGAAGAGTTCCAAACCCGCACTGGCATCAAAACCGAATTGGAAACCGTAGTGTTCCGCAACCGCTTGGACGAAGAGGCGCGCATCGCCCTGTTCCGCATCGCCCAAGAGGCGCTGACCAACATCGAACGCCATGCCGAGGCCACAGAGGTCACAATCAAATTGGCCGGGCATCGTACCGGGGCGACCTTGTTGATTTCGGACAACGGTATCGGTTTTGACATGGCGGAGCGCGGCAAAGCCGGACGTGGGCTGGGCCTGCGCAATATGGCTGAGCGGATGGAACAACTGGGTGGCACGCTTACGATCTTTCCACTCTCGCCCGGCACAGCCATTGACGCCACCGTGCCGCTCAAGCATATTCTGACGCCCGCAGGATCCAGCCGTCCCCTGCCCCAGTAGGAAGCGCACGATGACCAACACACAGACCCGCGTTTTGATTGTCGATGATCATCCGATGGTTGCCGAAGGCATCCGCGCACTTTTGGAAACCTTTGACGATCTCGATGTGGTCGGCACGCTGTGTAATGGTCAGGAAGCGGTCGATCAGGTGATGGATCTGGCGCCCGATGTGATTTTACTTGATCTCAACATGCCTTGCATGGGCGGGTTGACCGCGACCGAACTGTTGCTGGAACGCCGCCCCGAAACCCGCATCCTGATCCTCACCATGCATGATGGCCCCGAATATATCGGCGCGGCACTGTCGCATGGCGCGATGGGATATGTCCTCAAAGACGTGCCGACCGAGGACGTGAAAGAGGCGATTGATACGGTGATGAACGGTGAGAAATACCTTTGCACCGGGGCGCAGGCGGCGATCAAACCGACGAAAATCCGCGACGGGCGGGAACCGTTGACCGACCGCGAACAAACCATCCTGTTGGAACTGGCCCAGGGCAAATCCAACAAAGACGTGGCGCTTGCGCTCGACATTTCCGTGCGCACGGTCGAAACCCACCGCAAAAACATCAAACGCAAACTGGGTATTTCCTCCACCGCGGGGCTGACCCGCTACGCGATGGAGCATGGTGTGTTGCAGGGCACGGGCCGGTTTTAAAGGGCCATCTCCCCGGTCGTCAGGCCGACAACCAGCCCTCAAGTTTGGCCTTGTCCGGCAATCCGCCCGCATGGACCAGTTTGCCATCAACCGCAATCCCGGGCGTCGACATGACCCCGGCCATGGCGATGGATTTCGGGTCGGTGACTTTTTCGACCTCGACCTCAAGGCCCAATTTGGCCGCCGCGTCGCGAACCATATCGACCGTGGTTTCACAGCGTTTGCAGCCGGGCCCATAGACTTTTACGGATGTCATCAGATGTCTCCTTTCAGAAGATCAGCTTAGAAAATCAGATTGAAAAGGACCCCAACGGCCAAAATACCGCTGCCAACGATGCCGATGAAGACGGCGATCAGGCGATAGGTCAGCACCTGTTTGAGAATGATCATTTCAGGCAATGAGAGCGCGATGACGCTCATCATAAAGGCCAAAACAGTGCCAAGAGCCGCGCCTTTGCCCAGTAAGGCCTCGACAATTGGGATCACCCCGGCGGCATTGGTGTACATCGGAATGCCCATCAACACGGCGGCGGGCACGGACCACCACGCCTCGGCCCCCATGATTTTCACCATGAAATCTTCGGGCACATAGCCATGGATCAACGCGCCCATCGCGATGCCCAATAAAATCCAGACCCAGACCTTGCCGAAAATCTCCCGCACGGCTTGGGTCCCAGCCCGGTAACGTTCGATCATCGTCATGGTCTCGCCCTCGATCTGGGTCGGGGCGGACGCGCCAGAATGAATGTCGCGCACCCAATCCTGCAACCAGCCTTCAAGGTGCAATTTACCGATGACAAACCCGGCGACAATGGCAATGCCCAACCCAAAGGCCAAATAGGTCGCCGCCACTTGCCAGCCGACCAAGCCAAACAGCAGCACCAGCGCCACCTCATTGACCATCGGCGCGGCGATCAGGAAGGAAAAGGTCACGCCCAAAGGCACGCCTGCGGACACGAAGCCGATGAACAGCGGCACAGCAGAGCAGGAGCAAAACGGCGTCAAAATACCAAGGCCCGCCGAAAAGATATTGCCCACGCCCTCGCGTTTGCCGGACAGAAGCGCACGGGTTTTCTCCGGCGAGAAAAAGCTGCGCACCACGCCCATGACAAAGACGATGAGCGTCAAAAGCATCATCACTTTCGGCACATCATAGAGGAAAAACGCGATGGCTTCGCCGGTGTGGCTGTGACGCGCCACCGGCAACAGGCCCGTGATCCACTCGGCCAGTGGGGCGAGTTGATGGTAGAGCATCCACCACAGTGCGACAAACCCCGCCACGCCAAGATGCCAAAGCCAATCTGGCCGTAACGGAGGAGACGGGTGTGTGAAATCTGTGCTCATGCTGCACTCCTTTGCGCGGTCTGCGCGGCGTGGCACACCGCATCCAGAACCGCCCTGACTTCGGGCGACAGCTCCGGGTTGACACGGTAGCGCACCCATTGCGCATCGCGCCGATCCAAAACCAGTCCCGCTTGTTTGAGCACCTGCATATGCCGCGACATCCGGCTTTGCGTCGCCCCGATCCCCCGCATCAATTCGCAGACACAGTGTTCGCCACCGTCCGACAACAGGCGCATCGCCTCAAGGCGAGTGGGGTCGGCGAGGGCTGAGAGGATGGGCAGAATCATATAGGCACTCCTTTATGCGCATAAGCGCATATCCAGTCGCCCCTCACCTTGATCTGGATCACATCAGGACATCCAAATCCGCATTCAGACCGGCCTCTCAGACACAAAAAACGCGCAGCCACAAAGGGTTGCGCGCTCATCGTCTCAGAATGGATCAAGCGGGTTAAAGCAGACCCAAAACCCGGTTGCGTTGGGCGGTGTAAACGCTGTCCGAGCGCCCCGTCCAACCCGAAATCTCACCCATCGCGGTTTCATAAGCCGCGCGGGTTTCTGCGAAAATCTCATCATCCATATATTGGTCCAACACCTCTTTCGAGGCCGCGCCGTAAGCGTCCCAAACATCGTCGGAGAATTCCTTGATCTGGGTGCCGCCGCTGATCAACCGCCCCAGCGCCGGGCCGTTGTTGGCGATGAACAAGGCGTAGTCGAACTGATGACATTCGGCAGCGGCCACGTCGAGAATGCGCTGCTCGGCGGGGCTGAGGCTGTCAAACACCTCAAGGTTGGTGTTGACCGACAGCGCGGAGCCCGGCTCGTGAAAGCCCGCCGGATAGAAGAACTGACAGACCTCTTGCAGGCCGAGTTTTTCGTCCGACCACGGCCCGACCCATTCGGTGCCGTCCAATGCGCCTGAGGAAAGTGCTTGGTAAATCTCGCCCGCCGCCATCACTTGAACCGAGGCGCCGAGTTTGCCGACCACTTCGCCGCCCAGACCCGGCATGCGGAATTTCAAACCCTGAAAATCGGCAACCGATTTGATTTCCTTACGGAACCACCCGCCACCTTGCGCGCCGGTTTGGCCCGCAATCGAGGTGTGCAAGCCAAAGACATCGCCCAGTTGTTGGTGCAAATCCTTGCCGCCCATGCCGTAATACCAGCTCATCATTTCCGGCGCGGTCATGCCGAAAGGCGCTGTGGTGTAATAGGCAAACGCCGGGTGCTGACCGGTGAAATAATAGTCTGCGGCGTGATACATATCGGCCTGACCGGCGGTCACGGCGTCAAACACCTCAAGCCCGCCAACAAGCTCGCCCGCCGCACGTGCGTCGATCACCAACGAGCCACCCGACATGGTTTGAACGTTGTCGACGAAACGTTCGACCGCATCCCACACCCCCGCAAGGCCCCGCGGCCAGGAACACACCATGGTCAGGGTGCGCGGCGCGCCCTGGGCCACAGCCGGAGCAGCCAGACCGGCGGCGGCGGCGGACGCCCCGCCCAGCGCAGAGGTTTTCAGAAAAGAACGACGATCCATAGGTGTATCCTCCAAAAGGCGCGCGGGGGAAACGCCCCGCGTCAAATCGCGGGCAACCTACAAAGGCGGATCGAAAGATTGAAGAGGGCGGACCGCGACATTTTGCGCGAATGTTGCGCGGGAATGCAGAAGGGGGGATGGATTATTGCGGAGGGGTATATTCGCCCGCCTTCAAGACCTTTTAAGATCAGAGGCAGACACCCAACGTCATCTCAGTTTCAGCACGACAGTTCCACCCGCCATCCGCGCAGTTTGCTATCCACCTTTTTACTGAGAGCCTGAAGATCCATCGTGGCTGCGTCACCTCCCCCAACAAAGGCAAGAACTCCCATGGAGAATTTTGCCTGACAGCCGGTTACACGGCGCGCAGCAGCCTCCACCTGTGATGCGCCATAAGAGGCTGTCGTAGGGGTCACCAATTCGACCAGACCATACGTGCCTTCTCGAAAAGCCACCGCTGTTTCGTAATCCCCGAGGCGACCATTTATCTGTGTCAGACCAGCAGAGTAAGAGCCGTCAACCACGGCGACATTGAAGGTCAAACCATCGACTTGAACCTGACGTGCATTTTGGAAGGCCGCATTTTGCAGTGTGGCGTTTTGGGTCCGGGCGTAGCGCTTTTTCGCTGCATCTCCGGGATTCGTATAACAGCCGCTCAGAAGGAGCGCGGTCATGACCAAAGTGACAAATCTTTTCATTTTTAAACGGTCCCTTTCTATCTGCACCTAAATGTCATAACCCCGCGCGCTTTATCCATACAGAAACCTTGTGTTCCAAAAAATAAGGGGCGCGGTTTTCGCCGCACCCCTTTCGATCCTAGGCCTGATACCCTAGAGGACCCGGTTTACCCGATCAGCGCGCCGTCTTCGCGCCACACGGCAATCACCGAAGAGCGCGGTTTGCCCGCACCGTCCGGCCAGGAGCCGCCCGGGTGTTGGATGCCGACGAAAGCGACCTTTTTGTCCGCAGACCAGCACAGGCCCGTGACCTCAGCGCCGTTCGGCGCGGTGAGGAACCGGCCGATGTCGCCGGTTTCGGTGTTGCCGATCAGCATCTGGTTGTTGCCCTGGCCTTCGAACTCGCCTTCGTTGCTGTCGTCGCCATCGGTCTGGATCCAGAGGTAGCCATCCGAGGAGAAGGCCATGCCATCGGGCGAATTGAACATGTTGCCCGCCGTGACGTTTTTGGACCCGGCATAGGCGTTGTCATAGACATTCGGGTTGCCGGCCATGACGTAGAGATCCCATGTGAACGCATCTGCACCGTGATCCGCGCCCGCAGGCATCCAGCGCACGATTTGACCAAAATTGTTGCTTTCACGCGGGTTCGGGCCACCGACCGGGGTGTCGTCGCCACCGGCGTTCGGTTTCACGCCCCGGTTTTTGTTGTTGGTCAGGGCGCAATAGGCCTCGGCCTTGGACGGGTGTGCGGCGATCCATTCCGGGCGATCCATCGTGGTCGCGCCGACTTTGGAGCCTGCCATGCGGGAGAAAACAAGGATGTCTTCGATCGACATGCCGGTGGTGTCCGGGGTCAAAGCCAACCATTCGCCCGACATATCGTCGTTGAATTTGGCGACATAGAGCGTGCCGTCAGACAGTAGACCTTCGGTCGAGCCACCCTCAACATACACACCGTTGGAGACGAATTTATAGATGAATTCGCCGCGCTCATCATCGCCCATATAGACCACAACACGGCCATCGGCGGCCTGTACCATTTCGGCGTTTTCGTGTTTGAAACGACCCAAAGCGGTGTGTTTGATCGGGGTCGAGTTCGGATCAAGCGGGTTGATCTCGGTGACCCAGCCATGACGATGCGGTTCATTCGGCTCTTTCGAGAGATCGTAACGCGGATCGAATTTTTCATAGGCGTAGCGGCCTTCGCCACCGATGCCGTAGCGTTGGAATTCGTCGGTGACATCATATTCGCCAGTGGCACCGAAATAGCCGTTAAAGTTCTCTTCGCAGGTCAGGTAAGTGCCCCAAAGCGTCTTGCCCGAGCCACAGTTGTTCATCGTGCCTTTGGGGGACATGCCCTCAGGATCGGCATTGGTTTTCACCAGATCGGACCCGGCCGCAGGACCGTCCATGGTCATGACGGTTTCATGGGTGATGCGGCGGTTGTAGGGGCTGTCCACAACGATCTCATAGCCGTTGCCCGTGTCAGCCACTTCCATGACGGTCACGCCCTGCATGTTTTTCAGCAACATGACTTCGTCGGCATTTTGCGGCATGCCGTCGGAGGCGGCAGGCAGGTTGATTTTCGGGTTCACATATTCGGAGTTCACAGTGATGATCTGTTTGTCGCCATCGGTGAACAGCTCCATGCCATCGGTGTTTTCACCAAAGACGCGATCAGATTTCGAGACGTCAACGCCGGTGTCCGGGGAATAGGCGTCTTGTGCGTCCGAGAACAACGCATCGCCCCAACGTGCGAGCACTTTCCACTGATAGCCCTCAGGCACATGGATATTGTGGTCGGTCGCGATGTCGATCGGGTTAAAGGCAAAGCCCATGCCTTCGGCGCGCGATGCAGTGGTGGAGGACAAAAGACCTGCGCCCATGGCCAAAGCGCCCGACCCAAAGGCCAGTGCACCGCCCAAGAACCCACGACGCGAAACAGCGCGTTCGACCACGGCGTCAAAGCCGTTGGCCTCAGGGCGCGGATCACGCATCTCGTCAAACTCGTCCCACGACAGTTCGGTGATATCTTGATTTTTCATCTCTGGCTCCAGTGCAGTCAATGTTGCTTTTATCTGCGCAAACGTCTTGGGGCGTCAAAGATGCCCCCGCGCTCGCATCCGGGCCACAGGTGCCGCCATTGGGCAACAAAGCGATGACAGCCAGACGACAAAATGATGAAACCGCACCTTGACCTTACGGCAGCAGCGCCCGCCGCAGCCGTGCCAAACGGACCATCCCCCGCCCTGCCCGCCCCTTCTATTCAACACATTGCACATGGATTGTTCTTGCCGCAGGGTCCGGCTTTCGGCACAATTTGCCCAAGACACGGATATGACACGGGATCGGTGCCCATCAGGGTCACCCCAATGGCAGCGCCCGTGACATCGCAGGACTGGGAGGATCCGGCATGTTGGAAACGGCTCTTTTGGAGGATCGGCGCGGCGCGCCTTTGTTGCAAGATAAGTTGACCACAACCCGCGACTGGTCGGTGGTAAACGCGTTTTGCGCTCAGACCTATATGCCCTTATCGACCCGCCCTCTCACCCGCGGCATGGACCCAAATGCCACCATCCGAAATCTCAAAATCGGGCAGATCACCTTTAGCCGCTTTTGTTTTGGCACGCCGACAAAGACTGATGATTTTGACCCGAGTTCCGGCAATATCATTGTCGTCAACACGCTGCGCGGTTCGGTGCGTCATCCGCTCAATGGCAATGACGCCGTCGATACCCGCCCGGGCGACAGCTATGTCGTCGATTGCAGCCGCACGAGCTATTGGAACCTTGCCGATGGCAATGATTTACAGCTTAACCTGACCATTCCTCATGCGCTGATGGAGGAAACCGCCGCGCGTTGGTACGGTTTTGTGCCCGAGGATGATCTTTGGCAAAGCCGGTTGATCTTTGGCGCCGGGCAATCGGCGTGGTTGTCGCTTTTGGAGTACGCCACCCGCACCCTTGATGCCAAACATGACGGCATTGCGGATACGTTCATCGAACGGCGCATCGAAGAAACCCTCTGTCTCGATCTGTTGCGCAATTGGGCGGATTGTGCCGGGCTCAATTTGGACACAGGTGCACGCGCTGCCGCGCCGCATTATGTCCGCGAAGCCGAACGGTTGATGCAAGACACCGCCGCCCATGCCCCCACGATTGGCGAGGTCGCTGCCCAGCTTGGCATCACCGCGCGCAGCCTGTCGGACGGGTTTCGGCGGTTTCGCGGTATCACCCCACATGAGTTCCTGACGGCCCAACGGCTGGATGGGTTGCGCCGGGCGCTACAACTGGCCCAGCCCGGCGAGACCGTGACCAGCATTGCCCGCACGCGGGGCTATGTGAACCTTGGGGCGATGACCGCGCTCTACCGCAAACGGTTCGGGGAAACCCCGGCCAACACGCTGCGCAATCGCCGCACCTGAGTCTGCCCCCATCTGTGCCCAGTCCTGAGTCCGTGCCCTAAGGCGCAGTGTTTGTACAGATCGAGGCGTTATACTATAACGCAACCTTCCTCCCAGACCAGCCCGTTTCGGCACTGCGGCGCAGTCCGCTTCCGATGTCGAACAGGGATTTCCGAAATGGATCAGGCCTAGGTATACTGCGGTCTACTCTTCGCTCTCAGTCCAGCTAGGCTCCTGTCCGACACGAGCCGCGCATAGACGTTCGCTCGTCTCACGTAACGACAGTGTCGTAGACTTCTGGAGGAGAAACACAGATGAAAGCACTCGTATATCAAGGCCCAGGCGAGAAAGTTTGGACCGAAAAAGACAAACCCGGCATCGAAAAACCCACCGACGTGATCGTCAAAGTGACCAAGACCACGATCTGCGGCACCGATTTGCACATTCTAAAAGGCGATGTGCCCGCCGTGACCCCGGGCCGCACCCTTGGCCACGAAGGCGTGGGCATTGTTGAGGCGGTCGGCTCCGCCGTGCAAAATTTCAAACCCGGCGACGCGGTGTTGATCTCTTGCGTCACCTCATGCGGTAAATGCGCCAATTGTAAGCGTCAGCTTTACGCCCATTGCTCGGATGGCGGCTGGATCTTGGGTCACAAAATCGACGGCACACAGGCCGAATATGTCCGCATCCCGCATGGCGACAATTCGCTCTACCCGATCCCGGCAGGTGCCGACGAAGAGGCGCTGGTGATGCTCTCTGACATCATGCCCACCGGGCTTGAGATTGGCGTGCAATATGGCAACGTCAAACCCGGCGACACCATCGCCATCATCGGCGCAGGCCCGGTTGGCATGTCGGTTCTGTTGACCGCGCAATTCTATTCGCCCGGTCGGATCATCATGGTCGACATGGACCCGGCGCGGTTGGAATTGGCCAAAGAATTCGGTGCGACCGATACGATCCATGTCGGCAGTGAAGATGCGATTGCAAAGATCATGGAGATGACCGGCGGTCTTGGCGTCGATGTGGCCATCGAAGCCGTGGGCGTGCCTGCGACATTTGATATTTGCCAAAAAATCGTCTCCGCCGGTGGCAACATTGCCAATGTCGGCGTGCATGGCACCTCGGTCGAGCTGCATATCGAAGACCTTTGGATCAAGAACATCAACATCTCGATGGGTCTGGTCAGCACCAACACCACGCCGATGTTGTTGAAAACGCTGGGCACCGGCAAGGTCAATCCGGGTCGGTTGGTGACACACCGGTTCAAACTGGATGAGATCATCGAAGCCTATGAGGTCTTTGGCAACGCCGCGCGTGAAAAGGCGATGAAAATCATCCTCACCGCCTGATTGTCATGAAACGCCCCCGCCGGGACCGAAACGTTCCGGCGGGGTGCACACGGGGTGCAACAGGTGCGACGCATCGCCGGCCCATCTTGCAAGCCCCCGAGAGCCCCGGTTAAGATTGCAATGATTTTATCCAAGAGGCTTTTTGCTCATGCCTAAATGCGCCGCATTTTTTCCGTCCCTCCCTCAGTCTCTGCAGGCGCTGTCGCATGGCCTTGCCTTTGGCGCGGCGCTTTGGGTTTTGTCCCCCGCTCCCGCCAGTGCAGATCAGATGTTGGATTTCAGCACATTGGATGAAATCGAATCCTTGCTCAAAGGCTTTGGCTCAGTCGAGCGCGACACAGATCGCGAAGGCATCGCAATGTTTCGCGGTCGGATCGACGGAAAAAAATACAGCCTCTTTTTCTACGATTGCGACGGGACAACCAATTGCAAAAGCGCCACGTTTTCCGCCTTTTTCGATGGCGCAGACTACATCACCGATCTCTCCGAGGTGAACGATTTCAACTACGAGTACCGCTTTGGCAAAGCCTCGGTCGATGCGGATGGTGATTTGGTGTTTGACTATTCCTTTAGCCTGATGGGCGGGCTGCCACGCGACACCTTTGATGACACGATTGATTGGTGGCGGGAGATTTTGTCCGACGGTGAGGGTTATTTTGACCCCGACACCCATGACGAGTTTAAAGGCGCCCCCACACCGGCACCAATGGACCCCTCACAGGATTTGTGACCGGATGTGTCACTGACACCTGCCCCTTAAACGCGCCCTATCCTCGTCTCACTTGCTTACGCCCTCACATCTGGCTAGCCTTTACTCGTCATACCTGGCGACGAGGTCCGTACCCCCCGTGCTCATCTCAATCGGAATTGTTTTCGCAACCGTTGCGGCCGTGTTCGCAATCTACACGCTGATGCGGGTCCTGATGTCGCGCGCGCCAAACTCGCGCACACAGGATTTGGCGGCCTCGGTCGTGTTTCGCGTTTCGGCTTTGCACGGGCTTGTGCTCGCCCTCGTCTTTGCCTCCGAGGTGGTCGAATACAACCAACTGTCTTTTGAAAGCGCCTCCGAGGTCAACGCCATCAGCGACATCTATTTTGACTCGATGCGCTATGGTGAGGGGACCGAAGCGATCCGCATCGCCATGCGGGCGTATCTTGACCATATTCCAACCGAAGAATGGAACAGCCTCGGGCGGACCGGAGATTTGTCAGGATCGGCCTGGGTCGCGTGGGACGACGCGTATACCGCCATCCTCGACCTGACGCCTGCCTCCCCCCGCCAAGATGCCCTACGCGACAATATGTTGGATAAAATCCACGCGATTGCCGAAAACCGGGACATGCGTGAATATCAGGCCAAAACCGGGCTGAATGTGCTGTTCTGGATTGCGGCCATTGTTGGCGTCGTCATGGTCTCTGCGGGCTATTACACCTTCGCTCCCACGCGCGACAATGTCATCCTCTTGTCGATTTTCTCCGCCTACACCGGGTTCATTTTGTTCACCATCTACGCCATGTCCAACCCATTCAGTGACCCTGCGGCGCTCAAACCGCGTTTGTTTTTTGAACTGCGCGCGGATATCGCCAAGATCGAATAAAGCCGATCTGGCGCGGTCTATGCCCCGGCTACGCCCCAAAGAATAGGTCAGCAGGATTAACATTATTACGCACAACACCTCGCACACGACATTTTATTCGCGAAACCTGAAGTTTTGTAGTTGACGCCCCCTGCGCGCAGAAATAATGTCCGCTGCAGCAATAAAGGACCCCTGAAAGGATCCAAGCCATGACCGGCATTCTTGTAGTAGTAGGACAACAGCGCATGGGCCGGTGACGGTTGACCATATAGGTTCCCATGCGCCCCCGCCAAAACGGGGGCTTTTTTATTGCCTAAACGATGACATTACATACGTGAGACGGAGAGTAAGATGACACGTCAAATGACCGGAGCGGACATGGTGGTTCAAGCCCTGAAGGATCAGGGTGTGGACACAGTATTTGGCTATCCGGGGGGCGCGGTCCTACCCGTCTATGATGCGATTTTTCAGCAAAACGACATCAAACACATCCTGGTGCGCCATGAACAAGCCGCCATCCATGCCGCCGAAGGCTATGCCCGCTCGACCGGCAAACCTGGCGTCGCACTGGTGACCTCTGGCCCCGGCGCGACCAATGCCGTCACCGGGTTGACTGATGCGCTCTTGGACAGCATCCCCTTGATCGTGTTCTCCGGTCAGGTTCCGACCTTTATGATCGGCACCGACGGTTTCCAAGAGGCCGACACGATCGGCATCACCCGGCCCTGCACCAAACACAACTGGTTGGTCAAAGACACCGACAAACTGGCCGAGACCATCCATCAGGCGTTCCACGTCGCCACATCGGGCCGTCCGGGTCCGGTGCTGATTGACTTGCCGAAGGATGTTCAGTTTGCCGAAGGCACCTATGTTGGCCCGGCAAAAGCCAAGGTCAGCCATTACCAGCCTAAGGTGAAAGCCTCGATCGAGGACATCAACAACATCGTCCAAATGCTTGAAAAAGCAGAGCGTCCGATCTTTTACACTGGCGGAGGCGTGATCAACTCCGGCCCGGCCGCCTCGCAGCTCTTGCGCGAATTGGTCGAGGCCACGGGCTTTCCGATCACCTCCACCTTGATGGGTTTGGGTGCCTACCCGGCGTCGGGCAAAAACTGGCTGGGGATGCTCGGGATGCACGGTCTCTACGAGGCCAACATGGCGATGCATGGCTGTGATCTGATGATCAACATCGGTGCCCGCTTTGATGACCGGATCACCGGACGGATTCAGGATTTCTCCCCGAATTCCAAAAAGATCCACATCGACATTGATCCCTCTTCGATCAACAAGGTCATCCGCGTGGACCTGCCGGTTCTGGGCGATGTTGGCCATGTTTTGGAAGACGTGTTGAAGGTCTGGAAATCGCGCGGCCGCAAGACCGCCAACACCAAAGCCTGGTGGGAACAAATCGACGCGTGGCGTGAGGTGCGTTGCCTGAGCTACAAACAATCCGACACGGTGATCAAACCGCAATATGCCCTCCAGCGTCTCGAAGCGCTGACCAAGGACATGGACCGTTATATCACCACGGAAGTTGGCCAGCACCAAATGTGGGCGGCGCAATTCTTGGGCTTTGAAGATCCGAACCGCTGGATGACGTCGGGCGGCTTGGGCACGATGGGCTATGGTTTTCCGGCCTCCATCGGGGTGCAATTGGCGCATCCTGAGAGCCTTGTGATCAACGTCGCAGGTGAGGCGTCGTGGTTGATGAACATGCAAGAAATGGGCACCGCAATGCAATACCGCGCGCCCGTCAAACAGTTCATCCTCAACAACGAACGCCTTGGCATGGTGCGCCAGTGGCAACAATTGCTGCACGGCGAACGCTATAGCTCGTCCTGGTCCGAAAGCCTGCCGGATTTCGTAAAATTGGCCGAAGCCTTTGGCGCCAAAGGTATCCGCTGTTCCGACCCTGCCGATCTCGATGACGCGATCATGGAGATGCTGAACCACGATGGCCCGGTGATCTTTGATTGCCTCGTTGAGAAACACGAAAACTGTTTCCCGATGATCCCGTCAGGCAAAGCGCATAACGAGATGCTGATGGGCGAGGCCTCGACCGAGGGCGCGATCATGTCCGACGGCGCGGTTTTGGTGTAACCCGATGAAACGGCTGATGAAAACACTCCGCACGGCCCTCGCCCTCCTGGTGGCGACATGGGGTCTTGCGGGGTGCCTGTCGAATGAGGCCACCGAGGTCTCGCAAGACGGGTTCACATTTGCCGTTGCGGTCACGGGCGACACCGCCGTGGCCAGAAATTATCACACGGGGCGGCTTAATTTTGCCAAGCTCGAAGAGGCCGCCCGTGCCGCCATTGAAACCGCTTCCGGCTGTGCCGTGCGCACGCTGGTGAAACGCGGTGAGATCAACACATTCGATGCCACGCTCAATTGCGCGGGCTAAGGGAGAGAACACATGTCTGCTCTACGCATCCAACAAGGCTCCACCAGCCATTCCGCCTATGACCTTCGCGACTACCACGCCGAGGTGATTGAAAAACACACACTGGCCGTTTTGGTCGACAACGAAGCGGGCGTTTTAGCGCGCGTGGTTGGGTTGTTTTCAGGCCGCGGCTATAACATCGAAAGCCTGACCGTGGCCGAGGTCGATCACGCGGGTCACCTGTCCCGGATCACCATTGTCACCACCGGCACCCGCGATGTGATCGAACAAATCAAAGCGCAGGTCGGGCGCATCGTGCCGGTTCATGATGTCCATGACCTGACCGTCGAAGGCCCGTCGATCGAGCGCGAATTGGCGCTGTTTAAGGTGCATGGGACAGGCGACAAACGCATCGAAGCGCTGCGTCTGGCCGAAATTTTCCGCGCCAATGTGGTCGACAGCACCTTGGAGAGCTTTGTGTTTGAAATGACCGGCACCTCGGAAAAAATCGACGCCTTTGCCGAGCTGATGCGTCCGCTGGGCCTGATCGAAACCGCGCGCACCGGCGTGGCGGCTTTGGGCCGGGGCGGCAAAGACTAAGCCCCTCTTAGCGACGAAAAAGACACAAAAAGGGCCCCCAAGAGGGCCCTTTTTCTATGATAATCAGGACCGCGTCAGAAGGATTTGGACAGACCAATCCGCAGCCCGGCGTCATACGTGCCTTCGGCCTGTTTGCCCGCATCCACATCAACCGAAAGCGTCATGCCATTGGCCATTTCGCTGTCAAAACCAACCCCGATCCGCGGCGCAACAAAGCTGCTGCTGCCCTCGGCGCGGGTCTTTTGGCTCACCGCCTCAACCGCGCCGCTGAGATACGGGGTCATGCCGTTCACCTCGGCAAATTCCATCCGCGCCCCCAACGACAGGCGGGCGTTTTGGATATGCTCGGCGGCAACCGTGCCATAGGCGCGCTGACGTTCGTCAAAGGCGGTCAAACGACCAAAGGGCGATAAGATGCCAGAGGCCAGAGGGACGTCCCCCGACACCGCCAGACCAAGGGCGCGACGATTGGCGGTGAAACTTTCACCCCCGACTTCATACTCAGGCCGGGCATAGGTCAGGAAACCATCAAGGCGAAGCGTGCCGGTCTCAAGCCCAAAATACGGCCCATATGCCAGCGCCTTGCCGGTATCGTCACTGCCATCCACGTCAATTTTAGTATAGCCCAGCATCGCGCCGACAAACAGCGTGTCAGACATCATCCGGTCGGCACCGATCACCAGATCATAAGAGGCCCCATCGTCGTCGCCCCAATAGCTACGACCTTCGGCATAGCCCCAAACAGTCAGGCCTGTCCCCTCGATCGCGCCTGTGGCGAACCCGCCCTGACGGCTAACAGCGACCGTATTGGCATGGCCGCCAAACCGGTTCTGGGCCACCCCATCAAGGGCATTGTGCATGGCGAGGTTTTGGGTTGTGCCCATGATCCGCCCCAAGTTGGCCCCTGCGCCAGCGTCAAGCCCGGCCCCCGGAACACAGCTTGCACTGGCGCGCAAGCTGGTCGTGCCACGTGGCACCGCCTCCAATGGCGCAAAGGTGACACTGAGCGTCACCTCCCCATCCGACTGCGCGACATAGGTATGTGGCAAGGTCGTTTGATACGCCCCCTCCGGTGAGGTCACCGCCAAACTGTATGCGGCTTGCACATTGATATTTAAGCGCTCCATGGCCTCGACCACAGTGATGGCGTCGCCACGCTTCAAATCAAAATGGTAAACGAAATCCCCGTAGAAGCCGACATTTGTCGCCTCTTCACAGGTGTAAAGCTGACTGGCCTGCGCGCCAGCAACCGCTCCCACGACGATCCCTGTACTCAGTGCCAAAGTTCGAAAAAACGACATCGCATCCCCCTATCGCATGACCTGAACCCCATGCGGGACTCATCTTATTCCCATATGCGAATATTACACCTGTTCAGCGACGCGGCGTATGCGCTATGACAATGCGAGCGCAATCAGTGGAAAATCTATAATTTTATGTGGCATTTTGAGATCACAAATGGACAAACCACGCACAATAGGCGTTATGGCCCTGCTGTGTCTGTGCCAAAATAGACCATGTTGCTTACCTCATCGGCGCATGTTTGTCGAAATATCCGCGCACCAAAGCTGGATAATTCCCACGCGGATGAATGCCAATGTCATGTCGCCGCCGGATCATCATCGCCAAACTTGGTTCAAGACGTTCCAACAGCAAGGGCGAAGGCGCTCGCACGTCTTGGGTCGAAATGGCGCTGCCGAACAGGAACCTCGGATTGCCAAGATAATTTGGTTCAAACCCGCCAAGGTTCATCAATGGCACACGGTCCATCGCCGAAATAAAAGAAAATCCAAGCATTTGACGAAACACGATGCCACGATAGCGACGCATTGGCATCGTTTTGCCGAAGCCGACCCTTTCGCTGGCGACGCGCGAGATAAAACCCGAGATTTGCATCACGCCAACCTCATCGCGTTTCAGCGTAAACAAATGACAACTCAACGCGCCTTCGTCAAAATAGGACACCCGATAATGCAAATAAGGCCCGTCCGGCAGCGCCGCAGGCGAAATCAACCCCGCGCTCAATCCGCCCAAAAACCCTGAGAGTTCGCGCACCGCGGACCCTTTTTGAGTCTGCGACTTGATGCCATCCAAAGGCTCCAACAAGATCCGCGCATCCACGTCAAAATACTGACAAATGCGATACAATATATCCGGCCGCGGGAACGCTTCCGCTTTGAGATAGCGATTGAATTGCGTGCGATTGATGCCAAGGTCGCGACACAGTTGTGAGACAGAGGTCGCGCGCTCCGACAGGCGTGTTAAGTTTTCGCCGAAAACACGCCTCAACTGCGCAGGAGATACATCCTGTTTCACGTCGCCCCCCCTGTTCGCATGCTGCTGCCAAGACCAAAGCGGCCTGCGTTTCGGAGCTTTACAAAGACCTTGTATCAAATGAAAACCGCCCCGATGTCACAGAGTATGCGCAAGTATGGGAGTGGTTGATACAAATTTGTGTAAAAATTTAGGTTCTGCGGCCAGCTTGACGCCAACCAGCGTCAGAAGATTAAATTCATGACACATAAACCCGAATGTTCTGCGCTTTCTGCTCATGCTATCAACATATGCTCAGTAGATGCCATGTATTCAAAAGGTTTCAATTATGGACGGAATCGTTCTTTGGTCCGATCCCGAGGCACATACAGCCGTCATTTGGTGTAGCGATCATGGAGATCTGGCCTATGCCTCTGGACTGGACAGTCTCGTCGGGGTTTTTTCAATGCCCGAAACCGGAACAATGGTTTCAATCAAGACACGCTATGAGAACGGCATGCGCATTTGCGATCAGTTGATGCCGATCCAACGCTATGCCGCCCCCGAAATTGCCACTCATTTGCGTGAGTGGGCCGACGCTGTCACAGCCGCATAACCTCCCCCACACGGCCCATTCATTTCGGCCCATCATTGAGGCCCATCATTGAGGCATTGTACAGCGCCTCAATCTGGCCCCGCGATCTTCCCCGCGACGGCGCTGACTGATTTTTTAGCCTTTGATCGCCCTGAGCCCTCACAGCTTATGATCCGCGGGGCCGCCGGTCTGTCCCGGCCTTATGCCCGCACCTACCGTCGTATGATTCTGGCGCCTTGGTTGAATGTGCCGCCACGCCAAACGCCCGGCACGGCCATGTTCACCGCTCCCTCCCCACGGCTCTTTGCACATCAGTGTTCGGATAGGTGTCTCAGCGGCCAGGATATGAGACAGTTTCGCCGCCGCGCCCTCGCTTTGACAAAAAGCGCTACTCACGACGGGATGCGCGCGCCACTTTTCCTTCGACAAGGAGGAGAAGACAATGCAGCCAGAAAAAGACACCTTGGCGTGGATGTACGAAAAGATGGTGACCAGCCGTCGGTTCGAAAACGCCATCGAGAAAATTTACATGGAGGGCAAAACGCCGGTTTTCAACATGGCGAACGGCCCCATTCCGGGTGAGATGCACCTGTCAGATGGTCAGGAACCCGTCGCCGTCGGCGTTTGTGCCCACCTCCACCCTGCTGACGTGGTCACCGCAACCCATCGCCCCCACCATCAGGCCATCGCCAAGGGCGTCGATCTCAACAGAATGGCGGCCGAAATCTTTGGCAAGGCCACAGGCCTGTCCGGCGGACGCGGTGGCCATATGCACATCTTTGACGCGGATGTGAATTTCGCCTGTTCCGGCATCATCGCGCAAGGCATGGGACCGGCAGCGGGCGCGGCCCTCTCGCGCCAAATCCAAGGTAAGCCGGGTGTGGCCGTGGCCTTTATTGGCGAAGGCGCAGCCAACCAAGGCGCGTTTCACGAAGCGATGAACCTGGCCGCCGTCTGGAAATTGCCCATGGTCGTGGTCATCGAAGACAACGCCTGGGGCATCTCGGTGTCGAAAGAGGCCTCAACCGCCATTCAGCGCAACTCCGATCGGGCGGCGGCTTATGGCATTCCCGGTCATTTCATCCCCGGCAACGACCCGCTGAAGATTTACGAGGTGGCGGGCGAAGCGATTGCACGGGCACGGCGCGGCGAAGGCCCGACTTTGATCGAAATCGAGACCTATCGTCTGGCCGGGCATTTCATGGGCGATGCCGAAGGGTATCGACCCAAGGGCGAAAAGGATGGGCTGTTTGCAAAAGACCCAATCCCAACCCTGCGCGCCAAATTACTGGCAGATGGCACCTTTGACGAGGCGGAGCTTGAGGCGCTCGAAACCCGTGCGCAGGCCGCAGTGGACGAGGCGATCCGCTTTGCCCGCGAAAGCGCCGATCCGAAACCGGAAGACGCGATGACGGCTGTATTTGCCTGATCGCAGAGGGAGGAAAACAATGGAAAACGAACGTAAACTGACGATTGCGCGTGCAATGGCCGAGGCCATGGCACAGGAAATGCGCATCGACCCGACCGTCTTTGTGATGGGCGAGGACATCGCCGAGCTGGGCGGCGTCTTTGGCAACACCCGTGGCCTTCTGGAGGAATTCGGCAAAACGCGGGTCCGCGACACACCGATCTCAGAAACGGGTTTCATCGGAGCCGCCGTTGGCGCGGCACAGGATGGCATGAAGCCGGTGGTCGAACTGATGTTTGTGGATTTCTTCGGGGTCTGTTTCGATGCAATCTACAACCTGATGGCCAAAAACACCTATTTCTCCGGCGGTAATTTCAACGTGCCGATGGTGTTGATGACCTCGACCGGCG
This sequence comes from Celeribacter baekdonensis, assembly GCF_003047105.1. Classification (NCBI taxonomy): domain Bacteria; kingdom Pseudomonadati; phylum Pseudomonadota; class Alphaproteobacteria; order Rhodobacterales; family Roseobacteraceae; genus Celeribacter; species Celeribacter baekdonensis. The sequence continues at coordinate 1,246,839 of NZ_CP028475.1, forward strand.
GTGGCTATTCCGATGCGGGTCAGCATTCGCAATGCCTCTATGGCAGCTTTGCACACCTGCCCGGCATGAAAGTGGTCAGCCCCTCCAACGCCTATGATGCCAAAGGGTTGATGACGGCGGCGCTACGTGACCCGAACCCGGTGATTTACATGTATCACAAGGGCTTACAAGGCATGGGCTGGCTTGGCACGGAGGCCGGGGCGATCACCCATGTGCCCGAAGAAAGCTACGAGGTCGAGATTGGCAAAGCCGCCATTGCCCGCGAAGGCCGCGATGTGACCATCGTGTCGATTGCCCAAGGCGTCCATCACGGGTTGAAAGCCGCCACTGTGCTTGCCGAGCAAGGCATCAGTGCCGAGGTGGTCGATCTGCGCTCTCTGGTGCCGCTGGATCGCGACACGGTCCGCGCCAGCGTCGCCAAAACCGGACGGTTGATCGTCGTGGATGAGGATTACCACAGCTACGGCGTGTCCGGCGAGATCATCGCCACGGTCACTGAAAGCAATATGGCCGATCTGAAAGCACCGCCCAGACGCATCGCCTTCCCGGATGTGCCAATCCCCTTTGCCCGCGTGATGGAACAGCATTGCCTGCCCAATGCCGGTAAAATCGTCGCCGTCGCGCGCGAAATCTGCGGTGCGCCCGTTCCGGCCTAATCTGGCCTAATCTGGCCTAAATCGGCCTCTCTCCAACCATAACACAATACCAAAACGCCACCCCGCATCTGCCGGGGTGGCCCCAAGAGGAGTGTGCCACATGGCAACCAATATCATTATTCCATCCGATCTTTGGGACGGCGACGACGAATGTGTCATCACAGCATGGCTGGCGAGCGAGGGCGGCACTGTCACCGAAGGCGCGTTGATCGCAGAGATCATGACCGCCAAGGTGCAATATGAAATCACCGCCCCCGCCAGCGGCACATTGAGCATCAATGTGGCCCAAGACGAGGTCGCCGCAAAGGGTGACGTGATCGGGTCGGTCGCATGACCACCGAAACCACATCAGAAACACGCATTGTGCCCCTGCGCGGCGCGCGGGGGATGATTGCGGACAAGATGGTCAGCTCCCTGCAAACCGCGGCACAGTTGACCCATCACGCGCGGGCTGACATGACCGCGCTGTTGGCCGCCAAGGCGCAGTATAAGGCCAAGGGCATCTCGCTGTCTGTCGAAGACCTGCTGATGGGTGCAGTGGTGCGCACACTCGCCAACCATCCTGACATCAACGGCAAGGTGAAGGACCGCGAGGTGCATCTGTCCCGCGCCATTGACCTTGGCGTGGCCATCGCGCTGCCGGGGAATTTGCTGGCGGCGCCTGCGATTTTCGGAGCCGGTGACATGGATCTGCAGGAGTTGCGCGCGGCGCGGCGCGATCTGGCCGAACGGGCGCGTTCCAACAAGCTGACAGTCCCGGAAATGACGGGCGGGACCTTTACCATCTCCAATCTTGGCCTCAGCCGGGTGGAACAGTTCACCCCGATCATCAACACGCCACAAATCGCCATTTTGGGTGTGGGCTGTGCGGTTGAAACGGCCGTACGCGAAGGGGAAAACACCGTGTGGAAATCCTTTACCGGCCTGTCTTTGACCTTTGATCACCGGGCAATTGACGGCGCGCCTGCGGCGGATTTTCTGACCGCCTTGTGCGCCACCATCGAGACCTTCACGCCATGATCGTCGCGCCCTTTCGCACCGCCGCCGATGGCATTGCGCGCGAAACCGCACTGTTGCAGGCGGGTCAGCCCGCCCTGCTCTTGTGGCAGGCCGAGGAAACCGCGCTGGTCATGCCTCATGCGTTGGCACGGCGCGACGATATGCAAATCCCGTTGCGCTCAGCAACCGCCGAAGGGTGCCGGATTGCCTTTCGCGGCAGTGGCGGCGGCATCGTCCCGCAAGGGTCCGCGACACTGAACCTTGCCATGGTTTTACCCTGCCGCGCGGACTTCACCATGGAAGACGGGTATCGCATGATTTGCGGCACAGTGGCAGAGGCGCTGACCCGTTTTGAGGTGACGACGCACACCGGCTCCTGCCCCGGCGCCTTTTGCGATGGCGCATGGAATGTCTTGGCCGAGGGGCGCAAATTGGCGGGCACCGCGCAACGATGGCGGGCCACGCCCGAGGGCCGCGTGGCGTTGCTTCATGCCGCGATCCTGTTGCACATGCCCGATCCGGCCACTTGGGTCGAGATGGGTTTGCTGCATCGTGCGGCCTTTCCGGCGGAGCCCCCCCTGCGCCCTGACGCCCATATCACCCTCGATCGGCTCATGCCCGCAACCATGAGCCACACACGTTTTCCCGGAGCGTTGATCAGAGCCGCGGAGGATCGGCTTTCTGCCTCAACGCGCCGTGAAGAAAGGGCGGCCTAACCGCCGAATAAACCCAAAAATAACCCAATGGGAGGAGAAGACATGACCATTCGTTTCCACCGGCTTGGCACATCGGATGAGGACCGTGTTGCCATGAGCCGTCGCATGTTTCTGATGACGACAACCATGGCCGGGATCACCACAAGCACCCTGCTTGGGGGCAAAGCCTTTGCCGCCTCAGACGTTCTCACCAAAGCGCAAGGCGCGAGCCTTTTGCAAATGATTCAGGACATCTATCCACATCCCACCATCCTGAACCTGTCGCATTACCAAGCCATTGTCGCGACCGTCCTGACCAATGCCGAGGCCAATGAGGATATGGCCAAGGATCTGACCGAGGGGCTGGCTCACATCGACGCCCAGGCACAAGCGCTGTTCGGCGTGCCCTATGTCGAGATTGAGGACCCGGATGCCCGTGAAGGTCTGTTGCGGCATTTCCAACACGACGGCTTTTTCCAAGGCGTGCGCTGGACCGCCTATTTCGGCATCTATGACAACAAAGAGATCTGGCCCCTGCTTGGATACGAAGGCTCGTCTGTCGAACATGGCGGATATATCGACCGGGGATTTTCCGACATCACCTTCGTTCCCGAGGGGCCGACCCTCGAAGAACGCATCGCCGATGTTCAGGGATAAGGGAGAGGGACAATGACACAATTCGATCTCAACGACGACAGTGTGGTCGTCATCATCGGCTCGGGCGCAGGCGGCGGCACATTGGCCAACGAACTGGCGCAAAAGGGCATCACATCGGTTGTTCTGGAAGCCGGAAAACGCTTTGACCTTGGCGACATCGAAAACGACGAATGGGCGATGTTCAATAAGATCTCCTGGCTCGACAAACGGTATTCTGCGGGCGGTTGGCATGGGGCTGTGAACCACCCGACGCTGCCCACATGGATCGTCAAAGGCTATGGCGGCTCGACCATTCACTGGGCCGGTGTGGCGCTGCGGTTCAAGGAACACGAGTTCAAAACCCGCAGTACCTATGGCGCCATCGACGGGGCCAATATCGAAGACTGGCCTGTCGATCTGGCGGAAATGACCCCGTGGTATGAAAAAGCAGAACTGAAGATGGGCGTCACCGGCAAGACCACCGGCATGCCGCACCTGCCCTGGAACAACGGCTTTCGGGTCTTGGCCGAGGGCTGTCGCCGCACCGGCCGTACCGATTACCGATCTGGCCCAATGGCGATCAATTCGGTCGAACGCGACGACCGGCCCGCGTGTCATCAGATTGGGTTCTGTATGCAGGGCTGCGCGATTGGTGCGAAATGGTCGACCATGTATACCGAACTGCCGCGCGCCGAGGACACTGGCAAATGCGAGGTGCGCACCGATGCCATGGTCTTGCGGATTGAACATGATGACGCGGGCAAAGCCAATGCCGTGGTCTATGCCGACAAAGACGGCAACCACCACCGGCAAAAAGCCCGGATCGTTTGCGTTGCGGGCAATTCCATCGAAAGCCCGCGGATGCTGCTCAATTCCGCCTCCAGCCTGTTCCCTGACGGCTTGGCCAATTCGTCGGGCCAGGTTGGCAAAAACTACATGAACCACACCACGGGTGGGGTCTATGCGGTGCTGCCTGAAAAAGTGCACATGTATCGCGGCACCTCGGTTGCGGGGGTCGTCGGGGACGAAGTTTACCACGACGCGGCACGCGGCTTTGCCGGCGGGTATTACCTCGAATTCCTCTCGCTCGGACTGCCCTTCATGGCGGCCTTTTTGGAGCCGGGCAACACTGGCTGGGGCCGCAGCGTGGCGGGAGCTTTGGAAAACTACGACCGCATGTCAGGGGTCTGGGTTCTGGGTGAAGACATGGCGCAAGAGCGCAACGGGGTCACGTTGCATGGCAGTGAGGTGGATCAGTACGGCCTCCCCGTTCCGATCGTTTCAAAAACGCCGCACAACAACGACTACGAGATGACGGCGCATATGTATGAAACATCGAGCCAAATCTACGAAGCCGTTGGTGCCACCGATGTCTATGAACTGCCCGCCTATCCGGCGACCCACAACATGGGCACCAACCGGATGCATGCCGACCCGACCAAGGGCGTGGTCAACGCCTATGGACAATCCCATGACATTGACAATCTCTTTGTCTCGGACGGCAGTCAGTTCACCTCGTCGGGGGCCTGTAACCCGACCCTGACCATCGTGGCGCTGGCCATCAGACAGGCCGAATACATCGCCCAGGAAATGACCGCTCAAAACATCTGAGCGACAGACATCTGAGTGGCAGGCATCTGAGTGGCAGGCATCTGAGTGGCACTGCGACCCTCCCTGAACACGGCCGGAGCCTCCTCTGCGGCCGTGTTTATGTCTCATTCAGGCTTTGAAGTGGCGGGATCGTCGCTGAGTTCAACAGGCAACGGACAGGCAAAGCCCCCCAACGCAGCCCAAAGCCCCCCCAAACGCACCGCGCCAAAGGTGGATCATCACACGAGGGCATGCCCCCCGTTATAGGTAAGATTCAACGCAGATTTTAACGCTGCTCCGGTCGCTGCAAGCCTTCGGAGGCGATCCAGCGGTTGACCGTCGCTCGGCTTTTGCCCAGCAGGCGCGCGGCCTTTGAGACATTCCAGTTGGTGCTGTCCAACGCATCCTTGAGCGAGGCTCGGGGCCTCTCTTTGGCGGCGTCCTGTCGCGACGGGAGCAAACGCGCCGGCAGGTCGGTCACATTGATCCGCCTGCCGTTGCCACAGATCAACGCCTCTCGCAAAACCGCATGCATCTCGCGCCGGTTGCCCGGCCAAGGATAGCCCATCAGGACATCTCGGGCGCTGTCGGCAATCTCGATCGGGTCGGTGAAACTTTCGGCAATGACGTTGTCCAGAACCGCGTCGCACTCTCGCTGCGCGACCGGCGGCAATTCCACAACCGCTTGGCCCAACAGATACAGCAAGCTGCGCGGAATGCTGTCGTCCCTTTCCAGCTCGGACCATGCTCTGCCAGCCGTGAACAAAACCGCAGGCGGCCGGGCCTTCATCCCAGACATCGACGGATCAACATCAAGGAACCGTTCCAGCACAAGCTGCGCCTCTGCCGACAGGCTCTCGATATTGCGCAGGATCAATGTGGGCACCACGTTGTCGACGGGATAGTCGCTGAGAAACCCCACGCTCGTGAGCGCCTCAGACAGATCAGCCTCAGCACCATTGCGCGCGGCATCCAACGTCACGCCCACCGGCGAAATCAGTCCCTGTTCCTCCAAAAGCGCCTTGGCGAAACCTTCCGTGCCAACCCCTGGCGCACCACAAATCAGCACTGGGACACGATGGGCCACCAGTTTGCGCGCGCGTTCGGCCAAAATCGGCAACCTGCCACCCTCTTTGATCAACCGCCCCAGAGTCGTTTCCTTCTCGATCCGGTCAGGAATGCGCGGCAAGTCACTGTGCATCACACGTCGTCTGGGCGGCACCGCCACAGGGCCACGCAGGGTGATGTTGAGATCCTTTAGATCGGAAACATGGCGTCCCACGAGGTCCTGATGCGCGCTCGGGCGGGCGCTGTCACGCCACAGTGGCAGATAGGAAACGACGACCCCCGCGTCATCACAGGCCACCAGCGTTTCAAACAAGCGCCGCGACACGGGATCTTGGGACAAGGCCCGCCCGGTCAGTTTGTCAGAATGGAAGGTGCGGAACAGCCGGGTTTGAAATTGCCGTGAGGCCCGCCGAATGACCTGTTCGCACAGCGCGTGCTCCTCCTGGCGCCGGCGCACGGAGCCGACAAGTGTTATGGTCCCGATCAGGTTGTTCTCAGCATCCATCAACGGCGCTGAACTACAACTAAACCCATGAAAACAAGTATAAAAATGTTCATCGCCCAGCACAGTCAAAACGCGCCCGGTCTGCATCGACATGGAAATACCATTGGTTCCGGCAACGCGCTCATCCCAGACCGAGCCGCGCACAAGCCCGTTTCTTTGAAACTCGGCCTCCATGCCCTCTGGTGCATAGGATTCAATCACAATGCCTTCGGCATCGGTGATCAAAAGACTATACCGGGACCGGCTTGGCAGCAGGACCGAGCGGTCAACCTCCGAGGCGGCCCCTCCAATCTGATCCAGAAACTTCTCGTTGCGATGGTTGATCTCGTCCGCCTGCAATCTCAGGATCGGGGATCTGGTACAGGAGGACAGGTTGTGCAAAGATCGGCTCCGATCCCGTGAGGATCGGATCAGTTTTTCCACAGATGACCTGTCCATTTGGCCCGCCACCGTCACTCCCTTTCAATCATCAGCCTTTCAGGATGCCTTTATTCTGACAGTGAGTGTTGAGCAAAAAACGCCCGCTGTCTAACCCGACCTTCGGGGTGGTCGATCAGGACAACCCTTCAAGCGCCTCCAAAGCACGGCCACCATAGACAACCGACGGGCCGCCGCCCATTTCGATCGCCACCGAAATCGCTTCGATGACTTCGTCCCGGCTGGCCCCATGCTTCAAGGCCGCGCGCAGGTGGAAGACGATACAATCTTCGCATCTGATGGCGATGGAAATCGCAAACGCCATCAACTCTTTGGTCTTTGCCTCAAGAGCCCCATCCCCGGATGCGGCCTTCACAAGCTGGCTATAGGGCATCAAAACCGAGGGAGCCGCCTTGAAAAGCGCGCCCACGCGCTTGTCGATGGATGTCGCATTCTCTTGGTAGGTCGTCGTCACTGTCTAAGGTCTCCCGCATAGGTTCGCAGACGCCAGCCCGAAGATGTCACCTCGGATGCGCCTCACATTTTGTCGCACTGTCCGGCCAGCATCCCAAAGGACAGAGAATTTCGAAAGCCCCAAGAGGGCCGTTGCCCGCGCATCCCGAAAACTGTCTCAACACGCGCAAAGTGAGACAGTTTTCGAGGCCGTCCTGCACCTGGGCCACAGACCAAAGGCAATCAGGCGTGCGACATGAGCGGGATGTACAGAGCGGAGCGCAGGCTAGACAACGGAGCGTCGCCTCAATAGATACGAAGAGATCGCAGTCACGACGCACTGCCGAAAAAGGCCTTGCCCTCGTCATGAGCAACCCTATCTTTCAGCTTCTCGAACACCGCAGCTCGTGCCGCGCCTTCCTGCCGGACGTGGTGCCTTTGGCCGACCTGCGCGCCATCCTCTCTGCCGCGCGACGCGCGCCGAGTGGCGCAAACCTTCAGCCCGGCGGCTTTCATGTCTTGACCGGCGCGCCACTTGACCGGCTCCGCGCGGTGCTTGCCGATGTTGCCCAAAGCCCGCCCGAACCCTCCGAATACAGTTATTTCCCAAATCCGTTGCCGCCCCATCTGCGCGCGCGACAACGCAGCGCCGGATATGCGCTTTACCATGCCTTAGGGATCGAGCGACGCGACATCGCCGGACGACAGGCGCAATTTGCCAAAAACTACCGGTTCTTCGAGGCCCCTGTCGGCATCGTTGTGACGATTGATCGCAACATGGGCGCGGGCTGTTTTATGGATTTGGGCATGGCGTTGATGGCCCTGATGCTCCATGCGCAGAGCATGGGCTATGGCACCTGTGGCATCGGGGCACTGGCCAATCACGGGCGGTTGACGCATCAAACGCTCGGCTTAGCGCAGGACGACATCGTGGTCTGCGGGATCGCTCTTGGCCGAGCGGACACACAGGCCCCCGTCAATGCGGTCACGACGGAGCGCGCGCCGATTGAGGACTACGCGACATTCCACGGTTTCGAGGAAAATTCTCCCGATGAACGTGGCTGAAATCTATCTAAGAGACAGGCCGCTTCGGGCCGACACTGGGTCCGATGACGTCGAGGGCGATGAGGCTGCGGCCTTGCGGCGCTTGCTGAGATGTCTCACCTCCGGTCAATCCTTTCGCGTGCAACCTCGCCCCCCTTTCGTTCTGGCGATCGCGGGCCGGGAGGCCATCGAATGTTGTACATCGGGAAGCACCGGACAGCCAAAGGTCATCCGGCGCAGCCGAAGCTCATGGACCGCAAGTTTTGCCGTCAACCGTGCACTGTTTGACGTCGCCCCCACAGATCGGGCTGCGGTTTTTGGGGCCTTGAGCCATTCTCTGACGCTTTACGGCATCGCAGAATCCCATCACTGCGGGCTTGGTCTTCACCTGCTGCACGGGCTGCGGCCCAAAGCGCAGATCGAACACCTGACCCGCCACCAGATCAGCGTGATCTATGCGACGCCGACGCAGCTGAGGCTGTTGAGCGGTCCCCCCGTCCCTTCGGTGCGTGTCGTGCTGTGCGGTGGCGGGCGCCTTGATACGGCAACGCATGCGCATGTCGCGCAGATGTTTCCCCGCGCCGAGCTTCGCGCATTCTATGGCGCCTCCGAGACAAGTTTTGTGACGCTGACGGATGCACAGACGCCCGCCGGGTCGGTCGGCCGCGCCTATCCCGGCGTGACCCTGGACATCCGCGCGGCGCAGGACGGTGTGGGTGAGGTTTGGGTGCAAAGCCCCTATCTGTTCGATCAGTATGTCGATGGCGAAAGTGCCGCGACACGATGGGATGGGAGCGCCGTGACCGTTGGAGAGATCGGACGCCTCGATGAGCGCGGCTATCTTTTCTTGATGGGGCGGCGGGATCGGATGGTCACCATCGCCGACCGAAACGTGCACCCTGAAGCGCTTGAAACACTCTTGGCCACGCTTTTGCCCGACCGCCTCTCGGCCGTGGTCACACGGCCCGACGCACGTCGCGGACATGTGTTGGTCGCCTATATCGAAACCGGGACAGAGCCGCCCCCCGATGACGCATGGTTGCGCCAAGAAATCACCCAGCGCCTCGGCGCGATCATGGTGCCGCGCAAGATTTTACTGACCGCGCAGTTTCCACTTTTGGCCTCGGGAAAACCGGATCTCGCAGGGCTGACGCAGGCTCTCCCATGGCCGTGATCATCGCAGCCCGCCGCACCGCAGTCGTGCCCCGTGGCGGGGCATTTTCAACCTTGCACCCGCATGAACTGGCAGCCCCTGTCATCGCCGCGATGTTGCGCGATACCGGCCTAAATCCCGGCGACATTGGGCAACTCTTTCTCTCGAATGCTCTGGGCGGTGGCGGCAATCCCGCCCGGATGGCCGCGCTGTTTTCGGGTCTTGGGCCTGTGTCGGGTCTCAGCATCGACGCCCAATGTGCCGGGGGCTGGATGCGATCGCGATGGCCGCGGCTTGGGTCGATGCGGGGTTTGCCCGTGCGGTCATCGCAGGCGGGAGCGAGAGCTTCTCGCAGCGCCCGCTGCGCGCAACACAACCCGGTCCAGACGGTGCGCCGAGCTTTTACACCCGCCCCCCCTTCAGCCCATTTCCCGAACAGGACCCGGACCTGACCAGTGCGGCGGACGATCTTGCGCGCGGCTTGGGCCTTTCGCGGCAAGAACAGGATGGTTTTGCCGTCGAAAGCCATCGCAAAGCCTTGGCGGCTCGGGATGCTCTCAGCTGTGAAATCGTTCCGATCCAAGGCGTGGACCATGACGCCTTCACGCGTCGGTTGACCGTGAACACCGCCCGTCGGTCCAAAACCTTGGCGGGTTCGGTCAGTGCCGCCGCAACGGCGGTGGAGGCGGATGGGGCGGCCTTTTGCCTTGTGGTGGCCGATGACATGGGGGCTTTGGTGGATCATGCGGTGTCTATTCGCGCCCATGCCTGCGTCGGGGCGGACCCGGCACTGCCCGGGATCGCGCCCGTCGCCGCAATCACACGCGTGCTTGCCGCCTGTGGGCTGACGCCAAATGATCTGAGCACCATCGAAGTGATGGAAGCCTACGCCGCGCAAGCCATCGCATGCATCAGGCTGGGCCATCTGCCCGACGACAGAACCAATGTGTCAGGTGGCGCCCTCTCGCGCGGCCATCCGATTGGAGCCTCCGGCGCGATTTTGGTCTGCCGTGCCTTCCATGAGCTGAAGCGCCGTCCCGGCCCGGCCCTGTGCACAATCGCCGCAGCAGGGGGGATCGGCTCTGCCATGGTCTTGGAGACATCTGTGGACCGCGCCCCAAGGTCCCGCAGATAAAGGCCTCGCGGATAAAGGCCGCCCAGCAGATATTCACCCAGCAGATATTCACCGGCCGGATATTCACCCGAAAGACCGGTTCTACGCCACTGGCGGTCCTATTGCGGCGGCGGACCATATGGGTATGATGATCAACATATTCTGGCACGTTCCCTTGGAAAAGATATTCTACAGATGAGCTCAAACACGGACACTCAGGACCAAATCCGCGAAATCGCCTGGATGCATTACGTGGGAGGGCTGACGCAGGCGCAAATTGCAACGCGCCGAGGTCTGAGCAAGATGAAAGTCCACCGCTTTGTTCAGGCCGCTCATGAACAGGGGTTGGTCAAGATTTTCGTGGACAACGTACCGACCGATTGCATGGCGCTCGAAGACCGTCTGGTTGCGGAATTTGGCCTGACCAGTTGCACGATCGTTCCTGATGTCGACGAGCCTCAGACCATGGATGTCTCGATGCCCGCGGTGGCCAGTGCTGGCGCGCGCTTTCTGCATGGCCGCCTTGAAAACACCAACACAATGATGGTCGGCGTCGGGTCCGGGCGCACCATGTCGGCGATCGTCAAAGCCATGCCCACAATCCGGCGGCCAAAAGCGGAATTCATTTCGGTCACCGGCGATTTTGCCGCATTGAGCGATGCCAATCCATTCGAAGTCATTCACGCCTTGATCGACAAAACCCAAGGCAAAGGCTACGCTTTCACCGCCCCTCTGGTTGTGGACAGCGCAGACGACCGCGACCTGTTTCTGCGACAGCGCAGCATTCGCGGTTCATTTGAGCGCTTGCGCGATGCGTCCATGATCATGATTGGCGTCGGTCATGTCGGCCCTGGATCGTTTTTCCGCTCTTTCGGCCTGATCACCGATGCGGAACAGGGAGATATGATCAGAGAGGGCGTCGTGGCCGACCTTGCTGGCAATCTGGTCGACGACAGCGGTGCGTTTATTGAAACAGGGATCGCTCAACGTATGCTCGGAATGGACCCTGACTTATTGCGCGAACGCGAGGTCGTCGCCATCTGTGCGGGCATAGAGAAATGGCAAGCAGCCCGTGCGGCACTGCGCACAGGCTGTCTCAATGGGTTTATATCCTCACACGCTGTGGCCGAGCGGATTTTAAACAGTCTTTAAAACGCCACAGCTTAGGTCTTTTTGACCTGTTTCAGCTTGGCCTGCTCCAACGACCAATATTCCATATCGAACAGATCCCGCTCATTGAGAGGCGTGAAACGTCCGATCCCTTCGGCGGACAATACGATCCGCGCGGTCTGTTCCGCCAAATCCGCCGCGACACGGGCCTCTTTTGCTGATCGACCGATGCCGACAATGCCCAGACCCCGGATCAACGCCACCCGAGGCAACGGGTCCAACATGGTCTTAGGCTCTTCGGCAAGCGGCGCATTGCGATTGAAATAATCTGCATACCATGCGGCAAAACTCTGGATTGCATCGCGCCACTCCTGCACACCATAGGCGGCCTCGCCTATAACCGGGCGCGGCTTGATGCGGATCACGTGGTCCGGGGTTGCGGTGCCGCGCGCCGTGATTTCGGCCAGACCATCCAGCGCAAGGAACCGGCTGGTTGCCTCGCCGCACCGCAGATCAAGCGCCAGATCATCCGCAAAGATCTCCCACTCCCCGAGTGCCTCACGCAGTGCCGCCACCGCCGCATGCGCATCGGGATCGTCCTGTACCGTCCCGGCCTCCTCCGGCATCAAGCCCGCGCCTTTGGCCGTCAGGTACTCTTCGCACATCGTCGTGTAGCGCAGAATCCGCTCATAAGACGTCCGCGCATCCTCTCCGAAGGAAAACAGCCCATGGTTCACCAAAAACTGGCCGGATGTTCCGGCACCGTCTTGGGAAAAAATCTGGTCCGCAGCATGTGACAGTTTAAAGCCGGGCATGACATAGGGAACGAGGCACAGCTCATCCCCGAAAATCTCACGCGCGATCTCGGCAGCGTTGGGTTGATTGGCAATCGCCAGTGCCGCGCAGGAATGTGTGTGATCGACAAATTTCGCAGGCAGGAACGCATGCAACAGCGCCTCGACCGACGGGTTCGGCCCGCTCTGGTCAAGCATCTCGCGCCGCAAAAAGCTCACCATTTCCTCATCCGCCATCGTTGCGGTGCTGCGCGCCTGCAACAGCGGTTCAAGCCACATCGCGGGCAGACCTGGCCCCTCAATGGTCGCCAAATCCCAGCCAGACCCTTTCACATGGATGACATCGCGCTCGACGCCCGCCTCATCCCGACGACGGGTTTTGACCGACGTATTGCCCCCGCCATGCAGCACAAGGTCGGCCTCCTGGCCGATCAGGCGCGAGGTGTACACCCGCATGGCCAGGTCTTGCGCCGCAGGGTCATCGCCTGCGGCCTTGCGCAGTCGTTCGGCTTCCTTGTCGTCCCATAGAGACTTCATATTCGCGTATCCTTTTCAAAGTTCAGTGTTTCGTGCGCCCGCAGGCCGCCAGATCGGCTCAAGACCAGTGGCATCACCGAGGTCTCGCACTCCGCCGATCACCTCGGACCACCGGGTTTTCAGAGGCTGGTACAGCGCCACGTTTTCAGGATTGGGTACAACCCGGCGCTCAATCGGACTGGCCATGGCATCGACAGCCTCGTCGATCGTCGCAAACAGCCCCGCCCCAACCGCCGCGAGCATGGCACAACCGAGAGCCGTGGTTTCCTTCACCTCGGGAATTTCAATCTCGCGGCCCGTCACATCCGCCACGATCTGCGGCCAAAGCGTGCCTTGGCTCGATCCTCCGGTGAATTGCAATGTGTCATAGCGCTGGCCTGACAAGGCTTCGAGCTTTTCAAGATGGTGATTGGCCAGAAACGCACCGGCTTCCATCACCGACCGGGCCACTTGCCCAAGCGCACGTCCGGGGGCGTTCAGGTCCAATCCGAGAAAACTCAGAGGCGGTTGCCGCCACGCATCGGACTGCATCGGACAGGCGGTTGCAGCGATTGTTCCCGCCGCGCCGACAGGCACGTCCTGCGCCAGTTTCTCGATCAGAGCAAACGCATCGAGGTCGGACTGCGCCAGTTTCAGCAGAGGTTCGAAAAAAGCATCCCGCACCCAACGCAGGGCAAAGCCGCTGAGAAAGCCAATCCCTTCGACCATCCATTCGCCCGAACGGGCGTGGCACAGCGTGCGTGGCCCAAAGGCCGGATCAATCAACGCGTCATCAGAGAGGATTGTCATCTGCCAAAAACTGCCGCCGACCAACGTGGCCTGTCCCGCACGACGCCCAAGCCCCAGCAAAGCAAGCTGCGTGTCCCCGCCCCCTGCAACAACAGGCGTGCCCGCAATCAGACCGCAGCGCGCCGCCGCAGCCCGGCTGAGCTCCCCCATTTTGGTCCCGGTTTCAACCACGGGGGGACGATGTTCGCGTTCAGCCCGATCCTTTCGATCAACTCCCCCGACCACACTCTGGCCGAGAGATCGAACAGCGCACTTGATGAACCAGCCGTCGGTTCCGTGACATAGGTGTCCGTCAGGCGCGTGGCCATCCAGTCGGAGATCATACCCAACTTATGCACCCGCCCAAACAGATCAGGACGGTTGTCCCTAAGCCAATGCAGGCGCGCAGGGGCCGTGATTGACACCCAATCCCCCGCACGGCGGTAAATCTCATCCGATATCCCGGCGCGGGTCAGCGCATCGGCCTGAACCTGTGCCCGGCCATCGACATTGGGACAGGCCCAAAGCACCTCTCCCGCCTCGTCATAGAGGACGATCCCTTCGCGCATTGACGTGGTTGAAACCGCTGCGATCTCCGCAGCATTGATGCCCGCATCAACAATCGCACGACCGATGACACGGTCAAGCAAATCGCCATTGGGTCCGGTTGTGAAATCCAGACCGCCGGGAACCCCCTCGACCGCCGGATGCGTCCATTCTTCTTGGGCGCTTCCGACAATCTCCCCTTTCAAATTATAGATGATCGCACGGCCACTGCCTGTCCCGGCATCGACCGCCATCACATAGGCTGTCTTCATAGTCTCCTCCCAGACAGTGCCTCCTCGCACTGTGCATGCCATGGCCATGTGCTTTAGTTACAAGGGTTTTTGAGTTTTTCCCCGTTCAGAAAGCGTGCCAGATCCTCTGCGATCTGCTCTGCGGCAAACGTCGCGACGCGACGCGACGCACCGGCAATATGCGGGGTCAGGGTGACATTGGGCAAGCGCAACAACTCATCATTTTTTTGGGGCGGTTCCGTTTCAAACGTGTCAAGGGCCGCACCACCAAGATGACCGCTCACCAGCGCCTCGCACAGCGCAGATTGATCAACAAGCTCGCCCCGTGCGGAGTTCACAAGCACGGCACCTTTTTTCATCTTCGCGATCCGCTCTGCGGACATAATCCCCATGGTTTCCGGTGTCACCCGTGCATGAAGGCTCAGAATATCCGCGCGTGCAATCATCTCATCAAGATCGACTTGTTCGACCCCATCAATGGCATCCTGCACTGTCAGCTTTGCATAAGGATCACAGATCAAAATCCGGCATCCGAAAGGTTTGAGCAGGCGCACGACACGCTGGCCGATATGGCTATAGCCCAAAAGCCCGACCGTCAGGTCCGACAGTTCGTCCCCGGTCCGGTCATAGCGGTACAAATCACCGCGCCAGATGCCCTGCGACAAGCCAGCATGACCGATGGTGATACGCCGCACATTGGCGAGTATGGCCCCGATGGTGAATTCGGCCACAGCCGACGCGTTTCGCCCCGGCACATTGCAAACGGTCACATGATGCGCGCGCGCCGCATCCATGTTGACGTTGGTCGGACCACCACGCGACACGCCAACGAATTTCAGGCGCGGAGCCTTGCTCAGGAGCTCCGCCGTCACTGGCGCGAGATGGGTCAGCAGTGCGTCGGCATCGGCCAGCACCGTTTCGAGGTCAGAGGGGCGGCCGCTGTATTCTTTGATTTCCGTGCCCGCCGGTCCGTCATGCGCAAAAAACGGGACTTCTGGCCAGGCCAGATCATGCGTCACAACCTCGACCCCCTGCCCCAGAGCGCTGCGTGCTGCCGCTTCGAAAACGGCCGAGGTGATGAACTGATCACCCACAGCCGCAATTTTGAGTTTTTCCATGTCTTTCTCCCTGATCGTTATAAATAACTTGACTGATATTAATTTCATGTCAAGCTTATTTATGCCGCTTTGGTTCTGGGAGGAGACGGAACCAAGCACAAAAGGGAGGAAAATATGAAAGACACGATCCAGAAAAAATATTTCACCAGCCCCACGCCCCTGTCGCGCCGCACGGTCTTGAGCGGCGGCATGGCTGTGGCGGTTGGCGCAGCTTTGGGAAGTGGCGTTCTTTCGGCCCGCGCCTATGCGCAAGCCGGAAAAACCATCACCGTGATGATGTCACAGCCTCAGGTTGGCGGAGCCAGAATCGTCGCAGAGGCGTTTGAAAAAGAAACCGGCGTAAAGGTGGAGATTGTTCCAGTCCCGCTTGATCAGATTCAGCAACAACTGACCCTCGATTTGCAATCTGGCGCAAAGCGTTTCGATGCGTTCGATTACTGGTACATCTCCAAAGGTTCCCTTGTCGAAACCGGGGTCCTTGAAGACATCACAGATCGGATTGAAGCGGACAAAGACGAGATTCAGCCCGAGGACTTCATAGCAACCGTTTATGATCCCTACAGCCTCTACAATGGCCGCCGCTATGCGCTGCCGTTCGACGGGGACACGCACGCGCTGTTTTATAACACCGAGATCTTTGCCCGACATGGCTTGAGCGCGCCCAAAACATGGGACGAGGTGATTGCCGCCTCAGAGGCCATCACACAAGCTGAACGTGCCAATGGCATTTACGGCATTGCATTGATGGGCATTCGCGCGCCACTGCAAAACATTTCCGTATTTGCCAACCGATTGGCAAACTATGGCGGTGAGTTCCTTGATGCGCAGGGTCGCCCGGCCCTAAACAGTGAAGCGGCCCTTTTGGCGGCGCAGAACCTTGTCGATACGGTGCCTTCGGCGCTACCAACACCGGCAGAAACCGGTTTTGACCAAGCTCTGACAGCGTTTGTCGGCGGCCGCGCGGCGATGACCGAAGGCTGGATTGATCTTGGGGCCTACTCTGAGGACAACGCAAATTCCAAGATCGCGGGCAAATGGGATGTGGTTCAATTGCCGGTCGGCGGCAGCAACACCGAAAGCCGCGCACCGCTGAATGCCGGGTGGGCGCTTGGCATCTCGGCCTATGGCGACAACAAGGATCTCGCATGGGAGTTCATCAAACTGGCGTCATCCGCCAAGATGCACCTTGAACTGCTGACCACCACGGGCTCCGGCATTGACCCAACGCGCCTCTCGGCCCTCACCAGTGACGCCTATAAAGCCTTCAACGCCCGCAGTCAGCGTGCCGCGAGTGCATCGCTTAACGGTGCCATGGCTTGGCCGACCGGACCACAAGCCCCGCGGATGTTGGAAAGCTTGTCGGAACAGCTTGCCATCATGATCACAGGCGAAAGCACGCCAAAAGACACCATGGATCTGGCACAGCGGAGTTGGGAACGGTTGCTGCGCTAACCCCGTGGCTGGGGCGCAGATGGCACACTGTCCATTCTCTGCGCCCCAGTTGTTTTCCCTTTTTAGAAAAGAATGAGGAGACACCATGGCGGTTTTCCCAACGACATCAGCGACCAGATCGGATCGGGGCGTGAACCTGCGCAAGCGCGCAGAATGGGGCATGACCCTGCCCTTGATGCTTGGACTTGCGATCTTTGCCGGATACCCTTTGGTCTATCTGGTGCTTCTGGCTTTTTCGCGCTCTGACCTCGGACAGCAGTTTCAGGGATTTGTTGGCTTTGACAACTTCGACTGGGCTTTGACGGGCACGGACTTCCCCGGATCGGTTGGCAATGCCATTTTATTTGCCTTGATCGTGCCCCTTATCCAGCTCGCACTTGGCCTGTATCTCGCTGTCGTTTTGAATAAGATCATGCGCGGCGGGCGTCTGTTGCGGACCATTGTTCTTTTGCCGCTGATGACACCGCCGGTCATGGTGGGCGTCGCCTGGAAACTGATTCTGAACCCGTCGGGGGGCTGGCTCAATGGCGTTTTGTTGCGCTGGGGCGTGATTGACGCGCCGGTTTCATTTTTCGGCAATGACATGTTGGCCTTTCCGGCGATCATGGCGGCGGACACATGGCAATGGACGCCGTTGATCGTCATCCTCTGTTTTGCCATCCTACAGGGCGTCCCGCATGACGTCGAAGAGGCCGCGGCTTTGGATGGCGCCTATCCAAAGCGGATTTTCTGGACCGTCACCCTGCCGATGATTGCCCCTGCCCTGTTGTCGGTCTACCTGCTGCGCGTGATCATGGCGCTCAAGACCTTTGATCTGGTCTATACCCTGACATTTGGCGGGCCGGGCAATGCGACGAATATTGCCACGTTCGAGATCTGGAAAACCGCCCTGCGTGAATTCGATGTCGGCCTTGCCTCGGCACAGACTCTGTTGTTCGCCCTCACCGTCTCTGTCGTCACCTTGCCGATCGTTTTGCTGCTCAACCACTTGGAGAAACGTAGATGAGCACCCTGATCCATGACACCAACACGGATCGGCTGATCCGAATGGCCTTTCTCGCCGCGATGCTGATTTTCTTCGCCCTGCCCATCGTCTATCTCTTTTCGACCTCGTTCAAGACACCAGACGATGTGCTGCAAGGACGGCTTTTGCCGGATGCCGCGACGCTTAAGAACTATCCGAATGCGTTTGCACATATTCCGGTTGCGCGGATGATTGGCAATTCGGTGGCTGTGGCGCTCCTGAGCGGGATCATCACCCTCGTCATTGCGGTGCCTGCAACCTATGCGACCATCAAACTTGGGGCGTTTCACCGGACGGTGCCGAACATCACTCTGGCCTCCTATGCCGCGCCCCCGATCATCGCCCTTGTCCCGCTGTTTTATCTTTTGCAAACCGCGCATTTGATGGACAGCATTCCCGGCCTCGCGCTGGTGCATGGGCTGATGAACTTGCCTGTGGCCTTTTGGCTACTGAAAAGTTTTGTCAACGATGTGCCCGCTGAAATTGACGAGGCGGCATGGATTGATGGCGCGGGCTATTGGCACACTTTGTTCAGTGTCATCCTGCCCTTGATCTTTCCGGGCATCCTTGCCACGGCGCTGATCTGCATCATCCTCTCCTACAATGAATTCCTGTTCGCATCAGCCCTGACGTTTAGTGACACCAGCCGCACCATCACCGTGGGCATGTCACTGTTTCAGGGCGAGCGTTTGGTGAATTTCGGGCAAATGGCGGCAGCATCCTTTGTCGGAATGATGCCGATCTATCTCATTGCCTTCTTTTTTCAGAAATATCTCGTCGGTGGCCTGACACAGGGCAGCATCAAATAAGCCGATTTCCACGGGAGGACGACCTATGGTCTCTATCAACATCCAAAAGCTCGAAAAACACTATGGCAAAGTGAAAGCTCTGCACGGTCTCGATCTCGTCATCGAAGATGGGGAATTCATTGTCCTCGTTGGCCCATCCGGCTGTGGCAAATCAACCTTACTGCGCTGTGTGGCGGGTCTGAACCCGATTTCGTCCGGCGATATTTTGTTTGACGGCAGACCTGTTGGGCACCTGCCGCCACAGGAACGCGACCTGTCGATGGTGTTTCAAAACTATGCGCTCTACCCGCATCTCACCGTCGCTCAAAACCTCGCATTCGGCCTCAAGGTGCGTAAAATGCGCCCCGCTGAGATCGAAGAGCGCGTGACATGGGCGGCAGAGATCCTTGGGATCACGCCCTATCTGGATCGCCGCCCCAGAGCGCTTTCAGGCGGGCAGCGTCAGCGGGTTGCGATGGGGCGCGCCATGGTCAAACATTCCAACGCTTTTCTGTTCGATGAGCCGCTGTCCAACCTTGACGCACAGTTGCGCGTGCAAATGCGCAAAGAAATTCGCGCGCTGCAACAGCGCATCGGCGTGACGTCGATTTATGTGACCCATGATCAGGTCGAGGCGATGACCATGGGGGACCGCATCGTCGTGATGAAAGACGGGCGGATCGAACAGGTCGGCTCGCCTGCGGAGCTTTACGCGCGCCCCAAAAACCGTTTCGTTGCGGGTTTCATCGGATCACCGCAGATGAGTTTTGTGGACGCACATGCCGACGGGCACACTTTAAGACTGTCAGATGGGACGGAACTGACCAGCGCCACATCGGCGCAGGGGCCTGTCACGCTTGGCATACGTCCCGAGCATTTCCTGGACCACAGCTCGGACACCAATGCCCTCACGCTCAAGGTGGAAAACCAACAGGTTGTCGGCACATCAACAAGCTACTTTGCCCGCCTGTCAGGTCATGAGATTGAGGTGATCCGCCAAGGCAGTGATCTGTCACAGCCCGCAACCCTGTCGCTTGGCGTCCGACCTGAGAACATCATGGTCTTTGACCCAACGGGGCAAAGCCTGAGGGGCCGCATCTGAGGGGCCGCACCTCAACCACATAAAAACGCCCCTGCCATTACAGCGGGGGCGTTTTCATTTTTGGGATCTGACCTTTTATTCTGGATAGGTGCGCACGGGTTTCAGGTCAATCGCATGGCCTGTGCCGGATTCGAGGATCACCTTCAGCTGTGGTTCGCTGTCGAGGTAATAAAACTCGATGGTCTCCCCAATACGTCCCCCCATCAGCATCTTGGCCCCAGCCGCATCCATGTCCTTTTTGAACTGATCCGCAGCACCCTGTCCGCGCTTCATCACGGCGACATGGTGCAGGCCTTCGCCATGCTCCTCAAGCCACTCTTTGTAGATCGAGTCGCCTTCAAGCGGTTGGATCAGCTCGTAACACATGTCCCCGACCATCACTTCGGCACAGAGCATCGAATAGGTCGCGGGCTTGCCATGCAGATGCGTGTCATGCAGCACCGGCGCGGTGTGTTCGTAGACGTTCCACGGCCCCCAGCCCAGAAGCTGGTGATACATTTTCATCGTCGCATCCAGATCGCGCACGACGACACCGATCTGAGTGATTTTGGTTTCATCGGACATTCCTATCTCCTCCTTTGGAATGAATATGCGGGTGGGGGATTATCCCCGACCCATTTTGCGGGTGATGGCATCCAGAGCCACGGCGATCACAACGATCGCGCCCGTGACCACCTGTTGCAGGTAGACATCGACATCCCCCAGAACGATCACATTGCCAAGGACCGCAATGATCGCCGCCCCCAAAAGCGCACCCCAGATCGTGCCAATGCC
The DNA here is from genome assembly GCF_003047105.1 of Celeribacter baekdonensis. Lineage (NCBI taxonomy): Bacteria > Pseudomonadati > Pseudomonadota > Alphaproteobacteria > Rhodobacterales > Roseobacteraceae > Celeribacter > Celeribacter baekdonensis. The sequence goes on from NZ_CP028475.1 coordinate 1,267,433, forward strand.
GCCCGTGGTGGCGATCCCACCGATCACCGGCGCGGCAATCGACGGTAAAAGCCACGACTGGCCCATCGACGCCTGTGCCGACACCAGACGGAAGCACAACAGCATCCCGGCCAGCCCCGCCAAAGACCCCGCCACAGCATAGGCGGTGATGCGCACGCGTTGCTCGTGAATGCCAATGATTTTGGCGGCTTCGCGGCTATTGCCAACCGCATACAGACGTCGGCCATAGACTGTTTTTGTGGTCAGAAATAAAATGACGGCAAACGCGCCGATCATAATGTAAACGGGCACAGGAATGCCCATCAACGACCCGCCGCCCAGCACGGTCACCTCTTTTGGCAATCCGACAATGGTGCGGCCCTTGGTGATCCAGAGGTTCAGCCCGGAATAGACGCTGAGCATACCGATGGTCACCACGAGTGAGTTGAGGTTGAACATGGTGATGATCGTGCCATTCACCGCCCCCGCAATGGCCCCGACAGCCAGTCCCGCCGCGATGGCCAGAGAGGGATCAAGCTGTGCGTCCACCAGCAACTTTGTGCAGACGATCCCGGAAAGGCCGGCAATCGCACCGATGGACACATCAATATCCCCGAGCAAAAGCAACATCCCCTGCGCAATGGCCACAATCCCGATAAAGGCGAGATCGCGGGAAATGATCGTCATGTTGTAGCTGGATAAAAACTCCGGCGCGACAATGGCCGCGACCACACAGATCACCACGAATGCGATCAGAACGCCCACGATCTGTCCGCCCCCTTGGAGATTCAGACCGCGCCTCTGTTTCATGTTTACGAGCCCGTCAGACATGAGCTTTCTCCTTGGTTGTGGCAGGCGCATGAATGGCGTCGCCCGTATTGATAATCGAGGACAACAAGCGCTCCTCGCTCAAATCCTCGGCTGCAATTTCCGCGTTGATCCGGCCGTCATAGAGGCTCAGCACACGGTTGCTGCATTTCAGAAGTTCTTCGATTTCCGATGAGATCAGGACCACGGCGATCTGTTGGTCCTCGGCCACGCGTTGCATAAGACGGTAAATTTCGTCCTTGGCATTGACGTCGATGCCGCGTGTTGGTTCGTCGAAAATCATCACCCTTGGGTTCGCCATCAACCCGCGACCGATCAGCACCTTTTGTTGGTTGCCTCCGCTCAGGTTCATGATTTTTGTCTCAGATGAGGCGGTCTTGACCCGGTAATCCTCAATGATCTGCGACGTGGCCGCAGCCTCGCGCGCGTTGGACACGACGCCGAGCCGAGCAACATCGCGCAACAGCCCCGCGCCCACATTCTGGCGCACCGACATATGTGGGAAAATTCCATGGGCTTTGCGTTCTTCAGACAGGTACATCACACCTTTGGCAATCGCCCGTCCGGGCGTCCCAAAGACCCAAGGTTCGTCATCGAACCAGGCCTGCCCCGCCGAGGGCTTGCGCATTCCAAATAGGGTTTGCAACACCTCTGAGCGCCCAGCCCCGACGAGCCCGGCAAATCCGAGGATTTCGCCAGCATGCAGATCAAAGGAAATATCCGTGAACTCGGGACCACAAAGTCCCTCGACCCGAAACAGCCGCGTCCCACGCGCGGTGCGCGGACGATACAGCGTGCTCAGATCCATGTCCTTGCCGGTCATTTTGCTGACAATCCAAGCCTCAGAGACGTCTTCGCCATCCGAATTCCCGACCACACATCCATTGCGCAACACCGACACGACGGAATGCAGGCGCATCACCTCGTCCAGTCGATGGGTGATAAAAACAATGGCTGTGCCGCGCGCCTGCAAATCCTCAACGATTGCGAAGAGCCGTTCGATTTCCGTCGCGGTCAGAGACGCGGTGGGTTCATCAAGGATCAAAATATCAGACCGTCGGCTGGCCAACGCGCGCGCAATTTGCAAAAGCTGTTTTTCCGCAACCGAGATGTCGCGCACCATATCCCCCGGCGCGCAGGTCATTTTCAGATCGTCGAGAAAAGGCTGAGCCGCCGCATCAAGGGCTTTGCGCCGGTAAATCGTACCGTTTTTCAACGGCAAGAACATGTTCTCCGCAACGGTCATATGCTCAAACAGGTTCAGCTCCTGCGGCACATATCCAATGGCGGGCGGGGTCTCGCCCTCAAAATGCAGATCGCCCTCATCAGGTCGGTAAATCCCGGTCAAAACTTTGACCAGCGTGCTTTTCCCCGCCCCGTTTTCGCCAACGATGCAATGGACCTCTCCGCGCTCGAACCGAAGGTCCACCGCGTCCAAAGCAACAACTCCGGGAAAGCGCTTGGTGATCCCGCGGGCTTCTAAAAGACTCATGTCGGTCCTCCTTGTGACTGATGGCCGGGGCACCCAATCGCATGCCCCGGTTTGCGTTCGTGTCTCAGGGAAGCGCTCTAAAAGCCGTCGATGTTTCCGTCTGCGACCATGTCCGGGGTCATGTAGCCGATGCCCGTGTCGATCCAGGACGGCGTTTCCACACCCATGTTCTGAAGCATCAGGGCAATGGTGGACCATTCACCGATCATCCGTGGCCGCGTTGCAATCGACAGATCAAGCACACCATCACGCATCAGTTCCTGAAGCTGTGGCACATCGTCGATCCCGACGAACTGCACGTCACCGACCCGCCCAGCTTCGCGCAGCGCCAAGCCAACGCCCACCGGGCCCGCAGCATCCACAACGGCAATGGCATCCAGATCGCCATTGGCGGACAGCATCCGCGCGGCTTCGGTTTGGGCCTTTTGCACATCATCATAGTCGAAGCCTTCATCAACGATCTCGACATCCGGGTATTGTGCGAACAGGTCCTTGAGCGCGTCATAGCGGTCGGCATGGGCGGAATTGGTCGGCACGCCGTGCAGGATCGCGATCTTACCCTTGTTGTCGATCCGCTTCAGAAGCTCTTCCCCCAAAATCCGGCCCTGATCGTAGAAATCATTGGAGATATAGGTGAATTGCGACCCCTGCGGTGCGGTGGAGACGAAAAGCACCACCGGAATGCCGCGATCCCGTGCCTCATTGAGGATCGGCATGCTGGCGTTAACGTCGATGGCATCAATCGCGATACCGTCGGGTTTTGTCGCAATCGCACGTTCCAAAAGCGTGTTTTGCTCAACCAGATCGGCCTGTGCCGGGGCCTGATAGTCGATGGTGATCTTTGTCCCAAGCTGCGCGCTCAACTGCTCTGCGGAATCCGCGGCCGCATCATGCACAATATCGAACCAAGCCTGTGCCAAAATCGGGATCATGACAAAACGGTATTCGTCCTTGATCTCCGGGCGCGCCTCCTGCGCTGACACACTTGTCGCCCCTAAGGCAACAGCACATGCAGCGGCCAAAAGGCCTCGGGTAAATTTGTTCATAGTTTCCTCCCATTTGTGAACACGCTTGCTTCCGCGTTCTTCCGTTTCAGCCTTTCTCCTCCAGAAAAGCCGCCGACACACCCGTCCAACTTTCATAGTCGACCTTGGGTTCGTTATTTATTTCACAAATGTTATTTATATTACCCCACCTGTCAAGCACCATTCTTCACCGCGATGAGACAGCGGCGCCACCCGCAGAAAGCGGGAACTCATTTGAGGGTAAAGCTGCGCGCAGGTTCCCGCCCCATCGGGTCGATATCGGGTCGATCGTCCGCGCCCAAAGAGGTGAGCGTCAGAGAGGGCGTGCCGGGCAACAACACGTTATGCGCCTGAGAGGATTTATCCTCTCTGCCATTCAGCGCGGCATGTTGACCACAGTCACCCCTTTGATGCACGCGCGTGCCAATTCGACCAAATGGGCGTGATGGGTAAAGAGGATGGCCTGCCCGTTCGCCCCGATCTCGGCGCAAAGTTGCAAGGCCGCCCGTGCGCGTGTGTCATCAAAGGTTTCCATGATGTCATCCAGGATCATCGGCAGTGGACCCGGCTCGCGGGCAAAGCTGCGATATCCCGCGAGACGCAGAGCAAAATACAACTGCCCCATCGTGCCCGTTGACATCTGGTCCACAGGCACCGTGCTGCCGTCCGGTTTCAGACCAACAAGCTTTTCACCCTCGGCCTGGCTCCACACGTCAACGCCTGTCCAAGCGGGGGTGGTCATGCTCACAAAAGCCGTTTCGACATCGCGCAACATACCGCTGCGCCGCTCTGCCGCCAGACGGCGCAGCGCCCCGCGTGCCGCAAGCACCCCGAGCCGCGCCACCGCCGCCTGCCGTGCCCCGGTGCGAAGCTCCTCCATCAGTGTCGCCTGTTCGGTGGCAAGATCGCTGTGGTCAGTGGCCGCAAAGGCCTCGCGATACAGCCGCTCCGCCTCGCGTTGCCCGTCACGAGCCGCATCGCGGGTCTCCTGCGCATCTTTCAACGCCTGTTCCAACTCGCCCGCGCGTGTGGCGTCCGGCATCCGGGCCAGTTCTTCGGCAAAGAAATCGGGGGCAACGCCCGCCCGCGCCGTTTGCCGATCACGCTCCGCCGTTGCCTTTTCGGCGCGCAGACGATCCCGTTCAACCAGCTTGGTGATCCGGTCGCGCGGCCCAAGGCCTTGGCCCGCCTGCCCTTCGAAACAGGTGTCGAGATCGCCGTTTGCAGTCCGCAGCCCGGCCTCGGCATCGCGCTTAGATTTGTCCGCTGCGTCCCGTCGCTCCAAAGCCTCGGCGCGTTTTTCATCCGCTCGCGCGGCCCGCATCACGCGCGCACGGGCGCGGTCGATGACGTGAACCGGATCGACATCCGCCTCATCCGTCAGATCATCCATACTGCGCGCCAAACGCTTCGCACCCTCAGTCAGGGCATCAATCGCCTGTTGCAAAGCCTCGATCCGAACAGAGAGCTTTTGATGCTCACCATAAAGCTGCTGCACGCGGCGCAGATGCGGCAAGGCGGCGCGCAGCCCTTCAAGCGAACGATCCGGCAGCAGCAAAGCCGCAGTCAAACGGGCGAGCTCTCCCTGAGCCTCTTCGCTCAGCCTATGGCCCTGCTCAGATTTCATGACCAGTTCTGCAAGGGCATCCTCGCCCTCCTGCCATTTGACCCAAGCCCTGCGATCACTGTCCTCCAAGGTCAATACACGGTGCACCTGAGCCGGAAGATCGCCCCGTGCCGGATCAAGCCCAACGGGCCGGGCCGCCTCGACCAAAGCCTCACGGGCCGCCTTCTGATGGGTCAAAAAGGTCTGCAACGCGTTGTTGGCATTGATAAGTTCAGCGACCGCACCGGCCGCTACGATCAAGGCCTGATGGCGCGCAACAAAGGCCGAAGGGGGCGCGTCTGCATCCAATCCCAGGGCCATCGCCGATTTTGAACAGCGCTCCGACAGGCGCTCATGTTGCGCACTCACCTCATCAAGTCGCGTTTGCGCCCTGTCATATCGTGTCTCAGCAATCCGCACCTGAGTTTGCGCCGCCCCTCGTCTTTGCCGCGCCTCAGCGCCGGTCAGGTAATGCGCACGGGTGCCATCATCCGCGTACATCGCCGCCTCGAATTGATCCGCGGTCTCAGGGCTCAGATCAGTCCGATGTTGCTGCCAAACGCTGTCGCGCAACCGCCGGGTCTGTTCAGTCATCGCGATGTCAACCGCGTCCGGGGCGGCCTCCTGCGCGGCAAGCTCGGCCCGCGCTTCGGCCAGCTCTGCCGCGCGCACCTCAAGATCCTTGCGCGATGACGCAAGATCGGCCTTTAGCTCCGCCCACTCTCGGGCGACCTCGTCCAAAGCTTCACGCGGCGGAAGGCCTGCCTCGATCAAGTCCCGCCAAGACCCCGACAGATCCGCCGTGGCCTTGGTCAGACGGGCCATCGCTTGGGCTTGCTCTGCCTCCAACGCCGACCCATCCGCCACTGCCTTCCAAAGATCAAAAGCGTCGCGCAGCGCCGTCAGGTCTTGCGGTTCGGCGGGGGCCTCCCCCTGTTGCGCGCGCGCGGCGGCAACGGCCTCTTGCGCCGCATCCGCGCAGAGACAGGCGCTCACGCTGTCTTGCACGGCACGCGTGAGATCCTCCAGCGCGCTGGCCTCCAAGGCCACGGTCGAGGCGCGCGCATCAGGCACCTGTAAATGCCTCAAAACATCGTCGATTTGACCCTGTATTTTCTTCCGATCCTCGAGGCGCCGGACAAGGTCGGCCCGTGCCGTGCTGGCCCGATCCATCAGCGGCGCACCGTCGATGGTCAACTGATCAAGCCGCTGCAATTCTGCCGCCAAGGGCTGGGCCAGCGTGTCGAGCGGGTTGTCTGTGATGATTTGATCTTGTTTGGCGATCTGCTCTACCGCCTCCGCGATCCGGGCCGTTTGAGCGGCGATTTTTTCGACAAGGCCCGCCACATGTTCCGCCGTGCCGGGCGGAAGATCGGGACCATCGGGGAACGCGCCCAAAGCCTCGGTCAACGGCCCGATCACCGCGGTGCGATCACACCAAAGCTCAGCGGCGTTTGAGGCGGCTTGTCTTTGATGGGTCTGCCGGAGCGCCGCGTCGGCTTGCTCAAACGCGGCACCCGCCCGGTCGCAATCATGGCTCAGACCGCGCTCGCGTTCGATCGTCAGGCGATCCGCACGCAAAGCGCGCCCGATCTCTTTCAAACGATCGCTGCCTGTTTTCAACACGGTCGCCCGACCGCGTTTCTTGTGAAATGCATCGGCCCGCTCCGCCAGAGCGTCCAGCGTCTGCGCCATGCCCGTCAGCCCGGAAAGCCCCGCGTGCAGAAGTTGGCCAAGGTCGCCCTGTGCCCCTGCAATCCGCTCACCACCTTCGCGCAACCCCTTTTCGTTGAGCGAAAACCGTTCCTCATAGGTGTCTCGGGTCAGACCGTGCAACGCACTCGATAGGATCGCCTCGTTTATCGGGCGATCCTGCGCGTCCAACAACGATTGCGTCCGCTTGCTGTTGCGGCGCACAACCATCGGCCCGTGTCCGGGCAGCTCAAGCTCTGCCCCACCAAAAGATCACTTCGCTCAAACCGAAAGGCATAGGGATGTGCACCGCTTTTGAACCCAAAGAGCAATTCCAAAAAACCGTTGAAAGTCGTGGACTTGCCCGCCTCGTTCGGACCAAAGATCACGGTCACATCGGGGGCGCCATCGGCGGGCTTTGGAAAGGTGAGATTTGCGTCCTTGAAACGGCCGTAACGGATCAGATCTAAGCGGTTCAGCCTCATTTGAGCCCCCCCGCATGCAAACTCAGCGAGACTTCGGCAATCGCATCTGCCAAAAGCGCGTCGAGTTCCCCCTCGTCCAACGCATCCATTATGTCGGACGGCAAAGCGAGCCTCAGGTCTTCGAGCTGTTGCAGCGCCGCCTGTCGAAAGCCGTCTTCGCGCAATTCGTCCTGCATGAGGCGGACCAGATCGTCAGCCACAGCGCCGGGGTTGAGCGGCGGCGGCGTGGATTTGACCTTGTCGAGGAATACGCCGTCGATGCCCTCCAATATCTCTTGCGCCAGTTCGGTCACCAAGGTCGTGTCATACCGATCTGAGGTGACGCGCAAACGCACCGCCCTATCGCGCCCCGGCTGTTGCACGGACATCAATGCCTCGCGCAGGCGACGCAAGACCTCTTGTTGATCAGAACAAGCACTCAGATCCAGCGCGCAGTCGCAAAATCCAAGATGGCCAATGGCGCGGCGCTCAAACTCCGGCACCCCCTCGCCCAAAGTCACAAGGGTCACGGTGCCGCCGCTACGTTCGCCAAAGTGGCGCGGCTGCGGAATGCCCGGCATGACCGCCAAAACCGGACCATCACGCCGCTCAAACGGCGCATGAATATGCCCAAGGCACCAAAGATCAAACCCATGCGCCATCAAATCCCGTTCGGCGCAGGGCGCATAGGGATCATGCCCCGGCGCGCCGTCCAGCGAGCTGTGCATCAACCCCACATTGCGCTTACCCGGCACCGGACGGGGATACTCCGGCAGGAAACTCTTGGCCACATGGGCCGCATCGAAGGAGAGCCCGTGGAATGCGATGCCGTCGATTTCAACCGTCGGAGCGGCCTTGTGCAAAAGATGGATGTCCGGCCCCAAATCCCCCTGCGCCCGGTAATCAAGCAGCGCATCATGATTGCCCCGGATCAGCACCGTCGGCACGCCCGCCTCCGCGGCGCGCGCAAGCTGGGTGATCAGAAAGGCGCGGGTTTTCAGGTCCGGGTAGCCATTGTCAAAAATGTCGCCCGCCAGAACCAAGGCCTCCACCTGTTCCAATATCGCCAGATCGACGATCTCGGCAAAGCTGTCGCGACTGGCCTGTTTCAACCGATCTCCAAGGTCAGGGTTGCGCAGCGCCACGGATCGGATCGGTGACCCAAGGTGAATATCAGCTGAAACGAGAAGGCGCATTATATGTGATCCCTTACCTGCACGGCCTGAACACGTTCTCCGACGTCGTCCGTGTTGTTCGACACCGACTTCGTCCTCTCCGACCATGTTGAAATGACCGCCATGATTGACCCCATCGTTCGGCCCTTCAAAAACTCTTTGCAACACATTGAGATTGAGATCAATTTATCCTCAACCATATGCCCTATTGCAGAAATTCGAAATGCCTTACGAAAAATCAATCAAAAATATTATTAAACCATTATTTTTCAAAGTGTTATTTTTGAATCTTAAAGAAAGATCACACCAGAAAAACCGGCAATGAAACCATCGTGGAGTCCATAAAAATTTGTCGAGAGAAAATCAATCTATGTCGTATAAAGTGCATGCGCTTTGAGCCGATAAGGGTCCCACCCAAAATACATGTGCGCGGACTGATGCACCCGTTGTCTGACGTTAGACCGTCAAAGGCCCAAGCCTCTCAGGTCATTGGCATCGCCCAAAAACATCCACCAGTCTGCAGTTTCAGCTTGAGCGGCCCGGCGTCATCAGGCCCGTCCTCTCCTACCTCGCAGGTAGTGTCGAAGTTTGCCGAATGCCCGCGTTTACTCGCCTCCAATATCGCGATAATCCTGAAGTGGAACGGGCTTCACCGGCAAATGGGCATTGAAATACCCCGAAGCCTCGATCGACGCCTTTCGCACCTCGGCAACACGCGCAGCAACCGTTGCCTCGCAATAGCGCCCCTGACAGGGCCCCATGCCGCTGCGGCATTCCAGTTTCACGGCGCTTGCCGATTGAATGAAAGGGTTGTTTTGCAGTGTTTTTTCGATTTTCCCGTTGCGGATGGTCTCGCACCGGCAGATCACAGTCTCCTCCTGTCGAGACAATTCGGCCAACGCAGCGCGGCGCGGCGCGAACATCGCTTGCATCACGCCCGCGAAGCGCGCGGAGCCGGTGAGACGTCGTCTGGCCTGTGCAAGCGCAACAGGGGGGATGGTCGCACCAAGCGACGCCGCAATCGCCAGCCCCGCCATATGGCCCTCAGCCCAGGCCCGCTCGGCTCCGGCCACGCCTGTCGGCTCCCCCGCTACGAAGACGTCAGGCGCGGAACTTTGGAAGCCCGTATCATGCGAAACAGTCCAGCCGCCCCCCACCGAATTCCAGATGAGATCACAGCCAACTTGTCGGGCAAGTTCTGTTGAAGGCGTGAAACCATAGCCGAGGACCAAGACATCGGCCTCGACCGTGTGATTTATACCCGTTTTCTTCCAATCTCTATCGACCTGAGAAAGGCGCACGTCCAACATGTTGTCCTTGCTCACCGCTTCGCTCACCACCGTGCGGCGCGAGATGGGAACGCGATGACGCGCGATTTTCGCGAGAGCTCGCAATCCCTCGGAGAAGATGGAGACATGGCCCGGAATCGCCGGCAGACTCCGAACCATCTCGACCAACCCGGGCATGTCGCGCGCCAATGCGATTTCCACGATCTCTGCCCCCGCATCAAGGAGCTGCCCGGCGAGAATGAGCTGGATCGGATGGGACCCGACGAGAACGATCCGCTTTCCCGCCAAAACCTTCTGGCTTTTCAACAGCGACTGTACCGCGCCTGCGGTCATCACACCGGGCAGTGTCCAGCCGGGAAACGCGACCGGCATGTCATAGGCCCCTGTGGCCAACAACAGACGCCGCGATGTGATCCTTTGCCCGCCGACAGGGGTACTGACGGCAACATCAAAAACTGCATGCTCCGATCTGTCTCGGTCGCGCAACACACCAAAGACGGTCGATCTGAAATGGGTCTTGATCCCCGGATGATCTTCGAAACGCTCAATCAGATCACGCGCCCAAGTGTACGGACGGTAGGTGCCGTGCCGCTCCCCCCACGCCTCAGGAGGGCGGCGGAATATCTGACCTCCGGCACGCGCTTGTTCATCCACCACCACGACAGAAAATCCGGCCTCCGCCACCGCGAGAGCCGCAGCCATGCCGGCTGGACCTGCGCCCACTATCGCCAAGTCGTGCATCACTTGCCCTCCTGCCGGTTTACCTGCATTCCCTCGCGCACATCGGTTAGGCAAGCGCGCACGAGGAACCGACCATCGACGCAAACGGCACAGTCGAAACAGGTGCCCATGTTGCAAAACGGCAGTCGCGGCTCGCCCGTCCTCGTCAGAGAGAACGCGGCAACACCGGCGGCCAACAGGGCCGTTGCCAGCGTCTCGCCCTCAAAGGCCGTCACGGTTTCACCTTCGAATGTAAACTTTAGTTCACGCCCGCGCTTTGTCTCAAGTCGCTGTGCTTTGGACATACCTTACTTCCTCCCGTAGCGCGCCGGATCGAAGGCCTTCAAATCGGTGTCAGGTTGCTGGCCCGAGATCAGAGCGGCAAGCACTTGCGCAAAGCTCGGCCCCAAGGTGAACGCCGAACCACCCGTTGCCACGAAGGCACCAGGCTGGCCTGGCACCGGCCCGACAAGCGGTAGTTGGTCCGGCGTCACCGTCGTGGTGCCGACGGTTGAAGTCATCCAGCACGTTCATCGTCCTGATCAACCGACCATCCGCCAACTGATCAGCCATGAAGTCCATCGACCAAGTCTCATTTGGTCTTTCAGGCACAGCCTGTGGCTCCGGCTTGTCTCGCTTCAAGCGTTTCTTAGGTTTGATCCGCAGGTTCAGCTCTAACTCGCAGTAGATCCGCTACCCGCATCTTTGAAAAGATTGATCACCTGTTGCGGCCTCAAACCATACTCATGCGCTGCGCTCAAAGCGGAATGGAACCTTCGCGTTTCAAGTGGTTGCCCCAAAACATCAGTCCCAGCTGCGAGGGGCCAGCTTTCGAGAATATGTTCGCGCAGAAGGGCTTTCATCGGCTCGAATTCGGGCGCGGCACCCGCCCCACGCTTCAACCAATCATGGACCGGGCCGTAGCGCCCTTGTGACCTCAGTTGTGGCTCACCAGGACATGACGCTCATAAAACGCGTCATTTTGGCTTCCTTGATCAAGCTCACCATCCTGTATGTCCGGCCCCCACGCGTCCCAAGCCTGGTTGAATTCATGTGCCGGACCCGGCTCTGGCGGTAGACCCAAAAAGAGAGAATGCGTCGGGCACACCCTAAAGTTACCAATCGACCATGCCAGTCGCGCATATGCATTCAGCGCGGTTTTCTCTGTGAGATCAGCACCAATGTCCTCGCGAATACAGGTTGGACAGACGCGAAACTGGCCGCGCAGTCGCCGTTGATGTAGGAAGACTTGACCACCAAGACGCACATCTTGGCCGTTTTTTTTGCTGAAATGTTTGGTGCATGGCTCGATCGAAATCGACACCAAACGTCTCAAATTTCCTTTTTTATATCATCAACGGCACTGTTTAGAACGCTTCTGCGAGGCAAAGAGAGATCGAGCAAGAGATCAAACACGCTGCTCACGCCCATACTCACGCCAATCCGCGAGCGCGTCTACTCAAGACGCTGATAAACAATTCATCATCATGAAATTTGGCGGCTTCAGACAGCAGACACGGTTCCCAGGACAGTTTTAACCCAGCATCCACGATTGCGCACACAAGTCCAGCTTGCGAAAGCAAAGGCAGCGCCGGTCAAAAAAAGGGGGACCAATTGGCCCCCCTTAGGTTCGCTGATCAGGCTCATATTTGATACCGCCCGGTAAGTTATTTTGCCTGCGGCCTGATCCGCGTCGGGGGCGAACGCATCCGCCCCAGAACTGTATTCTCTTTAGTGCAACACACGCCCCGCAGAGCTGTTGACCAACAAAATCGCACGACAGCCTTTGGTGCCTTCTGTCTGATAATCCTGCACCGAATAGGTCACCGGAAAATTGGCGACACAGACGGATTGGCTCCCGACATAGGCCTCCGCCAAAGGTCCTGCGGCCTCCGGCGCAAAATCGACCTCAATCGTATTGCCGCGCATTGTCAAACGCTCTGCCGTGAGCGCCTGACCCGCGATGGTGAAGATGTAGAAATTCGAAATTTCTTACGAGAAATCAGCCAAAATCAAACAAATACGAATGATTTCAATATCTTAATTTCAAAATTTTGAAACCACTCCCTAAAATTTCGAAATTACACAGTTTTCGACACCACCAATAAGAAAAACCCGCGATGAATACATCGCGGGTTCCATTGTTGTCGGTCTCGGGAAAGCCGATCTATGACGGAAAAAGTATATGCGCCTTGATCCGGTAAGGGTTCTCTACAAGAAACACATTCGCGCCATCTGCTGCGCCGGTCCACCTACGAAAGGTATCCGCGAGATCGGCATTGGAAAGCTCACCTTTACCGGACGCTTTTGCATAAGCCAGCGACTGGATCACCAATTCGATGAGCCGCCCCCAGCGTCTCGCTGTTGCATGGATCATCCGGTTATAGACCTCTTCGTTCCGAAGAGTGGATACGTCGATTTCTGCCACCTCGGCGAATGCACAGAGGATCGCATCAACCTCCTCCAAGCTCTCAGAATTGTAGGCGATATCTTCGTAAGAAATTGGCTCTAGCAATGCCACCAATTCATCAGAACCATTGAGAAACTCAAGAAGCGTCGGAACGCCAGAAAGGATCAGAAGCACCGGCCAATCCGGGCGTTTCATCAAGTCTTTGAGACCTGCCAAAATCGTTTTGATCTGTTCCGACTTCTTTTCGTAAAACAGATGCTGAGCCTCGTCGATATGAACCACAAAGACGCCCTTGCGCATCAACTGGCTCTCAGTACGCCGCCAGATCAAATCAGCGCTGCGATGGTCAAGATCGGAAAAGTACCCTGTTGCCTTCAAGAGAGCAGACCCAAGATGTTTCCACGACGTCGTGGCCCGAAGCGACACACGGACACTCTTGCGCTCAAAGCCACCGCCCAATTCTGACGGATCATCCGAGAACGACTTAAGAAGTTCCTTGAGGTCATGTGTTTTGCCGGACCGCGTGCCGGCAGTCAGGACCAATCCACGCCCCTCGAAATGGACTTCAGCCATCCGAGAAGACACGAATTGCGCAAGAACACTGTTGAACCCAGTTTCCAGCCCAGCATAGCGCGGCAACACATAGTTGTGCTTCTTGAACTGAGTCAGGTAGGTGGTGAACGCTTCAGCATGGGTTTTCGGGTCGACGAGAGCGTTCATTTCAGCCCCCCCTTCCCCTTGGCTACGCCGGTAAACGTCTTCGGTGCCTTCGATTTTTCGGGTGTCTTGGGCAGCGTCTCTTCGATGATTTCGGCATCTTCAATATCAGCGCCGGGGACGAAGATGCCCTCACCGTCATCGCCCCCCAGATAGACATCCATCGGTGCGGCCGCTTTGCTCCCTTCATCCGGCTCAAGGATCGTCAGATCGCCGCCGGCCAATTCATCACAAAGCGACTGTGCCTCATCCAAGGTGATGACCTTGTGTTCTTTCCCGTAGAAATCGAGGAGTTTTTCCATCTCGGCATCAATGCGCTTGTAGAAACGGTACAGAGCCATAGCCGAGATTTCTTTGCTGACCGCATCAGACGCGCGCCATTCCTCGAGAAAATGCACCCATTCCTGCAAAGTGAAGTCGCGGAATTGGGACAGCGACGCCCGTAAATGAAAAATCTCGCCCTTGTCCGTCTTAACAGTGACTTCTTCGATTGAGTGCGGATCCACGTAAACAGTAACCTCGGCACCAATATTATCCAAAGCCCATTTCCGGAAATTTACGTCACCTTGAAAAGGCATTCGAAACGCCTCGACACCCATCTTGGTCACAGAACGGCACACTTTCAGACCAAGAGCTCGCCGGATCTTACGGCGCGACAGCTGCGGCAATTTCCCATACATTTCGACAGTCTGATCAAAGAGCTGTTTTTGCTGGATGCCCCAGCCGCCTTTGCGCTGTGTCTTTTTGAACGGAAGGCAATCTGTAAAATACCACCAAATGTATTTCTCAAGCTGTGCGATCGTAAGAGCGGTCATTTCCTTCCCATCATAATCCGTCTCAGACCCCGGACCATTCCCACTATGACCGTGAAGGGCCCGAACGATATCGCTACCAAGAGTCGCGAAGAAACGTTCGATGAAAGCTTTGTCCGTCGGGGACTTCGTACGGCCAAACCTGAACATTGCTCCGAGAGAGAGAATTGCCGTCGGGACGTGCCGGTTCCAAAGTCCGGAGCCGGTATCCATCACAATCTGAAACGGCCGAATTGCAGGCGGTGGAGCATGCTGGCACCCCGCCTCGCGTGCCAGTTTCGTCTTGTCCGAAACAAGGCGACGGATCAACTCCAGCGTATCGTTTGCAGACTGGGAGCGCGCAATATTAAACGCGAGCGGCCTGCCCGTCGCAACGTCGTAAGCGACAAGGATCCACACTTTGCCGACAGACTCATTTTCAGCTTCTTTGCGAAGCTGTTTCATCGTGCGTTCGCCCACGACATGATGAAGCCCGGTTTTCTCTAGGAACACCCATAGCGGAAGCTCGCATTCATCGATCTGGATAACTTCGCCCACCATGCGCGCAATTGTTTCCCCGATGCCCGAGCGCATGTTCCGGATCATCTCTGCACGCCCCTTTCGCGTCGCCATGACCGCAGTCTTCGGCATCGCCTTGACGATCTTACGGTATTTTGTCTCCGAAACCTTGATATCTTCATGACCAGGATCGGTTTTTGCCCGTCGCGCGTTTTCCTCCAGAAGCTGACCTTCGAGCAAAGTATAGCCGTGCTTCACCGTTTTCTCGCGACCGTCGCAATAATCCGTGGCGCTCTCGTCGATGAGCTTATTGACCCACTCGGGAAACTCTTTCTCGGGGCGCCCTGCGCGACCGTGTTTGGTCGCAAAGTCACTCGGGTTGAAAAACTCGGACTGATGGTCCTTGAACTGACGGGCAAGCTTCTTTCCCGCCGGCAAATCAAACGAAATCGTCGACTTGGACTTGCGCTGCGCCTGCCCAATCAGCTGACGAAAGCGTTTTTTTACTTTCCCTTCAATGACCTCATGATGATCGTTGATCCAAGCCTCCGTAACTTTCTTGAGCCCATTGTTCTGATACTCTTCGAGAACCAACGTGGCGCAAAGTTCAAAGAGGACTTTGAGCTGCTCCTCATCCTCCAGATCGATGTAATCAGGCCCGGTTTTCGGCAAAGCGGTAGATCCGTAGAGCGTCTTCAACGGCGGCAAATCGATTTCGAAATCGACAGCGTTCATCTTCGACGTCAAATCCTCAAGCGACATGAAGAAATCGAGATGGTCGTTTGCATCGGCCGTTGTCGGCCGCATGACCGCCATATCATCAAGGATTGCAATGATGCGCGAGCTTTTGCTACCTTCAGTGACAACGGTCCCCACAGGGAACTTGGGTGTGGTATATTTCGTCATTATTCAGGTCTCCAAATGAGTGAAGGATAATCAATCACGGCATCGCGCTCGGTCCCAACCATTCCCGCACCGATCATGCGCAGAATGGCTTGCCAGGCGTCACTTTTGGCGAGGCCGGATTTTTCGATGAGAGCGGAAATACGCAGAGGCGATGCCTCCGTGTTGATAAGTTCACAGATGCGCCGGTCAGCCTCTGCATTCGGCATCTCGTGGCACATGAGGATGCGACGATTGTTGTCCCGGTAGTTTCGGGAAAAAGACACATCCGAGATTACGACAACACGATGGCAGAGATTTGCCGGCGTATTCGCCACGATCTCAGAGATCGTCGCTACACTCGAGCTCGAGCGCAAAGATCTTTGCGCTTTGACGTAGGCCAGATAGACCTTGCCATCCTCGAGCGTGATCCGGACGTCAAAGCTATGCGAACGCCGAGACTTTTTCTCCGTCTTCGATGGCAACGGAATAGTCAGAGGCTGACACTCGACGCCGACGACATTCGGCTGCAACAATGCGTCGATCTTGAATGCCTCTTCGATCTCCGAGTCATTCAGGGCCAAAGACGGTTCCATGTCGTTCATGCGTGTGCGAATGATCATGCCCGATTTATAAGAACGATTGCTGCGGGACAGGGGATTGCGGCGCGTCCCCCACCCGATCACCCCATCGATTTCACCGATTGCAATCTGAGGCTTGCGTTTTGCCGCTTCCTTCCGCACTTTTGTTTTTTTGGTGGTCTTACGCGCAATGTCGCGGACTTCATCGAGAACACTCATTTCTGGCGCTCCATCGCGTCTTCAAGGGATTTGGCCATCATGTTGAAAAACTGCTCGATGGCAGCACTGTCCCCCTGCAGTTTCTGCAATTTTGGAATTGTCGTCGCAGCGAAATACGTCTCAAAAGCATCGGAAAATTTAGTTTCGGGCATAGCTTCTCCGTTTGCACCGATTGGGCGCATTTTGTGTCAAGATACTGGTGTGGTCTCTTGTGCAGCCGACCAAGCTTTAGGGATTGATTCTCAGCAGAAAAACTTGGCAATGGCCGAAATGTTGGTGCTAAACCCGTTGAACGACGAAGCCGAAGTGGCTACATTCGTCACGTGAACGGTTGGGTTTAGATCCGACCAGAGGGAGAGATCAGTCGCGCCAACGACATCTCTCCTTTCTCCAAGCCTTACTTTCTTTTTCCTTTCTGTTTTTGATGCGTTTTTTGTAACAATTCGACCCGCTCAATGTCCCTCTTCGTCATCGGCACGGATGCATCGGCAGGCGTGTCAGCCTCCTGCAAAACATCGATGAAATATGATTAAAAAGATGCAGCCATAACTTCTCCGTTCGCGCACTGACCATAGGCACGGTGTTAACGTTGATTCTCTTTTGAAACCCGGAACACCCGGGCGATTTCGACCCGTCGCTACTCAATCACGGCGACAGAGTCCATATTTTTTATAAAGCAATATCATATGCTTAGAGGAAATCTCTAGTGGTTTCCTTTTTCGCAAGCAAACATGACGTGCTTAAAGAGATCATGCGTCTGCACTTTTCTCAAAGATACTTTCAATCCAACGCAGCCTGTTACTTTAGCCAGGTGCATTGTTTATTGATGTCACGTTCCATATCCCAAAATCGTTATTTACTCCTTCTTTCGTTTCATTTCTTGCAATGGATTTATGCGTCAATTTTTGGATTAATACAGTAAATGTCCTCACCCCCAAACAAAGCAGTCTATTTTATTCAGCAAATCTTTAAAGGTGCCTGCGCCGCTCTATCGCTGCGTCCAACCATGAAAGATGTTCGAATGTCCCAGATTCCACTGTCTCGGGAAAATCAATATGTTGGAAGGCAACACATCGCCCTAGGATCCCGCCACGATCCTGCAATAGATCGTCTGCAATCACAGTCCTGAGACGAACTGCCGTGCCTCGCGCAACAGAAAGGCGTCTCATTACGGAAGAAATAGAATAGCTGATACGCAGCTTTTTCGCAGCGTGGGCGTTGATGGCAATTTCGGTTCCTAAGAACCAAATTCGCAAGGGAAGATTACTTCGCTCAAAGACTGTCCCCTGTCGAGCCGAAAACTGACAACGACATTTTTTGCAGTGATAGAACTGCCGAGTACTTAAAGGGGACACCTCAGATGCTTCGCATTTCGGACAAGTTACGCCATGCGGAAACCGGACCTCTACCAGCCGTCGCACGCATTCTTCTTCTGTGCGAAAAGTCTTGGCGACGCCGTTTGGGGGCAAAGCCAAACAGAGTGATTTCCAATGAATTTCTGCCGCAATCTCATCCATAATTAAAACATGGCATCTGATGGCGACGATGACCAGCCGACAGCGCCGCAGATAAAACTGCAAAACCTCATGTGGATTACCTCGCAAACATTGTTTCCAAAAACTCTCGTGGTGAGAACAGGGTCCGAGTTTTCGAGGCCATTTACACTATGCGGAGTTTTTCGACGAAACGGGCGGAAAGCAAGCGTAATTGGGCTGACCCTGCACGTTGGTCGAGCTCCCGCTAGGATCACGGCATAGCTGTGAACAAGGGAGTCAGACGATGGAATATTTTGTTGGATTAGATGTGTCGCTTCGGTCGTGTGCGATGTGCGTCGTCGATAACAGAGGCAAGGTTTACCTCGAACGAGAGCTATGCCTTCACCTCGTGGCGTTGCGCCACCGTTGCTCTGCCAACGGCGGCGTAAAAACCTGCCACTGTGGCGGAGCAAAAGTAGGCCAGTTTGGGGTGTGCGCCTTGGAGCGTGCAGCCCTCACATAGCAGGCACGCTCCAAAGGGCATTGTCCGTCAGGCCAATTCTGTGGGGATCATGTTTCGGTGGTGGCGAATCGAAGGATGAATATTTCAAGAGAAACTTTTGGACTCAACAAAACTATCGCGCACTCAACTCTCTGAATGCGCAACTCGTGAGTGAGGTGCGCAATAGATACAGTTTCCCTAAAAGTATGCGTCGTGTGGGATATATAATTATGACCAGTATTGCTGTAATGTTCGCGGGTGTGATTGCCTTAGCTACACTTTCTGTATCGGCATTTCTTGGAGTTTCGCTATTTTGGATGTTTGCAAGCTATCTTGCAGCCGGATATGGCACTCTCGCAATGATCAGCGCTTACATATATTTTACGAAAACAGATTTGTGACCATTGGTAAGACTGCATGTCTTTTTTCAGCGGTGCGCGCATGAAGGATCAACTGCTGTGCGGTATCATCGACGCGTTGAATGACAAGCCGAAAGCAGCGAAAAAACCGGAAATCGGCATTAAATCCTTGAATACAAAATTGGCCAGTTGACGCTGGGAAAGTGATTTCATGGAAGGTGTACTCGCCAAGGCCGGCCTCCTGCCAAGCGCAAAGAAATGACCGAACGCACCAAAAAGCTCACCCTGACACGGAAAGCCGAACTTCTGGTGATCAGCGGTGACGACCCGTATTGCCGCTGCGTCCAGTCGGCGGCGCGGACCTCAAACTGGTGCGTCGAACCGACGAGTACTGATGGGCTAAGCAGCGATTCGACCGCCCGCACAAGAGGCGCCCGATATTTAGCCGGTCAGACGCCCGATCAGGCATATCAGATCAATCCGCAGCCAATCCCGGTGGCGGCATAACCGAGCGGGAAATCCACTTAAGAAACGGCTCTAAACTGTTCAAACACACCGAACCACCTCTATTCATTCGTGGCTAAATGAAAAGACATTTTGCCTAACTATTACTTGTCATTCACGCGCCACAAGGCCATCTACAAACCATACAAGGAGAACTCTAAACCTCCCACCAAAACTGCGCAAATCGCACCAATTGCAGAGCTGTGCCACCAAGTTTTTTGGCCGGGGCTGCTGAAGATGGTCACAGACAGGAAGACGGCAGGCGCGGCGCCGATAAAAACGCTCATGGCAGCGAACGCCAACAAAAGAAGAAGAATCTTTGCGTCAGCTTGAAGTGCCTTTGGCAATTGCGATACCGGTGCGATCCCGGAGTAAATGGCGGACTTAGCCATGGTCAGGGTAACAACAAAAAGACCGCCAGCGGTCACTATAGGAAAGACCGCAGCCTGCATTTTAAAACTGTAGGAGCCGGCAGCGACAAGAGCGACAAGAGCAAAAGAAAGGGCAATGAGAGCCCACTGTAAGGGGGCCCCTTCGGGTCGCGAATCCTGTTGAAGGCGATTATGCACGTATTTCCTTCGCATAAAGAGAACAGCGATCAAGACGACCACAGCGCAGATGATGCTGGGACGTATAAGCCAGTGAAAGCCGTTCAACTGCGTTGCCAGCATAAAGTTTTTCTCAAGGATTGGGCCAAGCACCAATCCGAGGACAAAAGAAGGCCTAGACCATCCCTGTTGCCTCATCAGGATGCCAAGGGTCCCAAAGACGACCAGGACAAGCACAACTGGCAATGTTGGTGTCGGCAAAGTAACCGATAACGAAACCGCCATGACCGTAATAGCCACGACAATATTCGCGCGCAGCAGCGCAATACGGACAAGCAGCGGCGTCAAGGCCAGGCTCATCACTGATCCAATCGTATTTGCCAGTAAAAGCGCAATCACGATTGCTACGACAATTTCTCTGTGCTGGGCGATCAAAACGGGGCCCGGCTCGATGCCTTGAATAATTAAGGCACTTAGGATCAGTGTCATGGAAGCGCTACCGGGCAAGCCCAACGCCAAAGTCGGGATCAAGGTCCCCCCCTCCGTGGCATTGGCCGCGCTTTCGGGCGCGATTACCCCTCTTATGTTGCCTTGGCCAAAATCCGGACCGTCTCCCCGATGACGGGAGGCAATCCCGTAGACAAGCCAGGAAATCACCGACAGGCCGATCCCTGGGATCATGCCTACGATGCAGGCCAGCGCGCTAGACTTCACCACAAGCCCCTTTTCACGCCAAACATCACGCATGCCCAAGATGATGTCCTCTTTCCGAAAGCCAACATCACGCGCCGAGATGCGCCCACGGACCAGAAGCGGGCCTATCTCTGGTAGAGCAAACATGCTGAGCAACACGATGGAAATGGGCAACCCATCCCACAGATATAATGAGCCGAAGGTCCAGCGCTCTTCCCCGGTGAAACTGTCTAAACCAACAAACGAAAAGGTCACCCCCATGAGGGCAGAAGCAAGCCCTTCTCTTGGTTTCATTCCGTTCAGAAGGACCACACAGGAGAGACCCAGCATGGCGACAGCGAAATAATCGGGGATTTTGAGCCAACTTGCCGCTACGGTCATAAACGGGATCGCGGCCAGAAGAACCAACGCACCGAAGATTCCTCCGAAAAAAGCTGATGTATAGGCGGCAATAAATGCTCTCCCCGCTTGACCTTGCTTGGCAAGCGCATGCCCGTCCAAGGCCGTAGGACTGGCCCCGGCCGAGCCGGGAACCCCAATAAGAATCGCTGGAATCGTATCGGAGATCGTTACCGCAGCGGCCAGTCCCATCAAAAGGCTGATCGCGCTTTCTGGTCCCATGCCAAAGGTCAGAGGGACGAGGATCGACAGGCCAAACACGCCTCCTAATCCCGGGATGACCCCAATGAGCAAGCCTGCTGACACTCCTAGCATGAGCATAGTGAAAGCGTCGGCCGTGAGTAAGGTCATGACATCCATCTGGGATCTCTCATCTGGTCAAACCGGGTGGCGCGCGCGAAATGCCTCAGTCAAGCATTGCGCCCGCCCGTGCCAAAACCTCTAAGGGTGTTTTCTGAATGCGATCCAGATGATCCTCAAGTTCAGCTCCGGTGATCGGGCTCGGCTGCATACGCAACTTTGCTGCCTCAGCGAGGAACTCGGGATCCTGCACCATGGCATCAAAGGCCTGTCGATACACGGTTAGGATATCCTCGGGCGTGCCGGGCGGTAGGGCAAAACTATATTGAAACAGCTCATGCGATAAAATAAAATCAACAATTTCAATATCTTCAGGCGCTTCAACGAGATCGCGAAGAAGCGGATAAGGTAGGTCAAGGTTAGGGCGGTAGGAGGCCTGCAAAATCGGTGTCATCGTTCCGGGTTCGAACACCTTTTCAAGATCACGCACCCGCAACGAACAATACCCATCCAATTCGCCGCGAATGATCGCCGCTCGTACTGGTGCCGTACCTGAAAATCCCCTAACGATTTCAAAATCAGCATGCAGCGTGTTTTGGACCAAGCGGGTGATAACATCGGTGGTTCCAGAAGTGGTTGCACCAAGTTGGAAAGTTTGTTCCGCAAAGTCCGAGATGTCCGCAATTCCAAGACTGGACGAGACTGCACAAAGGCGTTCTTGCGTCGTTCCGATCCCACCGATCCAGCTGAGCTGGGAAAAGTCGAGTCCAACCAAGGCTGGATCAAAGGTCGCACCGACAGGAAACCATGAGGATATCGAGCCGATAACGGTACCATCAGCGGGCTCTTTGGCGAGCATCATTTTTGCGAGCCTCAAAGACCCCGCGCCATCAACATTTTCAACGTAGATCGACCCAGCCTCTGGCAGGAAACGACCAAGATGGTTTGCCATCAAGCGAGCATTTACATCATATCCACCACCAACGGCAAAACCGACCTTGATGACAATATCCGCATAGGCGCTTATCGGAGCGAAAATCGCCGCGCCCGCCAAAATTACAGCCCAGCCTGTCTTCTTGTTGATCATGTTATCTCCTTTGGATCTTGGTTGGTTGGATCTACGAGCGAACGGCTGAGATTCTGATGGTTTCGTTGCCAGGCATATGCGAGGGGACTTCCCCTCTTCGGCTGTAAGTATGGGTCCCAAGGATGCAGAATGAGGCCGCCTCCAACAGCGTGATCACTTCGTCTTTTGAACGAAAATACCACATCTTCGAGGTCTCCAGAGCTTCCCTGAAGAGGCCGGCCAACAGCTCTGGCGTAATAAGATCGCGATATGGGGAGATCGATTGCAGGTCCAAGATCCTTTGGACCATCTCATCATGAACGGCCAATGGAAATCGTGGTGCGCCATAGGCGGCCATTGGTTTGATCCGGTTCACGGCGCATAGCAATCCACCCGAACTGAGAGCATCAGCCCAAGCCTGCACCACCACCTGTTTATCTTCGGGAGATGAAAAAGGCAGAAGATTATGAGCAACAATCACATCTGCTTTCACGTTCAACCCAGCCCGAAGGTCGGCTTTGGCTATGGAAAGATTGACTCCAAGCCGCTTTGCAGTCCGCACATTTGCTTTAAGAGGAGTGTCGCATAGATCAATGACATGCACCGCCAAATCTGACGGTGGCGACGGCAATTTAGAGAGCATTGCCTTTAGAATGCCATCGTCGGCAGCGCCTGAAATAACCAATTTGCGCGCGCCGGCCCCAACGGCGGCTGCGGTCTGATCTGCGATGAATTCTTTGTCACGCAATGTGGTGGGGAGGAGATTGAAAAGCTGTGTAAACGGCCACGATCCGTGAAACCCTTTACAGTCTTGCGCGCACCCATTTAGCGCATCTTGCAGGATGTCCTGCGCTGTTTCCGCCAGAGCCTGCAGAGTCTCGCCTGTGAATAATGCGCGTTCGTCTCTGACACTCATGACTGAAAGATCCTTTCGACGGGCTCTTCGCCGATGTCCGCGCCGGATCGCCAGTTTTGGGGGGTCGCAAAATGCTCTTCCAGAGCACGCACAATCGGATGTTGAAGGCGCGTCGCCCTCGCCTGCGAGCGCTCATCAGCGCCTGTGGCAAAGAAAATAGACATCGCAGCGTTGGCTTCGAAAAGTATCGCCCGCCGATTTTCAAGATCGACACCAATGTCTAGGCCAAAAAAATCCAGTTTCACACGAACTGGCACCTCGCTGAGCATGTTGTGAAAAACAGGATCACTCATCAATTGCTCTGAGATCGAGGCCTCCCACGCTTCATCCGTTGTTTTGCTGGATGCGGTCTGGTTGTGGATGCGCCAGTTTTCCGCACGCTTTACATGTCGCACAAACATGCGCTCGCCGACATAAACAATCCGAGACTTAATGAAGTCCCCAGATGTGTTTGAGTAATCGACGTATTGGGTCATGAAGTGGGACTTACCTTGCCAATGCGTCTTGTAAACTTTTGGCCAGTCGAACGGATTGTCGATTTTGACAAGATCGCGGCCAGTTTGAGATTTAGCCGGACGCACGAGCACCGGGTAATTGAAACCGTTTGCTTCAAAAGCTCTCTGAAAACTGTTGTTCTCATCAGCCATGAAACGCACACATTTAGGAACGACCAGGTTGGGTATCCCTGCCAAACGTTTTGCGCTGAGATCTCGACGTGTCATCGCCACAGCCCGAGGATGATTAAATATAGGGATTTTGTCTCCAAAGGCCCGGTCAAGACCAATGAGTGCATTGCGATATTCGTCTGCGTCCGCACACATGTTTACAATCCAGCTGCCACCTTTGTATTCAACCGGAGTCTGCGGTGGGTAAAGGAAGGGAACAGACTGTTTTTTAATCTTCGGCAGGAGACTTTCTGGAAATCCAAGGCGGTTAGGCCAAATGTAAAGTGGGCGCCCATGTGGCGCGACCTTCACCATAACTTGGCCACTGTCAGGCACCGCATCAAACAAGATACCTTTTCCTTTTTTGATCTTTACGGACATAGTGAAACTCTTGGAACCTCTTGTTGATTTCATGGGCGCAGTTTTCAGGACCGCTCGACTTGCATCACGTTTTCAAGGGCCCCCGATCTTGCATGGACATGCCTTTGAGCCGTAGCATTAGGTGTGGTTCCCGATCAAAGCGCCTGTAATCTCCGCGTATTAGGCGCCCCCCACGAAGGTCGACTTGGGACCACAGCGAATACTCAATATTTTCGTCCCCTGATTAAAAAAAACCACGCCAAATTGGCGTGGAGAAGGTGTTGAGCTGTGAGGTCGAGCACAGCAAATTTAAACTCGCTGGACACGCTTTCATTCAAATCACTTGGTGCCCTTCAAATCAAATTCTCTTTAGTACATGCCTATCCCCTTTAGAGAAGCGCTATGAGGAAATGGAAACTTTTGCGCATACATCAACTCAAAGGCGCATCACATCGCCCAACTTGAATGATGATTTTAACGCTATGCTTGCCCACCCCGGCACTCATCATCGCATTTACGCCGGTCTTTTTTCTGTGACCATGCAGCACGTCCAACCAGACTTGACCCTGAACTATTCTCACCCTTTCAGAAACTTGCGCAGGCACCTGATCAGACGCTCAGGGTGTCGCGGGAGGACCGTTCGGCAGGTCGGACGATCTCTTTACCGACGTCGATCAGGCGCAACCGCAAACCTGCTTCGGCTGGACCAGCGTGCCGAGGTCGTGGAACCCGAATGCAACTTTCGATCCCGCGCCAATCGAAAGACACTTTGGAATCGC
This sequence comes from Celeribacter baekdonensis, assembly GCF_003047105.1. Taxonomy (NCBI): domain Bacteria; kingdom Pseudomonadati; phylum Pseudomonadota; class Alphaproteobacteria; order Rhodobacterales; family Roseobacteraceae; genus Celeribacter; species Celeribacter baekdonensis. Next base: position 1,292,388 of record NZ_CP028475.1, read on the forward strand.
GCGCAAACCACCTCATATTTGCTGAGATACCGCCCGTATCACACACGAGACTTCACGTAGGTGCTGTGCTTATCACCCCCCCCGAGACCGCGCAGCAAATACATATCTCGTGTTGCCTGCCCGATCAGAATGCATCACCGGCAAATGTCCCAATGCTGGCTACACATACTGGTCGGGCAAAACCTTGTGGGCTGACCGTTTTGTTTGCGATGAGTGAAGTGGTCCTCTCTTTTGAGACAGGTTCGCAATGCCGCCAAAGCAACCTTGTCTTAAACCGACCTGCAAAATTTCCGCGCTTTGCCGCCTGTAATGCCTTCAAAAATTTAGGATGCGGCATAGGCCACCGTCCGATTTTCCGGGACCCTCTTTAGTGAAGGCGATCATTGGAGTGGCCGAACAACTAAAGAGAATCTCATTCACCTTTCGGGCGAACACTACAGGGATCAATCCGCTGTAAGTGTGAGGGAACAAAGATTTAAATTCAAATGCAGGTGGCAAATCATGTTCAGTATCTTCGACGGGATGGATGCAAAATGTCTGTTCCTGAGCCAATCGAAAGTTCTGGCGCACACCTTGCCAATTATGCTGGTGGAAAACGACGCAACCGTGACCTGTTGCGAAGATTACAGCGAGTTCATGCGGTGTCTCGACGCCATTCCTGGGATCAATTTTGCATTCATCGACGTCGACAGTTTCGGCGGCATCGCCGCTCAGTATGACAGGATTAGGGAAATGCGGGGGCGGTTCCCGGACGTGGCGACAATTCTGGTATCTTCAGATTTCAGCACAGATGAATTCGGAACGCACAGATTATTTCTCGCAGATGTTTCTCTCCGACTGCCTGTTACCTACTCCTGCCTTGAACTCGCACTGCTGCAAGCGCCCGTGAACAATCGCGTTTGGGTTCAACGCCTCAACTCTGCACTTACACACGCGCCCACACGATCGGTTGTGCAATCCTTAAAGCGTGGACAACGCGATTTCCGAAGTCACCCGTAAGATTGGTTCGTAACGAAATAGAAGACGTGAAATATGATATTTTTTGGGATTTTGGCTCTAGTTGCATTCATCTTTACATCCCTCGTGATGATACTCATCGGCCTCAATGTTCTATTTTCGCTTTCATTGGGCCTGCTTATCGCAAATTTGGTCGTGATTATCGTTGCTGCTTGTTTCGAGGCATGTGACAGATATAAATAAGAAATTTACGACTTGTCGTAATAAGTTAAGGGCAGTCACTGACCCGTTACTCATCTAGGTGAAAGACATGCCACCAGATCGCTGACAAACGCGACCTCCGGGCGATCTCCGTCATGTCCATTGATCATATGAGCCGATTTGAATAGTCGAAACAATTGATTGTTCTTAGCCCTGCTCACGTTTCAATCGTTATGAGCCCATGTCTTTGCGCAAGGATAGCAGCGTGTGCGCGGTTCTTGGCATCTAGTTTCGTACATATCGACCGCATTTTCATTTTAATTGCGACCTCGCTCGAATTCAGCTCGAACGCAATTTCCTTGTTTGTCTTTCCTTCTGCAACCAGCTTGAGAATGCGCCGCTCTTGCTCATCGGGTCCGTCTGCGCCTTTGGTTGCGTTTTTAACACTTCTCGACAATGACAGTGGGACAAACTCGTTGCCATCGGCGATCAATCTGAGTGTCGCGGCAAAACTGCGAAAAGGTTGCCCTTTGGAGATAAATCCCTTTGCCCCGATCTCAATTGCCTGCCAGACGAAGTCATCGTCAGCCGTTCCAGAAAAAATGACAACAGATCCCTCATGGGTGGCATCTACGACCTGCTTCACAGATCGCAAACCTTCCATTCCCGGCATAGAGATATCAAGCATCACAACATCAAAAGACTTTGGGTGTGCGCGCAGAACGTCGAGGGTGCTTTGCAATGAGACGCTCGTTTCGACGGAAAAATCTCCCTCTTCAACCAGAATAATCTTCAAAGCCTCTGAGATCAGCTTATGATCGTCGGCAATAAGGACGGAAACCATGCGCTGTTGCATCTCTGTGTTCGACTGCCTTTGAGGTTTGTGCATAGGATTTTCTCTATAGGATATACAATTTTTTACTATTTGTATGAATTTTAGCGCCGCCGCCATATGCAGAAACTATTAAGAGCAAATAAATCCTTGGTGGAATAACGTGGAAACTAAAGATGATGCTATTTTACTTTTGCGCAGTGTATAAAAAACTTTTTTGGTGAAAATCTCCCTAAAAGCGTTTTATCTCAAGGAAATGACCATGTTCCCACACAGTTTTACTCTTAAAGCTGCCCAAATGATTGCTTTCGCAGGTTGTTTCGCGCTATCGCCGCAAATGGTCTGTGCTCAGGATGTGCTTCTGACAATTTCTATAGAAGGGACAGATGAACGTTTCGAGATTACGGACGACATGCTTCTGCAGTTGGAACAGCAATCCTTCCAAACATCTTCGCTTTGGACAGAAGGGAGTCCAAGTTATAGTGGCCCTTCTCTTACCAGCGTCCTTTCCATGGTGGGAATCCACGAACAAAATTCAATGACGTTCGTTGGAGCCAATGACTACAAGGTTGATATTAGCCCCGCTTTGATTGATGACACCTATCCAATCATTGCCAACAGGATCGATGGGATGCCGTTTTCTCTCCGGGAGAAAGGCCCTCTGTGGATCATGTATCCCTTCGACAAACGCAAAGAATATCAAACAGAACCTGTGTATGGAGCCGCCGTCTGGCAACTCGTTGAAATTAGGGTTTTAACGTCAGAATGAAACGCCACATTCCGAAATTTCTGAACGTGTCTCCGCATTGGCGCCTGACACGACGGAAAATGTACGTTTCAGTAACGATTTTCAGCTTCGTCCTGCTGATCCTCTTGACCATATCCGTTGACTTGTCCCGCAAAGTTAATTCCTTTTCTTTTGCACGCTCTGACAGCGAAACCTGGAACTTCGTTCAGGTCGAAGTGGAACTGCATCGCCTTCAGCTAGCCCTTGCTCAAGCCTTAATGGAAACGCAAGACGGGTCTCAGATATCCGACGAGACCCATCTCGAAATTGAGACGCGTTTCGACATCTTTTATGCGCGCGTGGACACAGTTGCACAAAGGTTGCGAACATTTCCCGTCGAACAAGATGCCCGTGACGCCCTATCGGAATTGACCACACTGCGTGACAAGGCTGCAATTGAAATAGATGCAGGGCGTTTGAAAACGGTCGATGATGTGCGAGCAATCTTCGATTTAATCGAATATGCCGCAACGCTTAGCCGAATCTTTGCGTTGTCGGCTCTGCAGTCGGCAATCGACTCTCAAGAAGAGAGACGCAGCGTCCTGCATTCATCTTTGAACAACTATCTCTTTTATTCTCTTGTTCTAATCGGTCTACTTCTCCTGAGCTTCATATCCGTGGTGTTTCTTTTGAGGCGGATCGCAACCACCAATCTCACTCAAAAAAAATTGTCATCCTATCTCGCAAAACTACTTGAGGTCTCTCACGATGCAATCATCGTAATGGACTGTGATTTTAAAGTCATAGAGTTCAATGCTGCTGCCGAGGCCATGTTTGGATGTCAACGCAAAGAGGCCTATGGACAATCCGTTTTAAAGCACCTGACACCCAAAAAAAGCTGGGCACCTTTCGAAAAACAACTCCGCATCATGTTTGCCTGCAAAGAAAGCGGCAACAACGCCTTACATCGTTCAAATGTAAGGGCCCGTCGCTTCAATGGAGAAACATTTCCCGCATCTCTTAGCATCGTAAGAGAGACGGGAATGGACGGGCAACCGGTCTTAATCGGCTTCGTGCGTGACACTACTCAAGAATGGAATGCACGCCTAAAAGCACGCACAGCGTTGGCCCGCGCACGCAGTGATGCGTCTGCAAAGAGCCGTTTTCTCGCGACGATGAGTCACGAAATGCGGACGCCTCTGCATGGCGTTGTCGCGGCTCTTGATCTCGCAGAAACCGAGACGGAAGCAATAAAACGTCGCGAATATATTCAGATATCACGCGATGCCGCGGCAACAGCTCTTGAGCAAATTGACGATGTTCTCGACATTGCGCGGCATGATGCCATGTCATCTCAGCTCACCCCGCAGCCTTATAACCCTCGCAACACAGTACAGCAGATATGTGAGCAGCTCGAGGCATTGGCCAAATCAAAGGGCAACGCCCTGACACTCAACTGGCGGGGTCCGGATGAAAACATCGGATACCGGCGCGCGTTTTCAAATGCGATCTACAACCTCATTTCCAATGCCATCAAGTTTACAAATGCTGGCTCGATCACTGTGGTCGGCACAAACTCGTTGGTAAATAATGCATGGGAAACACGTATCGAGGTGATTGATACGGGCATTGGCATAAGCCAGGCAGATCAAGCGCGCATCTTCGAAGATTTCTATTCTCTATCCGACGAAGTTGCACCGGTTTTGCCCGGCACCGGTCTAGGCCTCGGAATTGTCCAGAGATCCGTGGAATTCATGGGCGGGACAATCACATTGGAAAGTACTCTGGGAAGTGGCAGTAGGTTTTGTTTCACGATCCCCTCTTTTGTACACGATGAGCAGAATGACGCGATCCGGGTGCCATCTTCCGCGAAACAGGAACAATCCGAAGACGACATGCCCGCGAATATCCAATTGGGGAAAATGTCTGGGCGCTCCGATCGGACGCCAAATAGCACGCCAGCCCCAGACACACCTACACGCGAGGATGTGAAACATACCGGCGCACCAAAAGGACATGTCTTGTTGGTCGAAGATCACCCCACCAATAGAACATTGCTCAAGGCAATGGCCGAACAAATCGGCTATGATGTGGACACCGCCATTGACGGGTTTGAAGCGGTTCAAAAGGCCTGTGAGACAGTCTACGATCTTATCTTGACCGATCTGAATATGCCGAACATGTCAGGCTTAGATGCCTCATCCATCATACGACTGGGGTCAAGATCCTCGAAAGCCTGTATTATTGCCGTGACGGCGCAGGCGAGCATGAAGATGGAAGAGACACTTGAGCTGTTTGAAAGCGGCATCGACTCTATTCTCCACAAACCGTTCACCATGCATCAGCTTCGGTCGCACATTGAAAAAGTCATTTCAGAACGCGACGCGATGGACGATGTCGAGCAGCAAGAGGAGTTCGAGTTCGAACGACTTTCCAACCCGCTCCCGAGTTTTGAGAAAAATCCCAATTTGGTCGAACTGACCCATCGCGCCAAAACAGAGGTGGAAACACTTGGAGACATGCTACGGGGCATGCTGCAAAATGACCCGGGGGCAAAAGACCTTGATGAGATTGCGCAATTTTCGCACTTTGTTGCGGGGAGTTTGCTGTTTCTTGGTTACCCGAAACTCGGCCGCCTTTTGGGTGAGATCGAAAAATGCTGTCGCAGGGCTGAAATTGTACGCCTACAAGGGTTTGCACAATTGCTATCGTCAAAGTGCTTATAACCAATCGGCCTGAAAACTTGCCCTAGTTCGTATTCGAGATGATCCCACTGTTCACAGCACCGATTGCCGTCGTGACAACCTTGAGGGCTGACCCCGATTGATCAGACACGCGCAGACGGATGCTACCAATGACATCCATATCATTCGACGCCAAATTCATCAAAACACTGGGACCCGAAGTGACAACCTGCACCAGATGCACCGCCTCGACCTGATCCGTAGCCGCCTGCATATAACTCATGTTGGCACCACGCGAGACTTTTGAGGCGATAATATCCGTTGGGACCAAAACATCCGTGCCATAATTGGCAACGACGTTTGTGACAGCGATCCCGTTGTTCACTGCGCCAAGTACCGTCGTTTGAAGCGCATCAATTTGAGTGATGGCACGCAAGGCACTGTTTTGTCCTGCAACCAACGCCAGGTCCCCAAATTCGGCAAATCTTGGGGAAAGTCCGATAACCGTCAGGATCTGGCCATCAATCCGCGTCGAAACAAGTTCGCGCGCTGTTGCAATCGCCTGCCCATCCCGGTCCGCTTCGTACAGGGACAGCTGAGCACCTGTCGGAATGGAAAAAAGCCCGCTGCCGGTCGGATAGAAACCAGGCGGAAGACCACGCTCAAGCTCCAAAGCCTGCGCCGCGGTCACAGTCACGCCAAAATCGTCGGATTGCGCGATGACGGGCGCACCCACGGTGTCATATCCGATGACGACAGTTTGTCCGGATTTGAGACGTGCCGGTTGGCTCATAAAACTTGACGTGTTTTCGGCAACATTGACCATAAACAAGACGTCAGCACCAAACGCTGTTTCTGCCAAAGCGGCAAAAATACGTTCAAGACGAGTCTCTGCTGACGCAGGGTCCGCAAGCGACAGTCCTGAAAGGACGCAGATCACAATGCCGCACAGGTTTGGAAACCTCTCAAAGGGGTATCTGCTTCGTTTCAAAGCAACTCTGGGTAGGCTGTGGCTCAGACGGCGCGACAGGCCGCGACATATTCTGTGCAAGAAACGAGAGACAAAACTGCGAAAACTATGCAAGATTTCAACTCCTTCGCTCTGCATCTCATGAGGGCAATCTCGATCAACCCAAACACCAAAGGCGTCAGCGGTTCCCAAGACCGCAGTGCCGGACGTGCCATGTCCGATGGTCGCACGGTCACCAGTTGCCAACGTTCTGTTCTGAGTGTTTGGATTGCTTATGTTTTCAGCAATGTTTGCAGATATATTGGACGCTTCGATATGGGGATATGCTACATCCAATAACGGAAGCACGCGTTCTAGGATAGATGCTGATACGCTATACGGAACAGACGCCAAAAGAATTTTCGCCACAACTGTAGGAACTCTGGATAGACTTTTCATTGGTTCCCCCTTCCGCTCACAATTCCTGTAAAACTGATCCTCTAGTGCTTGCGATCCATCTCAAGTTTGGTAAGTTTTTCAAAAAATTCGGAAAAGTATGGTTCATAATTCTTCCAACTATTAGAACTACCGCCATAAATTCCCTTGCGGACCTGATCCACAGAGGCGGTGAACGTGACCTTGCCTTTCTTATGAAAATCTAAATAATTTTCATTAAACTCTAAACCGCAGTATTGAAACACTTGGGGTAAATATGAAGCAGGATCTGCAACCATTTTATCATAATCAACCTCCAAAAAGTCCTGTGGATGCAACTCTGCCCACCTATCCATAACAGACATATAGAACTCAAAGTGCTCTACTATAGAACCTTCATTGTAAGTGTATGCCAGTCCATCCGAACTGAATTTACTTTTAAATTGCGACCAGGCAATCGCACGAAGGTCACGCTTCATGTAGATGATCTTACCTTCTGGAAAGGCACGTTTTATAGCGCCAATCGATAAGAAGTTATGAGGCATTTTATCAACAACAAATCTATCTTTTGCCAGCATATGAACATCACGGGAATAGTTTGCCCTGATCATTGATAGTCGCTCAGACAATACGCCTTTGTCATCAGAAGCGTGCTGATTTCTCGTAAAATAAGGCAACTCTCCAGCGCCAGTGACATCTTTTGCCTCAGATAAGAGTTGTTCCATCAATGAAGTTCCGGACCTGGGCAGTCCGACAACAAAAATAGGTGTAAAGGGGATTTCAGAGTCTACCACGCCACGAAAGGATGCCAGCTCAAGAGAATCCTCAAAACGCTTTCTATAGTGAGAAAGATTGTCTTTTTCTGGATCAAACTGTAATGCCGCGCCTTTCTTTAGGTAAGCAGCACTCTCAGCATAGTCACCACTTCTTTCACTTAGTTTTGCTATCAACCAACACAAAGAAACCGACGTTTTTACACTTTTTTCGGAATTAAGCAGTTCGACTGATACTTTATAGATATCGCTTTGCTTATCTAGTTTTTCGATTTCCGCGAGTCTTACGAGAGATGGAACATCATTAGGCATTTTGGACAGTAGAAACTCAAGGTCTTTTTTTTCAGCAGACTTGTCGCCAGTGCCGGAATGAAGCCTCTGCAAAGTCCTTCTTATTTCGACGGAGTCACCCCAAATATCCAATATTTTTTGCGCATAAGTAGCAGAAGCAACTACGTTTTGCGTTTCGACCAAGCAAGTTAATAAATTAAGCGACGCACTCTTATTATAAGGATTCAATTCAATAGCACGAACAAGCGCAAACTCTGCAAGTTTGTAACTATGTACTATTAATAATGCTTCACCTAGACAGGCCCAAGCACTCCACATATGAGGATATTTTTTTTTCATTTCAGTGCAGCACTTAAGTGCTTCTGAATTACGTTCATCCTTTAGAAAGGAGCGATAAGATCGAAATAGTTCTGCAAACCCTGCATTCGCAGCATCTCTCTTCTTTTCTAACTTTGACTTCATTATGCGCGCGGTTTGGCATAATCTCCCATTTTTAATTACCTCTGCGCACACTAATTCCGCGCCGAAGATGTCATTCCTCGCCACACAGTCTTTTATGATCGTCTTGAACTGATTATTTGTAATTTTCATGTCATTTTTGAAGAGCGCATGGAACAGATGTGTCAGTCATGATAACCTACCACCTTTCAATCTTATTATATGTGGAAGGGGCAATGACTGCCCCCTCCCTTAGCTTTATCAACCTACGAAGCGTAGATTAGTTGGTGGTTGAACCCGAAGTACCGACGATGCCCTGAACAGCAGCATTCACACCCGATGTGATTGTACCGGTGTTGACCGCACCAAGTGCAGTTGTCGACGCGGATGCAAGTACACCGTTCACGTTGTTCATCGTGTTGGAGATCGAACCATCAACAGCGGTCATGTTCGATGCAATGTTCAGCACCAGAGCGCCGTTATCGACAGTACCACCCAGTTGTTGCATCACAGAGGACACGGCCTGTGTCGACGTGGTTTTTGCGTCATCCACGGTGGAGTTCACACCGAGAGTGATGTCGCCGGTGTTCACAGCGCCAAGTGCGGTTGTGGACAGAGCACCAAGATCGTAGGTCGGCAAGTTGAATTCATATGCAATCGTAGTGCCCGCTGTCGAAGACTGGGTCGCATCAGCAATAGCGCTGGTCACGCCTTCGATGACGTTTGTGATCGAACCGTCGATGCCGCCACCTTGCGTTTGGAACGAGGTGTAATTGTCAGCAATATCGTTCTCAGCAGCAGTTACAGCTTCAGCCATAGTTGAATAGGTGTCACTGCCATATTGGTAGCCGATGATGGTTCCTGTCCCAGCAAGTGCATCGATCGAATCCAGTGCAGCATTCAAAAGGATATCATACTGACCTTCAGAAATGATATCGCCGTTTGCATCCATATATGCAGTTGTCGTTCCACCGCCGAGGTTTTCAGCGATGTTCGCAAAAGTGCCGTTCAGTTCTGTGGATGTCGCTGCATCCAAAGAAGTCAGCACACGCTCCAGAACGGATTGTGCGGACGCTGCGCCCGACATTGCGATCAGTGCGACGGCGGTAGTAGCAAGAAGCTTTTTCATAGTGATGTCCTCGTTTGTGCCTGTTCTTCCCTCGAGAACAGGCCGTCCTTAAATAGGGCATATTCGAGGGCCCCGTTTGAGTTGTGGTGTATGACCACAAACCTTTCTTTGCGGGTCTCGCAAAGAAAACTGGATGTAGAAGGATGCATCATGGCTTTCCCTCCACGTTTGATGGTTTAGCCGGGCTGGATGGGGGCGCCGGATCCGTCGCCGTTTCGGGCGCGATCACAGCCTCTTCCTCATCCTTCGGAGCAATTTTTACAGCGAGCGCAATTTCTGCGGCTGAGCCTGCGCGGATCGCCTGTTCGACAAGCGTCGCGGCGGCATCGCCTACGGGACCAGTCAAACCCACACTGGCCCCAGCGCGCAGATCGCGAATGGCAATGGACAGGTAGATTTTGCCCTTCTCAAAGGCTGTTTGCGCGGCCTGAGCATTTTTCTCCGACACGACAGTATCAAACATCGATATGGCGCGTGCCGCCTGTGTCGTAACGTTGTTGGCAAGCTTGCGTGCCTCGGCGGACAGCTCAACCGGAGCGGCTGTCGTCATTTCTGCACGCATCTCAGCGACTTCTTGTTCAGAAGGCGGACGAGCCGCCTCTACCTCTGAGGCAATTGCCCGCAAGGATGCGCGCCCAGCAGGATCTTCCCAGACCAAGTCTTCTGCAATTGTCGCAGTCAGCTTTGCATTGCATTCGCCAGCACTTTCCGCTGCGTCACTTGCTTGTAAAAGGAGCTGATATACGCCGTAGTAAAGCATCTGCCGGAACACAGCATTGGTGGCTTCGCGTTCCATTGCGCCTGCCGAAATATCAACGAGGCTGGTGTCAAAGAACCGGCCAATCGCAAAGCCAATTTCTTTGCCAACGAGTTGTTTTTGAACTGCAATATTTGCGACAATTTCCCCGGTCAGCGCATTGGTCATGGCCAGATCCATTCCAACCAACAAACGGTTCTGCCGCGCTTTCGGCCCAACCCCCGAGACGGTCACAGACGCCCCGGCTCCTGGAATAAAATCGAGACTGTTGATACTTCCCGTGATGAAAAGATCCGCGGGCTTCATCGACTTTATATCCCGGATACCCCAGTTGTGCTCAGTCGCAGCAATGGCCGGATCGCGCCGGTTTACGACCTGCACACCTGCATTAAACAGGGCGGTCTGGATCATATCCCCGGCACCCTGCGTGACCATTTTCCCGCTGCCTGCGTCGGCATAGCTTTCTTTGCCGGTCGCATCATTGATGGCACCAACCGCGAAGGTCAGCGATCTCGGTGCGCGGTTGCCAATGCACGCGAGCGCGTCGTCATATGCAGTCTCGACACGGCGGACGGGTGGCCCATCAACCATGAATACATCCTGATCCATTGGCGCCACAGCCTGTCCAAGGCTGGCACATCCTGAAAGGAGAGCGACAACACTTGCGATGAATGGAAACGGTCTCACGTAGCCCCCAAACACAAGATTAATTACATATTCCCGCTGCAAAAGCAGCGAGCGCATCGGCAAGATCAAGGACCGAAAGAGGCGACACATCCGGTGCGGTGTCGCCTTCAGGGGTCTGTAATGATGACAAGATAGATGCATCAATACAGCCGCTGTTGTCGGCCGTGTTGTCTGCGGTAATGATGTTGCCATCGCCCTCCACCGACACATCCGTCGTGCCTGTGTTTAGAGATCCAACAGCATAGGTCTGCTGACCGATTTCGTCACCAATCTGCAAATCAGTCGTGACATCACCATCCGTTGTCACCTCAACGTAGCCAGTGCGGTTATCGTTTGTAATGTAGTAGTTCGTTTGTGCCGCAGCCGTCGGGTTTTCGGCGTCGTTAATCACCTGCGCTTGCTGCAACACGAGACTACGGTCAGATGCGCTCGGAAACGCATAGCTTCCCGACCAATTCTGTCCAGACGTACTATAGGTTTGGCCCCATGCGAGGCATGGAAGCACAGAAAGGCCGAGAACGAGTTGTTTCATTTTACGCGCCCAAGATTGGGCGTTGTAACGCTACCATCACGGTGGATCGTGATGCTGCCCGCCGTCACAGCTGCATTGTCTCCGTCTTTTCCAGTGTCATTGGGCGCATCTGTCATACTCACTTCAGATACAGACACGTTTCCGGTACTCGCACTCTGCGCCAGCGTCCCACCAGAAACCACTTCGGAAGCCTGCGCGGTTCCTGCTTCTGCGCTCTCAGCTACAATCTCTGGAGTGCCCGCCGGTGATGGAATATTGTTTGGAACACTTTGCGTAGACCGCACGCTGCCATCGGAAAGGCGCACCGCTGGCACGACGTAGAAATTCGTTACCGGGCATTCGTCCGGGTATTGTGTCATTTTGCCATTCGTCGCGACATAGGTGTCGCTCAAAACATAGTATTCGCCATCGACGACAAAGAAGGAGTCTTCGACTGATTTCCCTGCTTTATCTGCGATGCAATACGGATCTTGCATTGTCATACTCAAGGTCTGGCCACACGCAGA